>JBDTOZ010000492.1:0-4093 GCA_039932995.1 Acidobacteriota bacterium | reverse complement strand
ATCTCGGAGAAGTTCGTGATCTCCTGCCGCTTGCCGTCTTCATAGATCTCGAAGCTGGCTTCCGTGAGACCCGGGATCGGATTCCCCTTGGAATCGGTGGCGACGATGTCCACATTCGTCACGCGCACCTCGAAAACCTCCCCGAACGCACCCTTCGCATCCTGAGCAAAGAGCCGCCACGGATGGACGAGAAACGCGCACAACACCAAAGCACAGCCGGCCTTTCGAATGCTCATCGGTGCTCCTCCTGGAACGGTTGGTTGGAAGGGCACGATTCTACTCGCAGGGGGAGGGGAGGGGCGGTTCGCGTGGGCGAGGCTGGTGCGTGAGGACGTCTGGTAGGGAACGAATTCGAAGCGCACCACGCACGCCACCCAGACGCCGGCGAACTCGAGCGCGCCGGAGTAGTCCGCTTCGTCACCCCCGTCCAGCAGGCGAAAACCGGTTGCGCCACCCTCACAGATCGTGACGCGGAGGTTTCCTTGCGGGTCCTGCCAGACGGGTTCGACGTGCGCTCGAAGGGTTAGTGGGCAGAACCTTCCAGTCGTTCCACGCGTGCCTGCAGGTCGGAGACCGCGCCCTCGAGTGAGCGCATGCGTCGGTCGATCTCCGCGTGGGAGAATTTGATCATCGCCTGAGTTTCGGCGGCGCTTCGCTCGATCGTTTCGTCGGTGCGGGCGAGTTTCTCGTTCAGAAGGGTGACGGACTCGGCGACGAGTTGAACGTCCTGCCGCGCCGCTTCGGAGAGAACGTCGAAGTGGCGGCGAGTCTCCGAGGCTGCCTCGTCGACGTGCCGACGCGTATCGATGTGACCTGCGACGTTCTCCTGCCGCATCAGATCGAAGAGGCGCTTCAGATCTTCATCGCTCATCGACGCATTCTACTCTGAGGGAACAGCGCGGAAGGTTGGTAGCGCATACGGGATTCGAACCCTCGGTTGTGGCGTCGTATCGCTCGTGGATTCAGCGGTTTAAATTGCTCGATGCAGACGAATATGCCCAGAATGTGCCCCGTTGGCAGGCGCCGTTCATCCCTCAGCAAGCGCCAGAACTGTTCGTGCGGTCCGATACCACGTCCCGAGATAGCTGACGCTTCGTAGCGCGGGCTTGTCGCTCAGGTACTCAACGAACCACGGCATCAAGCCGTCCCACGCTTGATCATGTTTGCGCTCAGCCCGCCATCCCGGCGGGAGTAGCTGGTTCGATTTCTTCAGGTTCCACCGGTTCGAGGCGCCAGAAGGCCCCCCAGCGCCGGGCCGCGCTGTTCACTATCCTTCTACCGGCCCGACCCCCTCGTGTTTTCCCACGCGTAGTCGGGCAAGGGTTCTCGGTCAAACCAGTACTGCTTCGTTGAATCCTGATTCGTGACGAAGATTTCCGAGGCAAAGCCATGCGCAAGCCGCTTGTAGAAATCGATCATGTTAGCCGGTGCGGAGAACCGGTCGTCGAAGCCTCGGCGGTTGAACAGCACCATCATGCGCGGGCTGATTGGTAGCGTCACTTCGACTGTTGGCGACATGAGATTCACGTCGCGGTAAAACGGCGGCAGCTTCACCAGTTCAGGGTCGTACCGCGCGCACGGGTCATCAGATGTAATGAATCCCTGTGGGTCGTCGGTCTCTACGATGCCCATGTTCATGTGCATCAGGATCGGCGTCACGACGCGAATCGCTGCGGGAAGAACCTCCGCCATAGGCTGCTCGACCATCCTTTCGACATCCTCGATGGACATGGAGGGACGACCGTCGGCTGGCGGTGGAGGCGAAAACCGTTCGAGCGCCTCGCGTTCCTCGGAGAAGCTGATCGAAACTGGTCCCTGATGCTCTTCATCATGGCCAACGTCTGGCCCCACTGACTTGACTGGTGATCTTTTTTCGCCTTGGTTCGGACCTCCATCGCGGCGGCGAAGGCGCAGAGCGCGAGCCTCTCGTAGAACGTAAGGTCTTCGCGAGCTCTCAACTTCTCAACGAATCGTTGCGAAGTCACTCTCAAGTTCGCTCAACCCATGTTCGAGCGTCAGGTCCCTTGATCCATCAACGCCCCTCACCGTGTACATGTCGGTGTCAGTGAATAGTTTCTTCGGCGATTTCTTGCGAGACGCTCCTCCACCTTTCGGAAAGCACCACACGTATGGCGTTTGACCCTCAGGTGCGCTGGATCGCACCACGGATGGAGGTACGTCTTCGGCACGAAGTGCGCTGTACTCAGGCATGGGATTGCTGAACATCGGGAGCGGCAGAAATCATCCGAGATGGGCCGACACTGGACGTTCGGCGCGATGATTGGTGCGACCGCGTTGATGCCACTGCGGAAGGAACCTCAAACTCACGGTTGCTGCGAGCGTAGCAGGCGGCGGCTGCCCATCGTTCGTCCTCGGTTCGTCTCGCCAACAAGGAGGAAATGGCTGATGCATCGATCTGTGAGCCCCCTCTCGCTGCATTGCAGGCACACCCGTCGAGCAGTTCCAGCGCGAAAAGCGTGAGGAAGCGAATCGCATCGACACCCGGACCCAGAAAACTCGGACTACTGCACCGGATGCGATGTCAGAGTTCAAGTGAGCCGCAGCCTTTTCTAAGTGGTACTCTGGCTCACGCTGAGGCACCGGTGAACAGCCTCCCGTTCAAGAGCCGCGAGGGTCTCGTCCGATGATCACGAAGCGAATGCGCCACCTTGATGGCCGAGGCCGAGGCGTTCTGATCGTTGACAGCGATCGCAGCCTCCGTCTCGTTCTTAGCCGTGCGCTTCGAAACATTAACTTCGAGGTTGTACTCGCGGAGAATGGTGCCGAAGGGCTGAAAGCGGTCACGTCTCCGGACGAAGCATTCGATCTGATCGTCCTCGATCTCATGGTCCCACGCCTAGACGACGGTTACAAGTTCATTGAACAGGTCCGAATACACAATCCCGGGCAGGACCCGCACATCATCGTGTTCACTGCCGCAAGTCGCATGGAGGTCGAAAAGATCCCGTCCAACTCGGTCTGCGCTGTTGTCCTCAAGCCATTGGATCTCTACCGGGTCATCGACATCATCGGAAACTGTGCGAAGGGAGCGCATGCGACCATGCGCGCTGAATTTGTGGAAGGCGCGGCGGACGCACCGGTGCGAGGATGGGGATTCAGAAAGTTCATTCTCGTCGTCGAGGACGATCTGAAACTCGGTGGTTACTACCGGGAGTTGTTCGAACCTTACGGAGCGACAGTCGAGTACGTTAGCACGGCCGCTGCCGCCCGAGAGTATCTGCCGCGTATGGATCTTCTTATCGTGGAGGTGACGCGAGAGGCTGTGGCGCTCCTCGAAGAGCTTCGTTGCGAGCACCCCTCCTTGCTTGGGCGCACACTGATCGTCACATCGTCGAGTCTAGGGCCGCAGGTATTCGGTGACGTTCCCGTTCTCGAAAAGCCATTCGGTGTTACCGAACTCTTTGACATTGCGGCTTTGATCGCGACGTATCCAATCGAGCGTAGTTTGGGTAGAGAGTGGAAGGCTCCGAGACCCAAGCCCAGCACACCTTATCCGCGCGAAGAGGCACGCCCCGCACACGACTCAAAGCCGAGAAGACAGAGCAAACGGAATGCAACGCAACAATCAGCAGCGCACGGGCGCATCGGCTTCGCCCGACTCGATCCGGCTAGGATGCGAGAGATCGCAGCAAAGGGAGGGATAGCGGCACACGCCAAGGGGAGAGCGCATGAATTCACGTCAGAAACAGCAGCCATCGCAGGAAGAAAGGGCGGCGAGAAGATCAGCCGAGACCGCGCACACATGTCCGCAATAGGGCGAGAGGGCGGTCACGCCAGGGCCGGGCGAAAGCCCTCCGCCAGAGTTGAACCACGACCGCGCAGGAAGGGACGCTGAGACGATTGTGGGCCCGCCTCCCATCCTCTTGTCATCGACGACAATCAAGAGGGCTGCCGCAATGCATCCTCGACGAGTTGTTGGCGTGCGACTCGGATCGCTGAGTCGCTGGTAGCGTTCTGAAAGCGGCGTATGCACTCGCGTTCATTTGCGGTCGGAGACCTACTTGGGCCATTGCCCTACCTTCGGCGCTCGCGAGAAGTGACCGCGGTGTGCTCGTGAGAAGTGACCAGGTGT
>JBDTOZ010000491.1:0-7353 GCA_039932995.1 Acidobacteriota bacterium | reverse complement strand
AGGCACTAGAATGCACGGTCAAGATGTTGACTGAGCTCGTCGAGACTCCCGTTCACGGTCGCTACCTGTACGAAGACCGCGGCCCGGAGCGGCTGCTGGTGGGGTTCCATGGATACGCGGAGGGGGCGGACGCGCACTTCGCCGAACTGGCCAAGATCCCCGGGATCGACCAATGGTCGGTGGTCTGCGTGCAGGCTCTGCATCCTTTCTACACGCGCTCGGGCCAGGTCGTGGCCAGTTGGATGACCAGTCTCGATCGGGAGCAGGCCATCGCCGACAACCTGAGGTACGTCAAGAACGTCCTGGCCTCGGTGCCCGCGCCGCGCACGCTCGTCTTTTCCGGTTTCTCGCAAGGGGCGGCCATGGCCGCCCGCGCATGCGCCGACAACGCCTGCGCCGGCCTGATGCTCCTGGGAGGAGACATTCCCCCGGAGATCAAGGGCCGTCCCGGCGTCTCGTTGCCTCCGGTCCTGGTTGGACGCGGCACGCGCGACGAGTGGTACACGGACGAGAAGTTCAAGAGCGATCTCGAGTTCCTGGAGGGAAAGACGCGCGTGACCCGCTGCGTCTTCGCGGGCGGCCACGAATGGTCGGACGCGTACCGTCAGGCGGCAGGGGAGTTTCTCTCCGCGCGATGACCGCACTCCGCGCCGTTGAAACTTTTCCGGCCTCCGCCGTGTTTTCCTGACGTCATGTCGCTGGACCGCGCCCAACGCCTGAAGGCGCGCCTGAAGGAAATCCCCGAACGTCCCGGCGTCTATCTGCACAAGAACGCGGAAGGACAGGTCATCTATGTGGGGAAGGCGCGCAACCTTCGCAACAGAGTCACCACGTACCTGTCCGGCCGTGGGGCGCGCGACGCAAAGACGATGACCCTGGTGAACGAGATCGACGCCGTCGATTTCGTGGCCACCAACAACGAGCTGGAGGCCATCCTCCTCGAGAACAACCTCATCAAGGCGCACCAGCCGCGCTACAACATCCTCCTCCGCGACGATAAGAGCTATCCCTATCTCAAGGTGACGATGTCCGAGGACTATCCGCGGGTGGTCTTCACGCGGCGCGTGGATCGGAAGAAGGGGGACCTCTTTTACGGTCCTTTCTTCGCCGGCACGGCGCGGCGGATCCTCAAGCTGGTCGCGGATCAGTTCAAGCTGCGCAGTTGCGATCTCGACATCGTCGAGGGAAAGAGCGCCCTCACGCGCCCCTGCCTCTACTTCGACATGCATCAATGTCTCGGTCCCTGCGTGGTCGGACTGACCACGCCGGAGGACTACCGGGAGATGGTCGACGACGTGGTCCTCTTTCTCAGCGGAAAGTCGCGCGAGCTCCAGGAGCGCCTTCGCCAGCGCATGTACCGGGCCGCCGAGGAGGAGAGCTTCGAGGTCGCAACGTACTATCGCGACCTCATCCGAACCGTCGAACGCGTCCAGGCCGAGCAGCAGGTCGCGTCGGCGGAAGACGAGGACATGGATGTCTGGGGTCTCTACGAGGAGGGCAGCGACGTCGCCGTGCAACTCTTCGTCATCCGCGACGGCAGCATCGTGGACCGCCGCGAGCTCTTCTGGGAAAAGGTGGGAGCGTACCAGCCCGCACACTTCCTCTCCGAGATTCTGCAGCGGTACTACCTCGACAATCTCTTCATCCCGCCCGAGATCCTGATTCCGTTCGACGTCGAGGACGAAGAGCTCATCAACGCCTGGCTGACGTCGCAGACCCACCGCAAGGTTCAGGTGCGCGTGCCGCAGCGTGGGCGGGGCGTCGATCGCCTGGAGCTGGCCAACCGCAATGCCAGGCTTTCGCACGAGTCGCGCTTCCGCAAATCGACGCAGGACCGGCTGGCCATCGCTGCACAGAGACTTGGGCAGTTGCTCGGACAGGCCGGCGGGTGGGGCGACCGGGAGATCAGCAGGATCGAGTCGTTCGACATCTCCAACATCCAGGGCTCCGACTCCGTTGCCGGGATGGTCGTGCTCGATCGCGGAAAGTTCGACAAGAACCAGTACCGCATCTTCAACATCAAGACGGTCATCGGCGCGGACGACTTCCGCTCGATGGCCGAGGCGGTGGACCGGCGTTACCGCCGGGTGCTCGAGGAGAAGAAGGAGCTGCCGGACCTGATCCTCATCGACGGCGGACGCGGACAACTCAACGCCGCACTGGCAGCACTCCACAAACTGGGCGTGGAAGACATCCCCATCGCCGGGCTGGCCAAGAGGGAAGAGGAGATCTACGTCCCGGATCGCGATGAGCCGCTTCGCCTGGACCGCCACGACCCCGCACTGCAACTCCTGCAGATGGTCCGCGACGAGACGCACCGCTTCTCGGTCTCCTCGCACCGGCGGCGGCGCTCCAAACGAACGCTGCACAGCGAGCTCGATGACCTGCCGGGGATCGGCGCGAAGCGCAAGCGCCTGCTCTTCGAACGCTTCGGTAGTGTCTCGGCGATCAAGCAGGCTTCCCCGCAGGATCTGATGAACGTGCTGGGCCGCAAGGTAGGGCAGTCGCTCTACGACGAACTGCATGTGAATGGTTGACGGTTGGCAGTTGGCGGGGGCAGACGCCATCCCACGAGTCGGTGATCGCCCTCAACGCCCTGCATCGCAAGAATTCTCCCGCCAACCGCCAACCGCCAACCGCCAACCAATCGATGCGATAATCGCCCATTCCATCGCGGAAGAACGAGCGAAAGGGCGGGCGGTACATGCTGGAAGGCGAGATCAGTCAGATCCATCTCATCGAGAGACTCGTGGAGCTTTGGCGCGAGCAGTTCACGGGGGCCATTCGATTCGAGAGTGACGGGATCATCAAGATCATCTACTTCAAGAACGGCGATGTCCTCTCGGCCAGCACCAACGACCGGGCGGATTCGATCGACGAGATTCTGATGCGCGCGGGGAAGGTCTCTCGCGAGCATGTGAAGCAGGCGCTGGCCCGCCGCAAGGAGAGCGAGACCCTCGGCGACGCGATGCTGAACCTCGGCTACATCACGCGCAAAGAGCTCACCTGGGCTCGCCGCGTCCAGGTGGTCGGCGTCATCCGGTCCATCGCCGCCTGGGCCGAGGGGTCATTCACCATCGTGGCCGACTACCTTCCCAAGCGTGACGAGGGGACGCTCTTTCCGCTCCCTCAAGTCCTGGTCGAGCTGATCGTCACCGAGACCGATCGCCAGAAATTCGACCGGGCCCTTTCGGGGGGAGCGGTGGTGCTTGGAAAGACGGAAGAGTTCGATGAGGTCTTTCGCCGCCTGGGACTGAACGAGGATGCCGAGGCGATCGTTTCACACGTCGACGGAACGCTCAGTGCCGCCGACGTCGCGTCCGCTTCCGGGAAGGACGCCTTCAATGTCTATAAGCTTCTCCAGGCTTTGGTGACACTCGGCATCCTGAAAGACATCGAAACACCTCAAGTAACACCTGAGCTTTCGTTCGATGAGTTTGCCAGTGCCGGAGTGGCGGACGCAGCTGATACCTGGGTGCAACCACCCGCTGAGCCGGGAATTGACTTCGACGAAGCAGCGGCATTCTCTCAACCAACACTCGAGGTTCCTGCCGCGGCCATGGCGCCGCTGATGAACGACAAAACCGTCTCGGCCTGGGATGAACCGGACGAGGACGATGGGCTGACGCAGCCCGCCGCCCGGATGCCGTCGTGGAACGCGCCGCCGCCTTCGATCGTGGCCCCCATCCCGGTGCCGATCGAGCCCGCAGCGGATGCGGGCGAGGAGCAGTGGGGGTTCGACGAGGCGCAGATCGAGACCGCACGGCGTGCCGCGGAGCCTGCAGAGGCGCTGCCGGTCGCGGCGTTGCCGGCGCAGGCCAAGGTGAAAGAGGGTGGCCGCTTCGGTCTGCTCATCGCGCTGATGGTCATCGCCATTCTGGCTGGCGGCGGCTACTACGGATTCCTGTGGTGGCAGAAGCGGCAGGGGAGTGACGCCGAACTGGTCGCGCGGAGGACGGTCCCTCCGACGACGACCACCACCGCTGCCTCGGCCCCGACCACCACGGCAGGAACAACGACGTCCGTCGTGGAGGGCTCACCGGCGACGACCAGCTCATCGGCACCGGGCGCGATGACGATCGTTCCGCCCTCATCAACGCAGTCTTCGACGACACCAGCCGCTGGGACGACAACGCAGGCTTCGACTGCGCCGGCGGCGACGAGCACCCAAGCGCCGGCTCCGCGTCCGGCCACGCCGACGACCATCGTCCCCACCGGGCAGACAGTCCAGGCTTTGCCCGCGGTTCGGCCGCGGGCTGACGGAACGCGGGCCCATCTCGACGAAATGGCCCGTCAATACGCCGCCAATCCCCAGGGGAACTTTACGGTGCAGGTGCAGATCCTTTGCGATCCGTCCAACCTGGAAAAGCTGACGCGGACCAGCGGCGCCAACGTCTGGTTCGTGCCTCAGACCATCGGAGAGCGCGCGTGCTATCGGGTGTTCTGGGGGCACTACGGCACTCGTGAGGAAGCGCAGCGCGGACTGGCCTCCGTCCCGGCCTCGATTCGCGATGCGAATGCGGCCATCAAGAGCGTTCCCAGAAAATAGGCAGGTTGCGGTCGCAGGCGGACGTAGCGAATCGTCGCTGGTAGGTCACGGGTCCTGCGCGCGGCCAACGGGCGAGCTCCCGACCAGCCCTCAACACCGAAATGCCTTACCTGATCGACGGCAGCAACCTTCTCGGCGCCATGCGCGTTGATCGTCACGGTGACGAGTCGAAACGGGCGCTGGTGCGTTTGCTGTCGGGGTTTGCGCGGGCCAAGCGGACTCGCGTGACGTGTGTATTCGATGGCGAAGAGCCGCCGAGCTTCGGGAAATTGCTCGGGGCCGTCACCGTGGCGTTCAGCGGGGCGCGCAGTGCGGACGATGTGATCGCCGAGCGCGCCGCCAACGGCCGGGGATGGAGCGTCGTCACCTCGGATCGGGGACTGGCCGCGCGCGTCCAGCGGCGGCAGGTGGAGATCGTCCCGCCGGCCACCTTCATTCGGGAGATGGAGACCGCTTCCAGCGCGGAGCCGGCTCCCGGAGAAGATTGGGATGAATACTTTTCCGATCCAAAAAACCGACTGAAATTTTGATGTCGGCGTGCCGACATTCTTTCTAAGTGACTAAAAGAGCAGTCATTTAGCTGCAAGAATATTTCGCTGCGCGGCCTGTTATGCTCGCTGCGTGGAGCGGACCGGAGGATCGCGGAAGACTCGTTCTTTCGAGGAAAGTCCGAACTCCGACGGGCAGCAGGCTGGCTAACGGCCAGGCGCGGTGACGCGACGGAAAGTGCAACAGAAAATAGACCGCCAACCCCTCGCCCCAAGGCGAGGGCGGTAAGGGTGAAACGGTGCGGTAAGAGCGCACCGCGTCGCACGTGAGTGTCGACGGCACGGCAAACCCCCTGCGGAGCAAGACCAAATAGGGACGCAACGGACTCGCCCGTGTCCATTCGAGCGTTCGGGTAGGTTGCTTGACCGCCGCGGCAACGCGAGCGGCAGACGAATGATCTTCATCCCGAGGCACGCAAGTGCCGAAGGAAACAAAATTCGGCTTACAGGTCCGCTCCACGTTTTTGATTCAGAACGCAGGGCTCTGCCCCCTGCGCTCTGATTCATGCGGATTGCGTCATACTGCCCGCCTCCGCATGTTGATCAAGCCGCGCGCCCTTCCTTCCAGAGCACACATCGCCATCCTCGCGGCCTCCGGTCCTGCCCAACTCGAGTTCATTGCCGAGGGAGCGCGGGCCATGGAACGGCGAGGACATCGCGTCACCCTGGCCGGCAATATCTCCAGTCGCCACCGCGACTATCTGGCAGGCACCGACGAAGAGCGCGCCGCGGAGGTCAACCGCTTCTTCCGCTCGTCCGAGTACGACGCGTTCTTCTTCGCCCGCGGCGGCTACGGCGCGATGCGGATCCTCGACCGCCTCGACTTCGCCGCGCTGGCCGCGAATCCGCGCCCCGTCGTCGGTTTCAGCGACGTCACCGCCATCCACCAGGCCATGGCCACCCAAGCCGGTTTGGCCGGCTTCCACGGACCCATGGTCAATCTCGACTTCCGCAACGGCCTCTCTCCCCAACACGAAGAGTGGCTCTGGTCGATGCTCTCGGGCGACGCTCCCTTGACCTACGACCTGCGCGCGGAGGAGGTCCTCCTCGAGGGGGATGCGGAGGGTGTGCTGTTTGGAGGCTGTCTGGCCCTCACCACTGCGCTCACCGGAACACCGTACGACTTCTGGATCGACGAGGGAATCTGGTTCTGGGAGGACGTCGATGAGCCGGTCTATCGTCTCGACCGCATGTTGACCCACCTGAGGCTGTCTGGCAGAATGCGCGGCATCCGAGGGGTTGTGATTGGCCAATTGAAGGACTGCGGGGACGAGCCGGACATGCTTGCCTTCCTGCGCGAGTTCTTCGATCCCCTGGGAATCCCGGTCGTACGCAACCTTCCATTCGGACACCATGGAAACAATCTACTCATGCCCATCGGGACAAAGGTTCGCCTGAGTACGCCCGAGATGCGCCTGACCATCTGCGAGCCGACCGTTGTCCAGTGAGACCCGGTTCCCGGTCAAAGCCGTCTTCAAGACGACGGGGGGTGGCGCGGGGAAGGATCCCGTGCGCGACTCTCAACTCACCTTCCGTTCCGGAGAATCCATCTTCGCCGAGGGAGACCTCGGCACCGAGATGTTCATCATCCAGGAGGGTGAAGTCGAGATCATCAAGCACATCGGCTCCACCTCCCACGTCCTGTCGCGGCTCGAGAAGGGCGACTTCTTCGGCGAGATGGCCGTCCTCGAGGCTCTCCCGCGGACCGCGGACGCCCGGGCGGTCACCGATGTCCGGCTCGTGGCCATCAACGGCTCCCGCTTCGACGAGATGCTGCGTCGCAATCCGGAAGTGGCCGTCCGGATCATCCGCAAGTACTCCAAGCGCCTGCGCGAGGCCAACACACTCCTCGAGAAATTGGCGGGCCGTCAGGTCGACGTCGAACACGCGGCGGCCATGGACGGGACCATCATCGCTCCCGCGGAGAAGGCCACTCGCCATCGCCTCGTCGACGTTGCCACCGGAACGGCCTTCTTCTTCAGCACCGGCGACGAGACCACCATCGGCCGAGCCGACCCGGTCACCGGCATCCTCCCCGACATCGACCTCACCCCCGTGGACACCAATCGCTCCGTCTCCCGCCGCCACGCCAAAATCCTCCGCACGGGTGCCGACTATCACGTACTCGAGGAAGTGGGCACCGTCAACGGCACCTACGTGAACGACCAGCGCATCCCCACCGGCACCCCCGTCACCGTCCACAACGGCGACCTCTTGAAGATTGGCCTGATCGCCATGAAAGCCGTCTTCGATTAG
>JBDTOZ010000490.1:0-1732 GCA_039932995.1 Acidobacteriota bacterium | reverse complement strand
GCGCTGGCCACCGGCTGTGACGCGCTCGCGCACGGCTGCACCGGCAAGGGCAACGACCAGGTGCGGTTCGAGCTGGCCTACCAGGCCCTGGCGCCGGAGCTGAAGGTCATCGCGCCGTGGCGCGAGTGGGACATCGTCTCGCGGGAAGACGCCATCGACTACGCCTCCGCGCGCGGCATCCCCGTGCCGGTGACGAAGAAGGACCCGTACTCGCGCGACCGGAACCTCTGGCACCTCTCGCACGAAGGCGGACCGCTCGAGGACCCGATGTTCGAGCCCGAGGCGTCGATGTTCAAGCTGTCCGTCGACCCGATGGACGCGCCGGACACGCCGGAGAAGGTGACCATCGAGTTCGTGGCCGGCATCCCGGTCGCGGTCAACGGAGTGAAGCTCTCGCCGGCCAAGCTGGTGCAGACGCTGAACGAGATCGGCGGACGGAACGGCGTCGGCCGCGCGGACATCGTCGAGAACCGCCTCATCGGCATCAAGTCGCGGGGCGTGTATGAGACTCCGGGCGGCACGCTGCTGGTCAGCGCGCTCAAGGCCCTCGAGTCGATCGTCCTGGACCGCGACTCCGCGCACGAGAAGGAGCGCATGGCCACGCGGTACGCGGAGCTGGTCTACAACGGCCAGTGGTTCGCGCCGCTGCGCGAGGCCTATGACGCCTTCGTGAACGTCATCACCGAGAGCGTCACCGGCACGGTGATCATGAAGCTCTACAAAGGCAACGCCACCGTGGTGGGCCGCACCTCGCCGAACTCGCTCTATCAGCAGAACCTGGCTTCGTTCGACATGACCGGCTACGACGTCACCGACTCGGCCGGCTTCATCAAACTCTTCGGCCTGCAGCTCCGCGGCCGCAAGCGCCTGGCGCCCATGGACGTCGAGACCGTGGACCTCGAGGCCGTGCAGAGCGGCACCGGAGGTTGGTCGAAGTGACGCAGTCGTCCAACATGTGGGGCGGCCGGTTCAGCGAAGGACCGTCCGCCCTCCTCCGGGCCCTGAACGATTCCTTCCACTTCGACCGCGAGCTCCTCGCGGAAGACGTGGAAGGCTCGATCGCCTGGGCCAGGGAGATCGCGCAGGCCGGAGTGCTCACCGCCGAAGAGGCGGATGCTGTGGTCGCGGCGTTGTCGCGCGTGGCTGCTCCGGAGTTGCTGGTGGCTGGTGGCTGGTTGTCTGAGGCGGATGGCCTGGACGACAGCCGGCAGGGAACTCCCCGCCCAGGCGACCAACCCCAGACAACCAGCAACCAGCAACCAGCAACGAATTACGAAGACGTCCACTCGTACGTCGAAAGCCAGCTTCGCGAACAGGTCGGCCCGCTCGCGGGCAAGCTCCACACGGGTCGTTCGCGCAACGACCAGGTGGCCACCGATCTGCGGCTATGGTTGAAGAAGGCTTGCGATGACTTCGATGCACTCGCGCGTGCATTGGCCCGCACGCTGGCGCAGAAGGCGCTCGAGGAGTCTGCCACGGCCATGCCCGGCTACACGCACCTCAAGCAGGCCGAGCCCGTGACGTTTGGTCACTGGTGCATGGCCTACGTGGAGATGCTGCGTCGCGATCTCTCGCGCATCGCGGATGCGAAGAATCGCGGCGACGAATGTCCCCTGGGCAGCGCCGCGCTGGCCGGCACGCCGCTGAACATCGACCGTGAGCGGCTCGCGCACTCGCTCGGCTTCGCGCGGGCCACGCGCAACTCGCTCGACGCCGTCTCGGACCGCGACCT
>JBDTOZ010000489.1:0-7848 GCA_039932995.1 Acidobacteriota bacterium | reverse complement strand
GCGCCACGAGCCTCTATGAGACTGTGAGCCTATGAACCTATGAGACTCGACGACTTGACGACTTGACGACTCGACGACTCGAAGACTTGACGACTCGACGACCCGACGACTCGACGACTTGACGACGAGACGACCCGACGACTCGACGACGAGACGACGAGACGACGAGACGACCCGACGACGACGAGACGACGAGACCGCGCTCGCTTGTGAAATGGTTCCCTAATCCATAGAATCGCCCTCCCACGGACGGGGCGCCGCAGTCGAGATTGCGCCCGCAAAAACAACCCGAGCTCATACCTATGTCAGTCGAGAAGAACGAGAGAACGGATTCGATCATCCCTCGCAAAGCGGGCCTGCCTCCGGGCGAGGGCGCCGAGAAGGGACTGATCACTCTGCCTGGAGAGTCGGACCGCGAAGTCGAGGGTCTGGGCGGTGCCACGTACCTGACCACCAAGCTCGAGGCCGCGGTGAACTGGGCTCGTGGAAACTCGCTGTGGCCGCTCCCCTTCGGCACAGCCTGCTGCGCCATCGAATTCATGTCCATGGTGTCGTCGCACTACGACATCTCCCGCTTCGGCGCAGAGACCGTTCGCTTCTCCCCTCGCCAGGCCGATCTGATGATCGTGGCCGGCACCATCGTCGACAAGATCGCCCCGGTGCTCAAGAAGATCTACGATCAGATGCCGGAGCCGAAGTACGTCGTCGCCATGGGCGCATGCGCCACGTCCGGCGGCTTCTACCGGGCCTATCACGTAGTGCAGGGCATCGACGAGATCATCCCCGTGGACATCTGGGTGCCGGGCTGTCCTCCCACCCCCGATGGACTCATGTACGGCATTCTCAAACTGCGGGACAAAATCCAGCGCGGGGAGATCCGCCGCGGATGAGCACGCTCACCAAACTCTCGGCCATTCCCTACACCGGACCGGCGCCGACGAACCGCGAGCCGTACGTTCCCGCGGCCGCGGAGGCCATGAACGCGCGCGGCGCGGAGATCATCGCTAGGATTGCCCAGCCGGGTGTAGCGCAGGAGCTGGGACAGGATCTGCCGTCGCTGCTCGTCGAGACCGCGCGGATCGCGGACGTGCTGCGTGCGCTGCACGATCACGCCGAGCTGCGGTTCACGCTGCCGCTGGACCTGTTCGGCGCCGACTACCCGAACCGTCCGCAACGCTTCGACATCGTCTACCAGCTCTATTCGCCGGCCAACAATGAGCGCGTGCGCCTGAAAGTGCGCGTGGCCGAGGGCGAGAGCGTGCCCACCAGCGTACACGTGTACCAGGGCTACGACTGGTACGAGCGCGAAGTCTTCGACATGTACGGCGTCAAGTTCGACGGACATCCGAACCTGCGGCGCATCCTCACGCACGACAGCTTCCAGGGCCATCCCCTGCGCAAGGACTACGATCCGGCCCAGCGCTGGCTGCTCACCGAGTCCGGCGTGACGGCGTTGATCCCGAAGATCGCGCCGCAGTTCGTCCGCGAAGAGGAAGACTCCGACTTCGAACGAGTGACCCTCAACCTCGGCCCGTCCCATCCTGCCATGCACGGCACCCTGCGCTGCGTGGTCACGCTCGACGGCGAGACCATCGTCGGCACCGAGCAGGAGATCGGCTATCTCCACCGCTGCTTCGAGAAGATGTCGGAGACCCACACCTACCAGCAGGTCATCCCCTTCACCGACCGGCTCAACTACTGCTCGGCGGTCATCAACAACGTCGGCTACTGCATGGCCGTGGAGAAAATGCTGGGCATCGCCGCCCCGGCCCGCGCCGACCACGTGCGCCTGATCCTCTCTGAGTTCTACCGCATCGCCGATCACATCGTCTGCATCGGCACCAACCTGGTCGACCTCGGCGCATTGACCAACTTCTGGTACCTCTTCCAGCCCCGTGAAGAGATCATCGCCCTGGCCGAATCGTGCAGCGGCGCACGCCTGCTGCCCAGCTACCTCCGCATCGGCGGGCTGGCCGTCGACGTCCCTTCCGACTTCCTCTCCAATGCGCAGCGCATCGTGAACATGCTGCCGAAGTACATCGACGAGGTCGAGGCCCTGATCATGAAGAACCGCATCTTCCGCGACCGCGTGGAAGGTGTGGGCGTGCTCTCGCAGGCCGACGCCATCAACTTCGGCTTCACCGGCCCCTGCCTCCGCGCCACCGGCGTGGCGTTCGACGTCCGCAAGTCCAACCCCTACCTCGGGTACGAGACCTACGACTGGGATGTGCCCATCGCCGACGGTGGAGACACGTACGCCCGCTTCCTGGTCCGCTTCGAGGAAATGCGCCAGTCGTTACGCATCCTGCAGCAGGCCATCGACCGCGGTCTTCCCGCGGGACCGGTCATGGTCGACAACCCCTATGTGGCCCTTCCCCCGAAGGAGAAGGTCTACAACGAGATGGAGTCCCTCATCTATCACTTCAAGCTGATCATGCACGGCATCCAGCCGCCGGTCGGCGAGACCTACTTCCAGGTCGAAGGCGGCAACGGAGAGGTGGGCTTCTACCTCGTCTCCGACGGCACCAAGAATCCCTACCGCGTGCGCGCACGGCCGCCCTGCTTCCCCATCTTCGAAGCCTACGGAAAGATGATCATCGGACAGACCATCCCCGACGCCATCGCCGCCCTCGGATCGCTGAACATCATCGCTGGAGAACTGGACCGATAACCTTGGTTGACGGTTGGCGGTTGGCGGGAGTCCACCGCCAACCGCCAACCGCCAACCGCCAACCAAACACTATGTCCACCACTACACGAGTCTCCCCAGGCGTCGTCAAGGTCGAGCGTGAGTCCATGACCCTCGGCGAGCGCCTCTACCTGCCGCCTGTCATCGGTGGCCTGTTGCGCACGCTCAAGCACCTGGTCCGGAACCTCGTCAACATGAAGGGACTGCCGACCATCTCCTACCCCGAGGTCAAACGCGTCTACTCGGAGCGCTTCCGGGGACGGCACATCCTCACCTCGCGCGAAGACGGAACCACGCGATGCGTGGCCTGCTACATGTGCTCGACGGCCTGCCCCGCGGAATGCATCACCATCGAGGCCGGCGAGGATCAACGCACTCGTGAAAAGTTTCCGGTGCGCTATGAGATCGACCTGCTCCGCTGCGTATTCTGCGGCTATTGCGTCGACGCCTGCCCCGAGGATGCGATCTACATGACCCGGGATTACGAGCTGGCCATCGACACGCGCGCACGGGCGGTGGTCGGCCTGCGCGACCTGGTCGTTCCGCCGAATTTTCCGGTGGGCCCCATGGGGTGGCGTCCGTATTACGGCACGATGGACAAGCATGGCACGGCCGGTGGGACCGGCGTCGGACAACCTCTGCGGGATGCTCCCTATGAGGACGACACGCCCCCCAATCCGGACGTCTATCGCGGCGCGTAGAGTTGACGCGCTATCATGCGCGCGGGTTCATGAAGCCACTCGAGACCACGATCGAAGAAGTGCTGCGCAAGGCCATCCAGTCCGAGGTCGAGACGCGCACTTACTACCAGAGGCTGGCCGAGCGCTCCGGGTCTCCGGACGTGCGCAAACGGCTACTCCAACTCGCCGACATGGAGCTCGTGCATCGCGCCAAGATGGAGAGGCGCTACCGCGAGACCGTAGGTGAGAATCCTCCCGACCCCGATTCCGTGACCATCGACCTCCCGGCGGACATCCAGAACCTCGACCTCAGCCGCGCTCTGAAGTACGCGCTGGAGCGCGAGCGGGAATCTGAAAGCTATTACCGCTTTCTGGCCGAGCGCGTCCCTCCCACCACCGAGTTGGGCCGGCTGTTCGTCGAGCTTGGGGAGATCGAATGGAAGCACAAGACCGACCTGCAAGCCGAGTACGACGCTACCGGCGCCCCCGACCGCTTTCTGCTGGATATGTAGGCCGCGCGGGGGAACGTTCACCACGGAGATGCAGAAGCACGCCTACAACCGAAGGCGATTGGCTTCCTCATACGACATCGCCTCGCGCTCCCGGATTTCTCGCCCAAAAAGACAACCGGCCCGACGGCGCGTTGCACGCCACCGGGCCGATCGCTCTCTCTCATACAACACGCTTACCGGTTCTCGAAAACGGAGCGTCGTATGTTTGGTAGTGTAGGTACCCGCGGTCATGCAGCCGTTCCGCGTACCGTAAAAATTCGTCACCTCGCCAGGTGACCGTCGCCGCAGCGTGAGCGCAATCCCGACACCTCGTCAGAGAACCGCAAAACCTCATCATGATCTACCTCGATAACAACGCCACCACCCGTGTCGCCGACGAAGTCGTCGCGGCGATGACGCCTTACTATCGCGAGCTCTACGGGAACGCTCACGCCATCCACTCCCTCGGCCGGCGCTCCCATGACACCGTCGAAGCTTCCCGCCAGGAGGTGGCCCTCCTCCTCGGCTGCGCCGCGGACGAGGTGATTTTCACGAGCTGTGGCACCGAGGGCAACGCCCTGGTCCTTCGAGGCCTCGTCGATCGGCGACCCGACCGGCGCAAAGTGGTCACGACCTCGGTCGAGCATCCTTCCGTACTGCTTCTCCTGCGCGCCCTGGAACGCGAGAGCCTGATCGACCTGGTGATCGTGCCGGTCGATCAACAGGGTGAAATCGATCTCGACCGCATGGCCTCCTCCATCGACGACCACACCCTGCTGGTCACGGTGATGCTCGCGCAGAATGAGACCGGCGTGATTCACCCCGTCGCGCGCATCGCGGAGCTGGCCCACGCCTCGGGTGCGCTGGTCCACGTCGACGCGGTGCAGGCCGCCGGGAAGATTCCGCTCGACCAGAGCGCCCTGGGCGCGGACTTCCTCACCATCTCCGGACACAAGTTCCACGCCCCGAAAGGGATTGGCGCCCTCACGCTCCGCCGCGGCCTGACGCTGCAACCCCTTTGGTACGGAGGCGGGCAGGAGCTGGGCCTGCGCTCCGGGACCGAGCCCGTCCCGTCGATCGCGGGGCTGGCCGTCGCCGCGCGCATGGCGCGGGAAGCTCTCGCCCACTACGAACGCGTTCGCGTGCTCCGCGACCGCCTCGAGTCCGCGATCCTCGGCGGAGTGGCCGAGACCTCCGTCAACGGCGCCTCCCAACCCCGCCTCGCCAACACGGCCAACATTTCGTTCCACGGAGTGGCCGCCGACGAGATCGTCCGCGCCCTCGATGCCGAAGGGATCTGCACGTCCGCGGGCGCCGCCTGCCATTCCGGCAGCGTCGAGCCGAGCAGCACCATGAAGGCCATGGGCCTCCCTCTCCGCGTGGCCATGGGCGCGGTGCGATTTTCCCTTTCGCGTTACACAACCGAGGCGGAGATCGATGAGGTCGTGAAGAAGGTCACCGCGTTGCGGGCGTCATGATCGGGTCGTTCGAGAGGTTGGGACGAGCGCTCAGCGCCGGTTCCAGCACCATTCCTCCGCGGCTTCGCCATCCCCTTCCACGCGAGCGCAGAGCCGCTTGTTCCGCAGTTCGTAGATGATCCGCTTCGGGAAGTCGTGCTGCGGGTTGGCGAAGACCGCGCGCGTGGCGCTGACCTCGATGAGCGTGAACGGTGTCGGCGGCTTTCCTCCGGGCTGGGCGAAGTAGACGATTCCCTCGGGCGTCGCGGCGATGCGAAAGAACTCGAAGCTCGTCCTGGCCCCTTTCACATCGCGATGCATGCCCAGCATCACGCCCCCGGACGGGGCCAGCCAGAGCTCCTCCATGGTCGAGTCGCCGGCGGACCCCACCCAGTGACCGGCCATCCACGACAGGTCGTCGACCTTCATCTCCGCCGAGAGGGGAAGTGTGAGGATCAGGCAGAACAGGAGTGAGCGCATGCCGCCACGATACGACGTTTCCCGCTCAGAGAACGATGGTGTAACCGACCGTTCGCAGGTCCGGCATCCGGTCGAGGTAGACGTGTCCGTCGGTGTGATCGATCTCGTGCTGGAAGATGCGCGCCGTGAAATCCTCGACCTCGAGCTCGAGCGGATCGCCATCGTGGTCGTAGCCGCGTAAGCGAACGCGTTTGTAGCGCGGCGTTTCCCCGCCCAGGAATGGGACGCTGAGACAGCCCTCCCAGTCGGTGATCGTGTCGGTGCCGAGCGGCTCATAGGTGGCGTTGAAAATGGCGCCGACGTTGACCTGCTTCACCCCGCGGCGTTTGGCCACGCGCTCCTGCACCTCGAACACGAAGACGCGCAAAGACAGGTGTACCTGCGGCCCAGCGAGGCCAACGCCCTCATAGGCGTGCATGGTCTCCACCATGTCGTCGATGAGCGTGCGGAACTTCCCGGCCTTGATGTCCTTGATCTCGACATCGGACGCTTTCTCACGCAGCACCGGATGTCCGAGTCGGGAGACTTTGAGAATCGACATGGGGAGAGAGTTTAACGGGATTGCCTCGACAACCGGCATCCGGCGACGGACAACGGACAGACCGGCAACCGCTCGCCGTCAGAGCACCGCGGCGGCGGGCGTCGCAACCGTCTCCACGCGCATGTGCACCGCGATCCACAACGCGATCAACATGAACACCGCTCCCCCGTAGAACGCGCCGGCCGCGCCGGCGAAGTCGTAGAGGACGCCGGTGAGCATCGGTCCCAGGAAACGGGCCAGCGAGCCTGCCGAGGTGGCCAGGCCGAGGATGCTTCCCTGTTCACCTTCGGGAGAGGCTTTGGAGACGAGCGACATCAAAGCCGGGTAGCAGAGCCCCTGGCCCACGGCAATGAAGAAGGCCACGCTGTAGAGCAACGGCACCCGCCAGATCGACGGCACGAGCACGAAGCCGAGCGCGAACGACGCGGCACCGATGACGATCACCCGCTTCTCGCCCAGTGATTTCACGAGCCGGCCGATCAGGCCGCCCTGGATTCCGGCCACGATCATTCCCATGAAGAGGAACAGGTAGGCCATCTCCTTCACACGGAAACCAAAGCGATCCCGCCCGTGCAACGTGACGCTGATCTCCATCCCCGACACGGCCAGCAAGGTCAGGAACAGGCCGGCCATGAGCGCTGCCAGCAGACCGTTCTTCGCGATCTCCCGCCACAGACGGCGGTCGAACTGCGGCGGCAGGCCGGAACGCGGCACGAGGTTGGGCGGCTTCGACTCGGCCAGCACGCTGAGGGCGATGAGAAAGGCCGTGAACGAGAGGCCGCCCGCCACGAGTCCGGGCAGGAGGTTCCCGGCCAGCCCGTGGTGGATGCCGACGGAGGCCAGGATGCCGCTCAGTGGCGGTCCGAGGATGAAGCCGAGACCGAACGCCGCTCCGATGAGCCCCATCCCCTTGGCCCGGTTCTCCGGGGTCGTCGAATCGGCGATGTAAGCCTGAGCGGTGCCGATGTTCGCGCCGCCGATGCCGGCGATGACACGCGAGAGAAACAGCACGCTGAGGCTGTGCGTGAAGGCGAAGAGGAGATAGCCGATCGTGCTGGCGGTCAGGCTGACTAGCAGGATGGGTCGGCGCCCCACCCGATCCGACAAGCGGCCCCACACCGGGGCGAAGAAGAACTGCATGATGGAGTAGATCCCCACCACCGATCCCACCGCCAGGCCGCTGGCCCCGTATTCACGGGCGTAGTACGACAGGAACGGGATGACCATCCCGAATCCGATCAGGTCGATGAAGACGGTGAGGAAGAGAACCAGCAGCGAGGCGCGGCGCATCAGCCTGGCAGTCTATCGCGTGCGTCGCTGATCTTCGGCGACCGCGTGGCAAGATGCTCATACGCGCTAACCTTGAGAAGGACGGGCGCTGCGGGGAGCCTCTGTGGAGCGGTGGACTTGAGTCCACCGGTGCCGCGGGCATCCTGCCCGCGGTGGACTCGAGTCCTGTGGAGCGGTGGACTTCAGTCCACCGGGCACTCGCGAGGAGTGAGCCGTGAGC
>JBDTOZ010000488.1:0-6098 GCA_039932995.1 Acidobacteriota bacterium | reverse complement strand
CGCTTCGTCGCGGCGTCTCGCATCCGGCCCACCGGCGCTCGCAAATCACCCACGCCTTCAACCTTGAAGCGACACTAGATTGTTCGACGCGCCTTCGCGCGTCACCGGTGGACCAAAGTCCACCGCAATGCTACGCGGCGCGAAGGCGCCGCGCAGTTGCACGGTGTCGTGTCAAGGCTGAAAGCATGACGCGCCTTCGGCCAACCAGCGCCGCCGGCCGTGCCGGCCTAGATGCTGTTGTACCGGGCGTTGAAGGCTTCGTCGGTCATGGAGAGATAGACGATCGCTTCGATGAAACCGACGAAGGCGGGCACGAAGGTCCAGAAGAACAGCAGGTAGACGATGCCCAGACCGGATTGGCCGAGGTAGAACTTGTGTACGCCCAGTCCGCCCAGAAAGAGGGCCAGGATGGCGGCGCTCGTTCGGTTGCGACCGGCGTTGACGGAAACCACTCTCTGCCGGACACCGCATTTCGGACAGATTTCCGCGCGTGCATGGATGACGTTGCCGCAGTCACGGCAGTAGCTCTCCGCGGGGACGATCGAATCTCCAGTCATGTCTTCTCCTCCATTCTTTCTGCAGAGAGAGGGACACGGGCAAGCGGGAAAAGTCGCAACCCAACGTTGTGGCCACCTTCGTGTCCATACCGGCGATGCGGGGACGCGCTTGGATCATCGCCCTGACCGCCTTCGGATTGGCGGCCACCCTGCCGGCACAGGCCGGCGGTCGCCGGGCACTCTTGATCGGCATCAACGACTACTCGGCCTCGCGGCTACCGCGGGCGGAGCGGAGCGCGGCGCCCGGTCGCGACGTGCCGAGTCTGGATGGCACGGCCAACGACGTGGCCATCATGCACGACCTCCTGATCGCGCTCTACGGTTTCAGGGACGAGGACATCATCACCTTGACCGATCAACGGGCCACCCGCGCGGCGATCCTGCACGCGCTCGGGCGACGCCTTCTCGGCTCGACTGAGAAAAGCGACGTGGTCCTCTTCTATTTTTCGGGTCACGGCTCCCAGGTGCGGAACTGGCTCTCGGACGAGTCCGATCACCTGGACGAGTCGCTCGTGCCCGCCGACTCCCGGCAAGGCGCAGCGGACATCCGCGACAAAGAGCTGCGGCCCCTGTTCAATCGCATCCTCGACCGCGGCGCGCGGCTGACCATCGTCCTGGACACTTGTCACAGCGGATCGGGCGCACGCGGCCCGGATGACCACCTGCGCATCCGGGCGGTGCAGCCCGATCTCCGCAACGTGGCCGATCGCACGACCGGCCGTTCTCCGGAGAGCCGGGGCGCGCTGGTGCTCTCCGCCGCACAGGACTTCTCTGAGGCGTTCGAGACGCTCGACGAGCGCGGAAAGATTCGCGGCGCCTTCAGTTGGGCACTGGCCCGCGCCCTGCGCGATGCGGAGGCCGGTGAATCCGCGGCCGACACGTTCCTGCGTGTACGAGCCCGGCTGCAGGTGGAACGCCCGGCCCAGGATCCTGTGATTGCCTGCACCGCCGCAACGTGCCTGCGGCCCTTCCTCGGTGTTCGCACCGATCGCCGCGGACAGCGTCCCGTGATCGCCGTGGAGCGGGCCATGGGAAACGGCGAGTTTCTCCTTCAGGGCGGATGGGCGAGCGGCGTGACCTCCGGCAGCGAGCTTCGTCTGGCCGGACACGACGACGTACGGCTGGAGGTGACTTCGCTGCTGGGAACCTCGCGCTGCAAGGCCCGCGGACCGCGAGACTCGACCCGACTGAAACCAGGCGCGCTGCTGGAGATCATCACCTGGGCCGCCCCGCCCAGCCCTCCCCTCCGCATCTGGATTCCGCGGGCACCCATCGATCCGCTGGTCGCCGGGCGCTCACTGCGCCAGGAGGCCACACAGCGCGGAATCCGCTGGATCGAAGATCCTCTGTCTACGACGACGACGCACCTGCTGCGTTGGCGTGACGGCGCCTGGGAGCTCCTCCACGATGGAGGCCGCACCCGGCCCGCGATGCCGCTGCTCTCCGGCGTGCCTCCCGGGGCATCGCTCTTCGTGCAGCTCCCCGTGGCCTTGGCGCTCGCCGAGAGCGTCGGTGGGATCGCGGGCGTCGAGTCGTCCGCCCGATCGGCAGAGGCAGACTATGTGCTCACGGGACGTCTCGCGGGAGACCGCCTCGAATACTCGTGGGTCCGGCCCCTGGCCATCGGCAGTGGCGTGACCCTCAGCATTCTGCCTCCGCGCACCGACTGGACCTCGGCCGGCGATCCCGGTCTCCGCGACGGGCTGGTGAAACTGCGGCGGGTTCAGGGATGGAACGAGTTGCGCTCCCCCATGACGGCCGGCTCGCACTATCGCCTGGCGATCCGCCGCCTGTCCGACGGGGAATTCGTCGAGGACGGCATTCTCGTCGGCAAGCACCGGTACCGGCTCGTCCTCCGCGCGCGGGAACCGGCGCCCGCCCATCCGTTGTATGCCCGCTACCTCTACGTCTTCGCCATCGACAGCGACGGCAAGAGCACGCTGTTGTTTCCTCCTCCCGAAACAGGAGCGGTGGAGAATCTGCTGCCGTCGACAACCACGCCCGGAGAGCCGCTCCGCGATCCTCCTGCGGAGATCGAGCTGGCCGGGGCTCCGCCGTTCCTGGTGAGCGAGCCGTACGGCTTGGACACTTTCTTTCTGCTGACGACCGATGAGCCGCTGTCGAGCCTCACCAGCCTGGCCTGGAAAGGGGTGCGGGGCACGCGGGCCTCCGGGGTGAGCCGTCCGCTCGAGGAGTTGCTCGCGCAGATGCTGGCGGGCACACGCTCGCCGGACGAGTCCGTCCTCACGCCACCGACATGGTCCATCGATCGCGTCACGTTCCAATCCATTCCGCCAAGGAGTTCCACCCCATGAGCAAACTGCGCGTGCTTTGCCTCTTCATCTGGATGCTTCCCGTCGTGGCCTTCGCCGCGGACGATCCACTCGCCGGTCTTCGCGACCTCGTGCTTTCCGGCCGCCACAAGGAGGCGCGCGTCCAGCTCGAGAAAGCCCGCGAGACCTTCATCGCACAGACGAATGCGCCCGGCAAGGCCGCCACCTTGATGCTCCTCGGCGCAACGGACTCCTCGCTCGGCGATGTGCAGACCGCGCGCAAGGAGCTCGAGGAGGCCGCGACGGAATTCACCGCGCTCGGTGACTCCTTCACGGCCTGGCTCAGCCTCGCCGCGCTGGCGCAGTTGGAGAAGGGAGAGGGACGGTTAGCGGAGGCGATCGCCATTCATGACCGCTCACTGGCCTTGCTGGAGAAGGCCGCGGACCCGCGGGCCCAATTCTCGATGGAGACGTTGAAAATCCTGGGGCCGGTGTTCGGTGTGCAAACCGAGATGCTCGGACCCTTGCAGCAGTTTCCGGCTCTGGTCAAGCCCATGATGCTCGGCCTGGCCACCGTGCTCACTCACGACGCATACGGCGGCACGCTCATCGAGGCGGGGGCGCTGGAGAAAGCGGACGAACAGCTCGCGCTGGCGAAGTCGTCCGCCGCGATGTACGGCGGCCTGCTGGACACTCCGATCGAAACCCATCTCGGCGACCTGCGCCGCGCGCAATGGCGTCTCGACGAAGCCCGCGAGAGTTACTTGAAGGCGATCCAGGGGGGCGAGCTCACGACGGCGTTGTCGCTCGGCGACCCGCACGCGGTCGTGAAGGTCCTGGGCAAACTGGCGGAGCTGGAAGTCTTCACGGGCCGGGTGGAAGAAGCGCTCCAGTACAGCGACCGGGCCTTGAAGCTCATTCGCGAGCTGAAGGATCCGAAGCGCGAAGCCGACGTTCTTCAGGATCGCGCCAACCTCCTCGTCAAGGCCGGACGCTTCGACGACGCGGTCCCGCTCTTCGCCCAGGCGCTGAAGGTCGCCGTCGCCAACAGTGATCGCTTCCGGCAGGCCTCGATCCACAGCGACCTCGGCGCCCTGCACCTGTTCCAGGGCACCTACGGAACCGCGGCCTCGCATCTGGAAAAGGCCATCGACCTCTATCAACAACTGAAACTGCCCAACAACGAAACGCCGCTCTGGATCACCCTGGCCGAAGTCCAGATGCAACTGGACCTGCAGCACGACGCCACCTCCTCGCTGGACAACGCGCGTGCGCTGGCCCTGAAGAGTAATTTCAAGCTGGCTGGGGCGATGGTGAACATGCTCGCCAGCGCGAAGAAAATGATGGCCGGCCAGGGCTCCCTCACCGTCGTGGACGAGTCCATCAAGGCCTGGCTGGAGATGCCGGAATCGCGAGAGATGGCAGAGGCCGGGGACGCTCTGCGGGCTGCACAGGACTTACTGCACCTCGGGAGCCGATCGCCCGGGCAGCCCTCGCCGGTGACCCAAAGCACCGCGCGGCCCCCGCTCTACCAGGCCGTGGCCCTCTTTCTCGAGGGCAAGATCCTGTTCGACCGGGGAGATCGTGAAGGAGCACGGGCCACGTGGACCCAGGCTTTGGGAACAAACCCGAACAACGACATCCGCGCCGGTCTCCTGGCCATGCTTGGAGCCAGTCATTGGCTCGACGGCCATCAAGACGAAGCGATTCGCAACTTCACCAAGGCCGCTGCCGCGATCCAGGTCTCGGCCGACGACGTCAAGGTCGAGGAAATGCTGGCCTCGTACCTGGGCAGCAACCGTCGCGTGTACTACGAACTGCTCATCGACATGCTCGTGAAGAACGGGAACTGGCGCGAGGCCTTCGCGCAGGCGGAGCGGGCCCGGGCGCGGGCGTTTCTGCAGATGGTCGGCAATCACCGCTTCAATGCCGAGCGCGGTGCCGACCCGCGTCTGGTGCGCGAGGCGGAGACGCTCCGCAACGACATCGCCACGCGGGAACGTCAGCTACGCCTGTCCCAAGGGTCCGACGTGGCCCGCCTGGCAGCGGATCTCGAACGCGCACAACAGCAATACAAGACCATCCTCACGCGGGTGAAAGTCTCCAATCCCGAATACGAGTCCCTCACGAACATCGAGCCCCTGCGCCTGGAGGATGTGCGCCGGGAGCTCCCGGCCGACACTGCGCTGGTCAGCTATTTCGTGTCGACCAGAGGAATCCACGCGTGGGTCGTCGATCGCGAGGACGCTCACTACGTGCACCTGACCGTCGACCCCGACGGCTTGAGACGCATCACCTGCTGGGCGGGAAGTCTCAGTGGACGGGGCGTGCAGGGAGAGGGTACAAACGCCCCCTGCGATGACGGGAGCGCGGCGGAGGACGCCTTCGATCAACTCTTCGCGCCGCTCCTCGGCTTCATCCGGCAGCCGCGACTTCTGCTCGTACCCCATGGGGTGTTGCACTACGTCCCTTTCGCCGCCTTGCGCAACCGCGCCACCCACCGCTCCTTGATCGACGACTTCACGATCACCTACGCGCCAAGCGCAAGCGCGCTGCGCTTCCTGCGCGCAAAAGAAAGTGCGATGGACGGAGGCGCTCTCATCCTGGGTGACCCCAAGACCTCCCTGCCCGGACTGCCGGGTGCCGCAAAAGAAGCCGCCGCCGTCGCACAGGTGCTGGGAGCGACCGCGTACCTCGGTACCGACGCGCGCGAGGCACTCCTCAACGACCTTCACGGGACGGTCGACCTCGTCCATCTGGCCGCGCACGGGATCTACGATCCGGCCAATCCGATGTTCAGCCGCCTGGTGCTGGCGTCCGACGGGACGCACGACGGCAATCTGACCGTGGAGAAAATCCTGGCCTCGGTCGATCTCACCGGGGTCAACCTGGTCGTGCTCTCCGCCTGTCAATCCGCCGTCGGTGCGCGCAGCGGCGGGGACGAAGTGGTCGGCCTGACGAGAGCGCTGCTGTATGCGGGCACGCCGGGAGTGATCTCGACGCTCTGGAACATCGACGACACCACCTCGGCCGAGCTGATGGAGCAGTTCTATCGAGGGCTGGCCAGCGGCGCCTCCGTGGCCGACGCGCTCCGTCAGGCACAGCTCGTCGTCAAGGAGCATGCCCCCGATCCCCGGTATTGGGCTGCTTTCCTGCTCACGGGAGATCCTCAGGGACGTTGGAAGCGCACGAATTAGGCCGGCACGGCCGGCGGCGCTGGTTGGCCTAGTGTCGCTTCAAGGTTGAAAACGTGGGTGATTTGCGAGCG
>JBDTOZ010000487.1:0-10271 GCA_039932995.1 Acidobacteriota bacterium | reverse complement strand
CGGCTCCCGCCAACCGAATGTAAACTACCCCCATGCCCTTCCACGTCGTCGTGCAGGGGGAAACGCTCCTGGGGCTGGCCTCGGCGAATGGACTCGATTCGTGGGAGGACATCGTCAACGCGCCCGAGAACGCGTCCGTCAAAGACACGCTCACCGATCCGGGCATCGTCCAAGGGGGGCTCTCGCTCTTCATCCCCAGCAAGACCATGAAGCAGAAGCCGTCGGCCGTCGACGCCTTGCATCCCTTCACCATCAAGCGGCCCACGGCATGGCTGCGTCTGGCCCTCAAGGATTCCGACGGCACCGCGCTGGCCGGCAAGGCCTTTCAGTTGACCGTGGGCGGGAAAAGCTTCGCCGGAACCGTTGCGGCGGACGGTGTGCTCGAACAGGCGGTGCCCATCGACGTCACCAGCGGCTCGCTGAAGGTCTGGATCACGGACGCGGAGCTCGAGGAATGGCAGTTGAAGATCGGCTGGATGGATCCGATCTCCACGATCACCGGCGTACAGGCCCGCCTCAACAACCTCGGCTTCGACTGCGGCGATGCGGACGGCGTGCTGGACGACGCCACGACCTGGGCCATCAAAGCCTTCCAATCGCGCGTGGGACTGGAACCGACCGGCACCCTCGACGACGCGTTGCGCGAGAAGATTGCCTCGTACTACGACGCGGCCACGGACGAGACCACTCTCGACGTGGAGCCGGAAGCAGCGGAGGACGAGGCATGAGTCTCGTCGCCCACGTGCAACTGTGCAAGGCCGCGGGAACCGCGGGGGACAAGCTCCGCCTCCGCTCCTGGATCGAGATCCAGCTCATCGGTGAAGACGACAAGCCGATCCCCGACGAGAGCTACGCGGTCGAGCTCCCCGGAGGCAAGGTGATCACCGGCACACTGGACGCCCAAGGGACCGCCCGGGTCAGCTCGATCCCGGGCGGCACCTGCAAGGTCTCCTTCCCGGACCTCGACAAGGATGCCTGGACGCCGGTGGAGGCGCAGAGCGCGACGTCGTCGGAGAGCACCGGCCAGGCCGCCTGATTGTCCGTTTAGCCAGGGAACGGTTCACCACCGAGACACAGAGACACAGACCGCCACAGAGAAAAACAAAAGAAACTCTGTAGCCCTCCGTGTCCCTGTGGTGAACCGTTCCCTGTTTCAATAGACCGAAAGGAAACAACCATTGGGCATCCGCGATGAAGAGGATCTGGTTCGCGAGTCGTATGACCGCGTGCCGTACGCGAGCGCGTCTTACCACCACACCCATCCCGATCATCTGGCCACTCTGGCGTTGCTGAACGGAGTGGAGAGTGCTCCGCCGGAGCGGTGCCGGGTCCTGGAGCTGGGCTGCTCGGACGGTGGCAATGTGATCCCCATGGCGTTGGAGTTGCCGGAGAGTCACTTCACCGGCATCGACCTCTCGCCACGTCAGATCGAAACCGGTCTCGCCAACGTGGCCGAGCTGGGGATCTCCAACGTCGAGCTGCGCATCATGAGCATCCTCGACGCGGGACCGTCGCTGGGCACCTTCGACTATGTGATCTGCCACGGCGTCTTCTCGTGGGTCGGGCGCGACGTGCAGGAGAAGATCCTCGCTTTGTGCGGGGCGCTGCTGGCTCCGAACGGGATCGCCTACGTCAGCTACAACACGCTGCCGGGCTGGCACCTGCGCGCGTTCGTGCGCGACGTCCTCCAGCAGGAGAGGCACGGTCACGACGACGCTGCGCGTGCGTTCGAGCTCATCGCGTTTTTGTCGGACAGCACGGCCCGCGACTCGGACGCCTGGGCGCAGATCCTGCGCACCACCCGCGAACAATTCGAAAACTGGCGCGACGATCCCACCTACCTGCTGCACGACTACTTCGAGCGCAGCAACGAGCCGCTCTACTTCCGCGACTTCATGGCCCGGGCCACTCCCCACGGCCTTCGCTACCTCGGCGATGCCGAGTCCTCCATGAACGAGATCGACAACCTCGGCTCCGAGGTGGCGGGCCGCCTGCGAGCACTGGCCCGTGACGCGATCGGGGAGGAGCAATACTTCGACCTCCTCGTCAATCGCTCCTTTCGCCGAACGCTCCTCTGCCGCGAGGGCGTGGTCCTCGATCGCGTGCTGCGGCCCGAGCGCATGCGGCGCCTGCACGCGGCCAGTGCAGCTCGACCGGTGTCGGCCAAGCCCGATCTGAGGGCGGGCGTGCCGGAAGCATTCGAGAACGCGCGCGGCAAACCGTTCAGCACCTCTCATCCGGAAGCGAAGGCCACGCTCGTGGCGTCGGCGGAGGCGTGGCCGCGCGCGATCCCGTTCGACGAGTTGCGCGCGCGCGTGGGCATCACCGGCGAGGCCATGCTCGCCGACCTGCTCTGGTCGTTCTACTGGAGCGGCGTCACGGAGCTGCACCTCGCGCCGCCGCAATGCGTGAGCGGCGTGAGCGACAGGCCACGGGCCTCGACACTGGCGCGCAAGCAGGCCGCGCGCGGAATGATGGTCACCACCCAACGCCGCCGCGTCCTCAAGATCGACGACGCCGCGGCGCGCTTCATCCTGCAGCAACTCGACGGTACGCGCGACCGCGCCGCTCTCCTCCGCCTCCTGGACCGCGAAGCGACCGCCGGCCGCCTCGACATCACGGCGGGCGACCAACGCGTCGACACGTCACGCATCCCGATGGTGCTGCAGGCCGTGCTCGATCACCACCTGAATCGGCTGGCGAGACTGGCCTTGTTGGTGGGGTGAAGGGGACGCCGGCCTGCTGCCCTGGATCATCTTCGGCCCGCCGAGCACAAACACTGAAAGCGCCCCCGCGTTGATGTTAGTTCCATGAAGAGAGAGAGCACCTGGGTCACGAATGTGACGGATGGTGGGTCAATAGACATCGCGTTGGCTCATTTTTCGACCGGCTGTGAGCCGGCGACTTCCGCTAAGTCTCTGAAAGCAATGGACAGCCACTTCGGGTTGTCCGGGCACCTGCCTTGCTCTGGCCTATTGGAAATACGTCCTGAAGTCCCTCCGACCCGGTCAATGTTGTTTCGATGAATTGGAAAGGAACTCTCTCACAATGAATTTCACTCGACGGATGATCACTCTCGCCCTCGTCGTCCTTGCGCTTCCGCTCGTCGTTTCTGCGCAGCAGCGCAGCGTCGCGCCGAACAGCCACTCCTGGGGCAGCTATCACTGGGCCCGTACGGCCAACCCCTTCACCGTCAAACTTGGCGATAACGTGGGGTCGGCCTGGGACGCCTATCTCACGACGGCGTCCTCGGACTGGACCCAATCGGTCGTGCTGAACACCACGATCGTGGCCGGGCAGTCGAACAACAACTGCCGCATGACCCTGGGCCGTGTCGAAGTCTGCGCCCGAACCTACGGCAACAACGGCTGGCTCGGTCTGGCCTCGATCAACATCAGCGGAAACCACATCACCCAGGGCTCCGTCAAGATGAACGATACGTATTTCAACACCTCGACCTACAACAACCCGAATGAGCGCCTGCACGTCATGTGTCAGGAGGTTGGCCATACGTTCGGACTGGATCACCAGAGCACTGACGGCTCATCGCAGAACACCTGCATGGACTACTTCTCCAACACCGGCGCGAACGCCGGGAGCACGCTGAGCACTCACCCGAACGCGCACGACTACTCACAACTGTCGACCATCTACTCGCATCTCGACAGCACGAACACGGCCTTCATTGTCGCCGGTGGGATTGCGGCGGACTCGATTCCCGCCATGGGCGAGATCGCTTTCGACGGCCCCGGCCAGTGGGGAGTGGAAGTGGAGCGGTCGCAAGACGGACGCTTCTCGACCTTCGTGCTCGATTTCGGAGCCGACCGCCGGGTGATCACCTTTGTGACGTGGGCCGACGACGCCACTGATGAAGACGGCCAGCCGCGCGTTCAAGGACCCCGGGTCCGGACTCAGGAGCCGTAAGAAACCGATCAAACACTGCCGGCGAAGGGCGAGGCTCCGGCCTCGCCCTTCGTTTTTGTTTGCGGCGTTCCCTCGGCGCAGTCTGCGCAATTCAGCACCGCACCACCTGTCCCAACGTCTGCGCGGCAACGCGCAGGAGATCTTCACCCATGATCTCGAGGGACAAGCGGCGGCTCGATGTTGAGAGCACCCATCACAACGTCATGGGGCGTATCCACATTCGGTTCCCGCCGGAGCGCTTACGACTCCGGCGCAGAGTTGAGCCGCTTCGGGAGAGCGTCCGCGTATTGGGGGTTGTGCTTCCAGTCGGGCTCGGGCGGAGTGAGACCGGGGCCTGGGGCGTAGACCGAGTGCTGCACCAACTGCATGCGGTGAATGTAGCGGGGACAGTTGGGGAAGATCCTCTCCGCGCGAACCCTCACGATGCATTGCGCGCCCGGGAACTCGTCGAGCAGCGGATCGGTCAGGTGCACACTGGCCAAGCCATTCAGACGTAAGCGGGAAGGCTTCTCGAAATTCACGAACAGAAGTCCCACGCGAGGGTTGACGGAGACGTTGCCCAGACTTCGAAACATGCCGTTCCCGTCGTAGTCGGGAAAGGCGAGCGAACACTCGTCAGTGACGCGCACGAACCCAGGCAGCCCGCCTTTGTAGGAGCACTCCGGCCACCCTTCCTCATTGGCCGTCGCGAGAAAAAACATGGACGCCGCGCTGATGAAGGCCCGGTCTCCCTCCGTGAAGATCGCGCGAGCATTGACGTCCTCCAGCCGGTCGGCGATGCGCCGGCTGTCGAAGTGATCCTGCAGTTCCCGAGAGCCGGCATGGTACCCGCCGGGGATCTCGGGGGACGACTCTTCGGTTTTCATGAGTGTCCCTCCCGATCGGATTCTCCTCCGAACGGGACGCGTGCGCCATCAGCGTCGGCCGGGTGCGGCAAAGAGTCCGAGTTTGGCGACCAATTCAGGAGTTGACGACGACTCTCGCACGCGAGTGCAGAAACTCTGGCGCCAAGTCAGCGCCGTTCGGCCAAGCGAGAGTGCCGTACTCCGCCACCTCAAACTTCCGAAAGAAGTCGAGATCTCTCAAGGGCTCGAACATCGGACCCCATAACTCGTCCGACAGGTCGACCTCCCCTTCGGTTCCGTCGGCAAACCGAAGCCAGATCGTGTAATCCTTAACATGACGCGCATCAGTGACTGTGTAGTGCATGACTACTCCAATGGATCGATCGGGATGAGGGGCAGCCTCTCTTCCGCTCGCTTCCAGTTCTGACGAAGTTCATCACGGTGTAACTCCAGCCACTCGATGATAAGCCCAAGCGCCCGTTTCGGCATTTCACCGGTGACCGCACCGTCGCCGATCTTCACGGTAACCTCCTGGCCAGCGTACCAGGCGTGGAAGTGAGGAGGCCCGTGCAGCTTGAAACGCCGGCGTTGTAGGCGGCCAGGACTGGCCTGCCCTGGTCACTGGTAAGATTCGAAGCGATGAACTATCAAGACATCATCACCGTGGACGCGGACAAGCGGGGAGGCCAACCTTGTATCCGAGGGTTGCGCATCACCGTATACGACGTGCTCTCCTACCTGGCCTCGGACATGACCGAGGAAGAGATCCTCTCCGATTATCCGGATCTCACCCACGAGGACTTTCTCGCGAGCCTGAGCTACGCTGCCGATCGCAATTGAGGATCTGGTCCAGGACCCCGAAAGAGCGGTCCTGGAGCTTTTTGCTTGACCCTTTACGCGGTCGTCCCCGTCCTCACTCCGTTCTTCTCCATGACCGCGCGGACGCGTTTCACGAAGTCCTGCGTTTCGCGATAGGGCGGGATGCCTTTGTATTTGTCGACGGCTCCTTCGCCGGCGTTGTAGGCGGCCAGGACGCGGTCGAGGTCTCCGTCGTAGCGTTCGAGGAGCCAACGTAAATACGTGGCGCCCGCGGCGACGTTGTGGACCGGGTCATGAAGGCGGGCGGCGTCGAAGCCAAAGCGCCGGGCGGTTTCGGGCATGACTTGCATCAGGCCGAGGGCACCTTTGTCGGAGATGGCGCGGGCGTCGAAGTTCGATTCGACGCGCGCCACCGCCGCGACCAGATAGGACGGCACGGACTCGCGGTAGGCGGCGTCCTCGATGAGGGCGGCGTAATTGCGGGGCGCATAACGCGGGGCCGTTTCCCCTGACGCGACCAGCATCGGCGGCGGCGCGGGAGGTCCTTGTTCCTGCGGCGGGCCGGCCCAGCGGGGGATCACGAACGGGCGTGCGGCAGCGGTCTCGAAGGCCCGTGCAGCCTGCACGCTCTTCGCCGCCAGTTGCCGGACCGTAGACTTCCGTTCCGGCCGCGGCACGGCAGCGGCGATGCGCTCGGCAGGCAACTGCTGCGTGCGCGCCACGCCGAGCAGCCAGCCGGCGGAAAAGAGCAGCACGTTCAGCACGAACATGGCCAGCAGCATCACCACGATCGTGCTTCCATCCATTCGATAACGCAGCGCGCGCATTCTTCTGGCCATGGTCTTCCGCTCCTTTCCGATCAGGTCCACGTGGCGACGAAGCACCGGTTGTAGCTCTTGAGGAGTCCCTGATCGGAATCGTTGATGTAATGATAGAGAAATACGTGCAGCTTGAGGTGATCGTCGAAATTGCAGACGCCCTCATTGGCGTCGAAGAACGAATAGGTCTTGTCGGAGTTCGTCATCATACCGATCGCGTGTCCGCCCCCTCCCGCGGCCAGCACGCCGATCATGCGCTTCGATCCTTTGTGCGCGATGATCTGGGCCCAGAGGTTGTCGCGCGTGAGCGCGGCCACTTCGGTGACGTTGGCGAAGTTGAGCGTGAACGTCGCCGTGAGGAACGTGTACGAGGCCTTGCCGCTCCCCGAATAGCCGGTGTGCAGGTTGAGGGTGTCGATTTTCCCCTTCTGCGACCGGATCAACGTCTGGAAGCCGGCCGGGTCTTTGAACCACTGGCCGACCGCGGCCGCGCAGAAGCCTTCGAACGAGTCCGCGGGCAGGTGGAGATGCCCGAACATCGAGGACTGATCCCAGGTGAACGCCACCGTGCCGCCGCTCTTCTCCGCGGCCGAGCGCATCAACGGCCGGATCACCCGCTGCACCACCACCGGCGTCGGCGTGGGCGTCGGCGTGGGTGTCGGCGTGGGCGTGGGTGTCGGCGTGGGCGTGGGTGTCGGCGTGGGCGTGGGTGTCGGCGTGGGCGTTGGTGTCGGCGTGGGCGTTGGTGCCAGTCGGACCGGTGACGAGGACGGCGTCGGAGTGACCAGGGGGGTCACCGGTTTCGGCGTAGGTTTGGGGGTTGGGGACGGCGACGGCGACGGAGAGGGAGAAGGGGAGATCGAGACCGTCGGGGTGAGCACGACCCGTTTGGGCGGAGTGGGCGCCACCAATGGCGATACATTGGCCGCGGCCGGCCAATTCTCTTTCACCCAGGCCAATGCCGGATGGAACGCGGAATGAGAGCGGGCCGTGGTCTGCAGCACGAGCGTGGTCACCTTCAGCCGGCTGTACGTATTGGTTTGAATCTGGTTGTACAGCTCCGCGGTCAACGCCGAAAAGTCGGGCGTGTCTTTCGGGGGCACCATGACGGCCACGATCATGTCCAGGAACTTCGAGTAGACGGCCTGCCCGCTCAAATGAACCTCCCCATTTCGTCGACGGAGATGTGGATCTTGGTGAAGGCGGTGCCGTTGGCCATCCGGTCCAGGATGCGTGTGGAGAGCTCGGGCAGAAGGGTCTGGGTGAGAATCTGGTCGATCTCGCGCGCGCCGCTGGAGGGATCGCAGCGGTCGGCCAGGGTCTGCACGAGGCGGGGGTCGTAGGTGAGCTCGGCGGCGTGGTTCTCGCGCACGCGTTGCTCGATCGATTTCATTTTCAACTCCACGATGCGCAGCACCTCGCGCTTGCGCAGCGGGTAATAGGGCACCACCACCAGCCGGGCCAGCAGCGCCGGCCGGAAGTGCTCGAGGAGCGCAGGGCGCAGGGCGTCGAAGATCGCTTTCGGATCGCGCTTCTCCGTCGGGACGAGCGCGAACTGCTGGATCACTTCCGCGCCGGCGTTGGAGGTCATGAGGATGACCGTGTTCTTGAAGTCCACCGGCACGCCTTCCCCGTCATCGAGGATGCCTTTGTCGAAGACCTGGTAGAAGAGGTCCACGACGTCCGGATGGGCCTTCTCGATCTCGTCGAGCAGCACCGCGCTGTACGGCTTCCGTCGCACGGCTTCGGTGAGCACGCCGCCCCGCCCATAGCCGACGTAGCCGGGAGGCGCGCCCTTCAGCGTGGCCACGGAGTGCGCCTCCTGAAACTCCGACATGTTGAACGTCACCAGGTTGCGCTCGCCGCCGTACAGCATGTCCGCCAGCGCCAGGGCGCTCTCGGTCTTGCCCACGCCGGTCGGTCCCACGAGCAGAAACACGCCCTTCGGCTTGGCCGGATCTTCGAGACCGGCGCGCGAGGTCGACACGCGGCGGCAGATGGCGTCCAGCGCCTGCGGCTGTCCGACGATGCGCTCCGCAAGACGCTCCTTGAGCGTGAGCACGCTCTTCACCTCGTCCGCGAGCACGCGTCCGACGGGGATGCCGGTCCAGCCCGAGACCACGGAAGCGACCGTGCGCGAATCGACGGAAAGCGGCACCATCGGGTCCTGTCCCTGCAGCGTCTCGAGCTCGGCGCGTTTCTCCGCGAAGTCTTTGCCGTCCTTCTCGAGCTTGCGGATCTCCCCGACGATGCCCCGCTCCTTCGTCCAACGCTCCTGGACCACGCCGCGCTCGTCCCGAAACTTCTGGAGCTCCCCGTCGAGCTCGGGCACGGTCATGCGCCGTCCCCCGGCGTTGCCTTCGCCATCCCGTTTACGGATCTCCAGCTCGGCCTCCACGATGCGGATCTGCCGGTCGAGATCTTCAATGGCCGCCGGTGTTCCTTCCTGCGCCAGGGCCACGCGCGCCGCGGCGGTGTCGAGCACGCCGATCGCTTTATCCGGCAGGCGTCGTTCGGAGATGTAGCGATGGGAGAGCGTCACGGCGCTTCGCACCGCGTCGTCCATGATGCGCACTTTGTGATGCTTTTCGAGATGCGGAGCGATGCCACGCAGCATGTCCAGCGCGCCGTCTTCGTCGGGCTCTTCCACCTTGACGAGCTGGAAGCGACGCGTGAGAGCCGGATCTTTCTCGAAGTACTTCTTGTACTCGGACCACGTCGTGGCGGCGATGGTGCGCAGCTCGCCGCGGGCCAGCGCGGGCTTGAGCAGATTGGCGGCGTCGCCCTGGCCGGCCTGGCCGCCCGCGCCGATCATGGTGTGGGCCTCGTCGATGAAGAGGATCACCGGTTTCGGCGAAGTCTTCACTTCCTGGATGACGTTCTTGAGCCGCTCCTCGAACTCACCCTTCACACCCGCGCCGGCCTGCAGGAGCCCAAGGTCGAGGACGCGCAGGACGATGTGGCGCAGAGGCTCGGGAACGTCGCCGGCCGCCACGCGTAAGGCGAAGCCTTCCGCGACGGCGGTCTTGCCCACTCCAGCGTCACCCACGAGGATGGGATTGTTCTGCCGCCGTCGGGTGAGGATGTCGATGACCTGGCGGATCTCGGCGTCGCGCCCGCGGATCGGGTCGATCTTGCCGGCCCGCGCATCGGCCGTGAGATCGACGGTGTATTTGTCGAGGGCGGTGGTGGCGATCCTCGGTCCCTCCGCCGCCGTTCCACCGTGCGCCGGCGAGGCCGCGGACGGCGAGCCCGCCGGCGCCGAAGACTGTTCGCTCGACTCGCTGACCAGGTCGCGGACGGTCTCGCGAAGCGACTCGCGCGGGACTTTGGCCAGGAGTGGACACGATTCGTAGATGGTCGTGCGCAGGGCGTCGTCCTCGTAGAGCGCCAGGAGCAGTCCGCCGGAACGGATGCCTGCGGACTCGAGAAAGAGCGTCGACTGCACCCACCCTTCGCGCAATAACCGCAGTACTTGAGGCGACATGGCCGGCGTGCGGCTGTTGCCGCGGTCGAATTTCTCGATGGCCGCGTTGAGCTGGCGGGCCAGCTCGGTGGTGTCGACGTTGTAATAGCGCAGGATCGGCGCGACGTCGGTGGCCGGCAGATCGAGGAGCTTGAGCAGCAGGTGCTCGACCTCGACGTTGTAGTTCGTCTGCGCCACGCACAACGCGGCCGCTGTCTCCAGCGCGCGTTTGGCGATGGGGTTGAGTTTCGCGATCAGGGAACGGAGCTCGTTGCTCATAATTTTGTTTGCTCACTGCAAAGCAAAAGGGAACGGTTCACCACAGAGACACAGCGCGCGGCGGGTGCCCGCAACCCAAGGAACGCCGGCGTCTCGCCGGCTGGCTGTGCGGCGTCCTCG
>JBDTOZ010000486.1:0-1974 GCA_039932995.1 Acidobacteriota bacterium | reverse complement strand
GCGCCCTGACCTACTTCGTGAAGACGGCCGTCGTGATCCCGGGCTGCCCCTCGGGAAGGGCGTAGTCGCGGATGCGGGTCAGGGCCAGCATGGTCACGTCGTCGCCGGCGGGCGTGTTGCCGGCGAACGTGCGGACATACGCGGCGATGCTTTCCAGGATGCGGTGCGCAGGCTCGCCGTGCATCGTCGTGATCAGCTCTGCCACAGGATCGAGTCCGAGCTGGTCTTCCCTCTCGTTTTCCGCCTCGGTCACTCCGTCGGTGAAGAGCACGATGGAGTCTCCTTCGCCGAGGGTGACGGACTGATTGCGGTACGTGGCGTGGGCGAACAGACCGACCACCATGTCCGTGCTCTTGAGTTGCGCCACCCCGTCACGGGAGATGATCAGCGGGGCCACGTGGCCGGCGTTGGCGAACTCCACCCGGCCGCTGGCGGGGTCGAGGACGCCCACCACCAGCGTGACGAACTTCGTGGGCGCGGTCTTCGGCGCCAGGGTGGCGTTGAGCTCGCGCACGAGGTCGGCGGGCGTGGGATCGGTGCGGGTGAAGATGTTGAAGGCCGTGGCCACGCTGGCCATGACCAGCGCCGCGGTGATGCCCTTGCCGCTGACGTCGGCGATGATGAAGTACATCCGTCCGTCGGGCCGCACCACGACGTCGTAATAGTCGCCGCTGACGGTGCGGCAGGGCTGGTTGGAGCCGGCGAAGGCGTAGCCGGTGATCACCGGCAGCTCGGCCGGCAGCAGGCGGCTCTGGATCGTATAGGCGGTGCGCAGCTCTTCGTCCAGTTTGGCCTTGAGGATGGCCTCCTCGCGCAGACGGGTGGTCTCGAGCTTGACTGCCGCGAAACGGGCGATCTGCGCAACGAGGTGAACGTCGTCGTGGGTGACGGCGCCGCGATGGGCCTGAAAGTCGAGGTAGAGCACGCCCAGCACGGCGTCGCCGACGAGCAGCGGAGCGCAGACGGCGGAGCGGATGTTCTGCGCGACGATGGACTTGGCCTGGGCCAGCTTCTCGTCCTGGGAGGTGTCGACGAACGAGACCACGTTCCGCCCTTCGACCACTTCGCCGAGGAGGGTGCGGCTGATGAAGAGGTCCGTCGAGTCGTCTTCATTGCTGCGGCGGAGACGGACGTCGGCGAAGTTGACGCGATCGCTGCCGAACAGCGCCAGCGCGGCGCGGGAAGGATGGAGCAGCTCCATGACCCGGTCGAGGATGAACTCGAAGACGTCCTCCATCGAACGGTCGTCGATGAACTGCAGCGCAAGCGAAGCCAGGACGCCGGTCCGCGCCCGTTCGTCGATCTCGCGGATGGGGATGGCCAGGTTCTTGGCCTGCGAGTCGCTGTCGAGGGCGATGAGCTGCGACTGCGAATGGGGATCTGTCGACTCGAAGACGACTTCGCTGTCGCCGAGAGCGATCCGGTCGCCCGGCTTGAGCGGCACCGGCAGACCGATGCGTGTCCCATTGAGCAGCGTGCCGTTGACGCTACCGAGGTCGCGGACCACCCACATCCCGTCCTGCGCCACGATCTCCGCGTGACGACGCGAGAGGTAGCGGTCCTTGATGGGAACCGTGCAGTCCGTGGCCCGGCCGAGCGTGATGATCGGCCCCTGAACGTTCATTTTCTGCGGCGGGAGGTTCGGCTGGAGCAGAGTGAGATGGACTGGACGTGGTTCCATGGTTGGTGAGCGCGCATTGTACGATGCGCGCCGCGACCATGCGCCTGCTCAAGAACTGGCTTCCGGTGGTCCTCTGGGCCGCCATCATCCTCTCCGCGGCCAACGACCAGTTCTCCGACGAACAGACCGCCGGCTGGCTGGAGCGCCTCTTCCGGCAACCGATGCCCCGCGCGGTGAACGTGGTTCTGCGCAAGAGCGGACACGTCCTCACCTACGCCCTCCTCGGCCTGCTGGCCTTTCGCGCCCACCGCACCTTCAGCGTGGCCCTGCTCGTGGCCCTGGCCGTCTCCATC
>JBDTOZ010000485.1:0-7020 GCA_039932995.1 Acidobacteriota bacterium | reverse complement strand
AGGATTGTACGCGCGTCGTATGGGACAGCGTGTTCTCGCGGTGCGGCGCTCCACCAGAACAAAGTCCACTCCGGGCAGGATGCCCGGGGCCCCAGCAACGCCTCTGTGGTCAATCTCCGGGTCGAAACGGGCGGTGGCTATTCGATCGTCACGCCCAGGAACGCGATGCACATTTCGTCCGTGGTCGATTCTCCCCACGACACCGGTTTGGGAGGCGTGTTCGGGTTGCGGGGATTGTCGCTGGAATTGTCGTAGGTGGCGCGGAGCGAGAGCTTCGCTCCGATCGGGACATCGATCGGCGTGACGTAGCGGTAGGTGCCTTGCCAGTTGAAGTCCCAGTCGTCGATCTCGATGAGACATTGCGGAGCGCCGTTGCGTGGGGTCATCTCCACCTTCATGGTCTTGCCGAGCAGGTGCATGTGGGGCGCGACGAACCAGATCTTCAGGGGGAAGGGGATCAGCAGCGGAAAGACCGCATCGACCGCATACTGCGAGGCGTTCGGTGGAATGGTGAAGTCCTGGTTGATGATCGGAAGGACGCGCATCTCCTTCGGCGATGGATCATCGGAGAAATAGACCCCAATCTGCGTGCGGTCTGCAACCGGATCATGATCGTGCGGGTGATAGTGGACCTGAAGCACGACGCGGGCGCCGGCGGGAAGCGAAAAGGCCACGCCGTCCGGCAGTTCCAGCGGCCGCGAGCCGGGCGCCCAGCCCCCCAACGTGCTCGTGGCCGTGAAGCCGGGATCCCCGAAGCAGGTGTACCCCGGTCCGGCCTCCGCCTCGTCCAAGGCCACCGAAGCGCCGGTCGTATCGATGAACGAGATCACGTGGTGCACGGTGCTGCGGTCGCCGGGATGCGTGTCCACCGCCGCGACCCACTTGTCCCCGACCAGGTTCGTCGGCATCGTGAAACAGCGATAGGTGTCGGTCTGTGGCGGCGGCGTGTAGTCCACTTCGCTGGAGAGCACGAGATCGGGCGTTCCCAGCGCCCACTCGCTCGGGAACTCCTTCGCCGGGGGAAGGTCTGCCGGGTTCCCCTCGGGCGCGCCGGCATCGACCCAGGCGCCAATCGTGGCGATCTCCGCATCCGAAAGACGGCGCTCATCCAGAAACTCGCCGCAACCCTCGGCCGCCTTCCAGGGCGGCATCTGCCGCGTCTGGGTCATGATCTTGATCAGAAACGCGTTCGGCTTGGCGTCCGATTGAGTGACGAGCGGAAACGGTGCGATGTCGCCGGTGTGGTGGCAACTCTGGCAGTGCTGCTGAAAGATCGGCGCGATGTCCCTGCTGAACGTCGGTCCGGCCGCGGGCGGCGGACTGGGACTATGCACGGCCCGCTGTCTCCCCGCAAACGCGGGCAGCGCGAGGATCAGGAATGCGGCAAACAGGCGGGGGCGCATGGTGAGATCTCCGATGTCGGGCGCTCATGATCTCACGCGGGAGGAAGCCTCACGCGCGTTCTCATCGGGAAGCAGACGCTCTCACGGCCGCGATGCCTCTGTGTGGTGAAATGCGGTTCGCACTCGAACGGAGCTCCGAGTCCTCCAACCATGTCCCTTCACGTCGTGCTCGTCCATCCTGAGATTCACTGGAACACCGGCAACGCCGGACGCTCCTGTCTGGCCGCGGGAGCGACGTTGCATCTCGTCGAGCCACTCGGCTTCTCATTGGATGAGCGCGAGGTGCGGCGGGCGGGGCTCGACTACTGGGAGCACGTCCGTCTGCGTGTCTGGCCGTCCTGGGAGGCGTTCGAGGAGCAACTCCCCTCGCTCGGTGAGCCGTTCTTCTTCAGCACGAAGGGTGAGCGCATGTACTGGGAGGCGGATCTCGGTGGGGAGGACGTGGTGCTGCTCTTCGGACGCGAGACCGGGGGCCTGCCTTCCTTCATCCACGAGCGCTATGGGGATCGCATGCTGACGCTGCCGATCCATTCGCCCCACGTGCGCTCGATCAATCTCTCCACGTGCGTCGGCGTGGCGTTGTACGAGAGTCTGCGCCAGCGCGCTACTGCTCGTACACCACCTTCCCGTCGATGATGGTCAGGACGCTGGTGGTCTCCATCAGCGAGCGAGCGTCCACATCGAGGACGTTCTGCGAGAGGATGGCCAGGTCGGCGAGCATGCCGGGAGCGAGCTGTCCTTTCTTCGTCTCGGCGAGCTCCGCGAAGGCGGAGCCGCTGGTATAGGCGCGCAGCAGGTCCATCCGCGTGAGTGATTCCGAGGGGCGATCGCGGCGCGAGCTGCCGAGGAGAAGATTCAGGAACGGATTCATCTCTCCGTCGGAGCCGATGGCGATCGGGATTCCCGCTTTCAGGAGCGAATTGGCGAGCATGTAATCGCCGCGAGGATAGGAATCGCTGAAGGGGAAGTGGGTGGGATTGAGCACGACGATCGCGCCGGTCTGCTTGGCCAGCGGGAAGAGGTCGGGTTGGAGCCCGTCACCGTGCTCGATGCGCGGGCGTTGCAGCGCCGGGGCCTTGGCGAAGGCGGCCAGAGCGGAGGCCACGGCCTTGTCCCCGGCGGCGTGAACGAGCAACTGCAGCTTGTTGTCGACGGCCATCTTCACGAGCGGCGTGAGGTCGCGGAAATTCTCTCTTCCCTGACTGCCGTCCTTGTACTTCGTCGTGCGTAACGCGGCCCCCTGCTCGACGGGCGTGCCGTCCAGGATCCACTTGAGCGCACCGCCGTTCTTCCAGACGGGTGCGTTCCCGGTGAGGTGAAAGTCGATGATGCGCACGCGCAGCGGGACGTTTGCTTTCGCCAGTGCCTGCGCGAAACGCTCCTCGCTGCAGACCGGCATGGCCTGGACGCTGGTGATTCCGTAGCGCAAGGCCTGCTCGGAGAGCATGCGGATGTCGTCGATGAGCTCGTCCTCGGAGGCGAGGTCGGCGACACGGCGGCGCAGCGCATACTCCGCGTATTCATGCACGCGGCCGTTCAACTTCCCGTCGGAGGTTCGCTCGAACCAGCCTCCATCGGGGTCCTTGACGTCCTCTGTCACGCCCAGTGCCTTCAAGGCGGTGGTGCTGAAGACCGTTCCGTGTCCCGTGAATGCCGTGAGCATGACCTTGCGGCCAGGGGCCAGCGCGTCGAGCTTTTCGCTGGTGATCGAAGGGTCGTTGACGAGACCCGGGCCCAGGGTTCCGGTGAGCCAGAGGTCGGCCGGCGTCTCGTCGATCGCCGAAGCCGCGCTGGCCTTGACGTCGGACCAGCTCGCCCCGAGGTCCGAGGCGATGGAATAGGCGGGTGTGGCCATCCCCGGATGGAGGTGTGCGTCATTGAAGCCTGGAATGACCAGACGCCCCTGCGCATCGATGACCCGGGTCTTCTCCCGCGCCAGTGCCTTGATCTCACGGTCCGTGCCCACCGCGCTGACCTTGTTGCCCTCGATGGCCACTGCTTCGGCGAAGGGACGGGCGCGGTCTCCCGTGAAGACCTTTCCGTTGACGACGATGATCGAGGGCTCGGCGGAAACGAGAACGGCGGCGCAGCAGAGCAACGCCGCGGAAAGCGTGCGCGGGATCATCGGTTCTCCTCTTTTCGTTAGTGGGCGAGTCTACTCGCTCTTGATGGCACTGGCCACGTGGATGCGGCGCGCCAGCCGGGCCGGGGCCAGACCGGCCACGGCGGAGGAGAGCAGGGTCACCGCCAGGGAGGCGGTGATCAGGGCTACCGGCACGTGGAAGTCGATGGTCCAGCCGAACGACTGCTTGTTGATCACGTAGATGAGAATCCACGAGAGTGCATAGCCCATCGCCAGTCCGGCGGCGGTGGAAGCCACGCCCAGGAGCGAGGACTCCAGGACGATCATCGCGCGCAGCTCGCCCGTGGAGAGACCGCTGATGCGCAGGAGTGCCAGCTCGCGCGAGCGCTCCAGAATCAGTGCGGCCATCGTGTTCACGATGCCCAGCACGGCCACGACGATGGCCACGCCCAGGAGCGCGTACGTGATCATGAAGGTCTGGTCGAAGATGCGCATTACTTCCGTGCGCACTTCGCCGTTGGTGACCACGAACGCGTTGTACTTCGGACCGAACGACCGCTCCAGCTCACGCCGGGCGTGATCCACCGTGACCCCCGGTCGAAGGTAGACCACGATGGTGTTGATGCTTCGGTCGTCGAAGGTGCGCACGTAGAGTGCGCGATCCATGACCACCACGCCGCGGTCGTTGGAGTAGTCACGGTAAATGCCTGTGATGGGGAAGCGCGCGCGCGCCAGCACGACGACGTCGCCGACGCGCTTGTGGAACTTCACGGCGAAGCTCTCGGAGACGACCACGCCGTTGAGACGCAGCCCGTCGCGCAATGCGGTGGCCGCTTTGCGCGGCGTGATCATCGGCATGTCGCCGCGTTTTGCGGCGATGCGGAACTCGCCGCTGCCGACGGCGATGATCGTGTCGCCATAGAGCACATCCCGGCCCCGTACGCGATCGACGTCGGCGATGAAGGGGACGCGCTGGGCGGCGTCCGCTACTTCCGGCGGAAAGAGTGCGATCTGCGAGTTCGAGAGTCCCTTGGAGGGCCGCAGCCAGAGGTCGGAGCTCACGGTCTGGTCCACCCAGATGCGCACGGTCTCGCGAAAACTGCCGACCATCAACGCCACCGCCACCATCATGCCCGTAGCCAGGGAAAGCGCGGCGCTGGCCACTGAGGTGCGACGCAACGAGGCCGGGAGCGAGACCGCGGCCAGACGTCCGACCAGTCCGAAGGCCCGCTCCAGCAACGGGGCGAACACGCGCGCCGTGCCTTGCACGATGGCCGGGGCCAGCAGGGAAAATCCGGCCACCACCAACAGGACTGCCAGGTAGCCCGCCACGGCGATTCCGCGCACGGGCGGAAGCCGCGACACCAGCGCGCCCGCGAGAAAGCATGCGGCCGCGAGCACCAGGAGCAGTCGCGGGTGCGCGATGCGTTGCTGCAGGCCGGGACGGATCATGGCCGTGGGCCGCACCCGCGACGCCTCGAGCGCAGGCTGCAGTGCGGAGAGCAGCGAAAGCAGCGTGCCCACGCTCAGTCCCAGCGCGATCACGCCCGGCGTGAGGATGACCGCCTCGGGCTCGCTGGTCACGTACAGCGCGTTGATGGTCCGTCCGACCGCGCGGAGGATCGCGCCGGCCAGCAGGTTGCCCAGGAGCACGCCCAATGCGGAACCGACGACGCCGAAGAGCAGACCCTCGAACAGGAACGCGCCAAAGATCTGTCGTGGGGCCGTGCCCACGGTCTTCAGCACGCCCACGTCCTTGCGCCGGCGGAGGATGGAGATGAGCACGGTGTTGTAGACGAGGAACATCCCCACCAGCAAGGCCACGCCGGCCAGTGCGAACAGGTTCACGCGGAAGGCCAGGAGCATCTTCTCCACCCGCTCGTTGCGCCGCGAGGGTCTTTCGATGCGCACCCCCGCGGGCAACCGGATGCGCGAGACGAGGTGCTCGTCGGGAATCATCAGGTCGACGCGGGAGAGCTTGCCGGTCATGCCGAAGGCACGCTGGGCCGTGGCGATGTCGCAGACGGCGATGCTTCCGTTGAAGGCCGTGGCCGGCCCTTCGGCCTCGAGCAGTCCGCGCACGACGAACGGCTGCCGATGGCCGAGGAAATTCATCGTCACGCGCGACCCGATGCCCAGCCCCCGCTCGCGCGCGAATGGAGCGGGGAGGATGAGAGCGTCGGGCTGAAAGAGAGCCAGCGAATTGCCGAGGGCATCGTTCTTCGTGCCGGTGTCGATGCGCGCATACCGGTAGTCGCGAAAGTGCAGGTCGCTGAGCAGGTCGACGGCCAGCAGGCGGATGGGAGTCTTCTCGTCGAGCACGCCCTCGATGTCGATCACCGGCGCGAAGCGTCCCCCTTCGCTCCAAAGCGGCCGCAGGGAGAGCAGTACCCGCTCGTCGAGCGGCTCGACGTCGGGGACGATCTGATAGTTGGCGCGTCCGGCGATGGCGTCGACCGACTCGCGGAAGGCGCGCAGCGCGCTCTGGTTGGCGAGTTGGATGGCCACCACCACCGCCACTCCCACCGCGATACCGAGCACGGTCAGCGAGGTGCGGATCTTCTCGCGCAGGATGGGGCGGAAGACCAGGGCCTTCAGGATTGAGAATTGAGGATTGAGGATTGAGGATTCGCGTCGCGACATGGCTCGTCAGTCCTCGAGGCGGCCGTCGCGGAGGCGGACGATGTAGTCGCCGAAGCCGGCGGCGACGGTCGAATGGGTGGCCATGACGATGGTCGGGTGGAGTGTCTGGTGGAGCTCGCGAAGCAGTTCCAGGATGGTCGCGCCCGTTTTCGAGTCGAGGTTTCCAGTGGGCTCGTCGGCGAGGATGAGCGGGGGATGGTGAATGATCGCGCGGCCGATGGCCACGCGCTGCATCTCGCCGCCGGAGAGCTCGTTGGGAAAATGAGCGGCCCGATGCGCCAGCCCGATGCGGCTCAGCACTTCGTTGACGCGCTCCCGAATCTCGCCCTTGGGGCGTCTGGCCAGCGAGAGCGGGAAGGCCACGTTCTCGAAGACATTGAGCGTGGGGATGAGATTGAAGAACTGGAAGATGAATCCCATGGAGGTGCGGCGCAACGCGGTGAGCCGCCGCTCGTCGAGTGCCGAGGTTTCGACGTCGCCGAGAAAGACCTGGCCGCGGGTGGGACGGTCGACGGCGCCGATCAGGTTCAGCAGCGTCGACTTCCCGCTTCCCGACGCACCCATGAGCACCGCGAAATCCCCCGAGGCGATCTGCAGTGACACGTCATCCAGGACCTGGACCGTCGAAGACTCGTCCGAGGGCCCGTACTCGTGGCTGACGTTCAGAAGGGAGATGTGCATTCGGTTGGCGGTTGACGGTTGGCGGTTGGCGGACACGATACCGCAGCGCGACCCGAGCACTTGGGGGCGCGGGCATTCTGCCCGACGCCAGAGGGCGGGATGTTCGACACGCAATTACCTGTGCGTGGGTCCGTCCTAACGTTAACGTTTAGTCTTCCGCCAACCGCCAACCGCCAACCGCCAACCGCCAACCGCCAACCGCCAACCGCC
>JBDTOZ010000484.1:0-14763 GCA_039932995.1 Acidobacteriota bacterium | reverse complement strand
CTGCACCTGGTCGCGGGCTTCGTTGAGCAGTCGCTCCTTATCGCGCACCGTGAGGCCGGCCGTCTCGATGGGGGTTCCGATGCGGAGCGTGACCCGGCCCGGACGGATGCGCCAGAAATCGCCCGCGGGCCAGATGTCGAACGTGCTGTCCAGCGCCATGGGCACGATGGTCTTCTCGGACTTGAGTGCCAGCAGGAACGCGCCTCGCTGAAAGGGTCGCATCTCGCGGGTGCGCGTCCTCCCCTCTTCGGGGAAGATCACGATGGTGTTGCCTTTGCGGATACGGGCGGCGGCCATGTCGAAGGACTTCACGGCCGTGCGCCGGTTCTTGCGGTCGATGGGGATGAACCCGGCCCGCGAGATGGCCCAGCCGAACACCGGAATCTTGAAGAGGCTGATCTTGGCCATGAAGCGGATCGGTTGCGGAATCGCAGCGAAGATGCAGGGGATATCCAGGTAGCTGTAGTGGTTGGCCACGAGGATGTAACGCTTGTCCGGATCAATGTGCTCGACGTTCTCGAGATGCAGGTCGATGCCCGCCGCACGCACGAGGATGCGCGCCCAGAGCCGGATCACACGATCGATCCAGGGGGAGGTCGACCGGATCATGGCGATGAGCATGGTCAACAGGGACAGGGGAATCGTGACCACGATCGCCACCACGGCGAAGTAGAGCATCCGAAGCATCCGCGCATCATAAAGGGCGGAGGGCCAGGGCGGGTGGTGAGCCCTACGCGCTGACTTTGAGGAAAACGGGAAGGGCGCTGCGGAAGCCTCTGTGGAGCGGTGGACTTTAGTCCCCCGGGCACTCGCGACGCGCGTGCCGAAGCCGGGTGGCGCTCGGGACGGCTGTGTCGGGAGCCTCACCCCCTGACGCCGCCACGAGGGCAGAGGGGAAGTATTTCGCAAGAGCCTGGCAGGCTAAAGCCTACCGCTCCACAGGCACGCCACCTCCCGGCCCGCGCGTGATCGATCTCCGTGCGGCGGTCTCGTTCATGAGCCCGAGAGTTTCACGAGGAGCGGCGTCGCATCAACTCGCGCGAGAGGATCAGCTCCGCGACGAAGCGCTCCCAGACGTAATGCAGCCCGGGAAGACCATCGAGGATCAGCCCTTTCACGAAGAGCGTGTGGATCAGCACCGCGAACGGCGCCACCACGATCAGTTTGCGGATCCGGCCCGAGAGCGGGAGCGCGCGAGGGTCGCTTTGGCGCAGCTTCTCGGCTTCCTGGCGCATGTAGCGCCGTTGCCGCGCCGCGAAGAGTGCGAAGCTCTTGCGGTCGTCGTGTGTGATCTTCGCGTGCAACGTGCCCGTCTGGCCATCGACGAGGACGCGATGAGCGTGACCGTCCTGCCAGATCTGCGCGTGCTCACGCTGAAGGAGCACGATGCGCGGCGGGTAGAGCGAGCCCCGTAGCGGATGCCCGTTCACCGCGTATAGGAAGGCGCAGGTGTACGCACGCACTCCCGGCGGAGGCTCGAGCGCCCCCAGCTCCTCCACGAGCTCCGCGGGAACGACGTAGTCGGCGTCGAGGAGCAGGACCCAGGGCGTGCGAACCTCGGCGAGGCCGAACGTGCTCTGGCCGGCCAGCGTGTCGACCACCCGCTGCACGACGCGTACGTTGGGGAAGCGCGCGGCGATCTCGAGCGTGGCGTCCGTGGAGTAGCTGTCGACGATCACCACGTCGCGTGCCCAGGTGAGTCGGCTCAGCGTCCGCGCGAGGTTGGCTTCCTCGTTGCGCGTGAGGATTAGCGGTGTGATCTGGTCGAGGATCATGGGAGAGCGAGGTCGGGCGTGAATCCGGAGCGTCCCGATCAGCGGAGCAGCGCGCGATACGCCGCTTCCATTTCTTCGGCCACGCGCGGCCACGCGAAGCGGGACTCTACCAGTGCGCGGCCCGCGCTGCCCATCCGCGCACGGCGCTCCAGGTCGCCGAAGAGCGGCATCAGGTCCAGGCCCAGGATGCCGGCGCCCGCGTCGACGACCTGCTGGGCGAGCCCGACTTCCGGCGACAAGGCCACCGGGGTCTCCATCGCCAAAGCCTCCAGCACGGCGTTCCCGAAATTCTCGGAGCGTGAGGCCAGCACGAAGAGCGTCGCGCTGGCCAGGAGCTCGTTCTTGGCCGCGCCATACACCGGACCGAGGAACGTCACCCGCTCTGCCACACCGAGTTGCGCGGCCCGCTCCATGAGCCGGGGCGTGAGTCGCTCTTCGTCATTGCCGGCGATCACGAACCGGATGTCCGGCAGCCAGGGGAGGATCTCGATGACGCGATCGAGGCCCTTTTTCCAATTGACCCGTCCGAAAAAAAGCAGGGTCCGATCGTCGCGGGAGACGTCGGGCCGCGGCTCGAGATCGATTCCGTTGGGGATGACCACGGGCGAGGGAAGGGGCAATCCCACGCGCAGTGCATCATTCCACTCCAGTTGCGACGTGAAATGGATCGCCGCTGCGCGTGCAAACCCGCGGCGTTCCACGAGCTGCAGCCAGGCCAGCTTCGCGACGGCGCTCTTCCGACGGATGAGCTCCGGCACGAGCATTCCTCGGGGCGAGATCACGTAAGGCACGCCCGCCCGGCGCGCGGCGCGGCCGGCCGCCACGCCCGGCCAGAGATAGACCGCATGGATGTGCACCAGGTCGTAGGAAGAGACGACGTTGAGCGCCCGTCCCATCTCCGGTGACCAATAGAGTCGCGGAAAGCGGGAGGGGAAGTAGTGCACCTGCACGCCGTCCAGGCTCACCGGCTCGCCGAGGGGAACGTTCGACGTGCTCTCTCCGTCGACGTTCGTGGTGAAGACGTGCACCTCGTGTCCTCGCGCCGCCAGTGCTTTGCAGAGTCCGTGAACGGCCACGATCGGCCCGCCGTAGCGTCTCGCGGGGAGGTAGGTGGGGACGACCTGCAGGATCCGCATCGCGATTACGGAGCGGAGGGGAGCGCGCCGGGTGTGGGAGCGACACGGGCCACCGCCGGTCCTTGCGTCAGTGAGCCCGGGATCCGCCGCGAGACCGCGGTCTTCTCCTGGAGACGTTCGTCGAGAGTGGCGGTGGCGAAGAGGCATCCCACGAGGAAGCCGGTCATGAGAGCGAGCACCGCGTCCGTGTAAGCCTGCGCGGAGACGATAAAGCCGGTGATATTGGCCGCGACCAGCCCGAGGAGCATCGCCCGCAGGAACTGCGAGGAGCCGGGGACGTCGCCGAGGGCGGTGAGACGGAGCCAGAGGCGCACGACATACCAGCCCATCACGAGCATGGCCAGCATGCCCGGGAGGCCGACTTCCACGGCCAGTTTGCCCAGTCCGCCCTCCTGCCAGCCGATGTTCTCATTCTCGAGCAGATGGTAGACGCCCTGCGTGGCCGCGCCGAGACCCGCGCCCATGAAGCCGAACTGCTGGAACGTCTCGACGAGGCCGCCCTCGAGGCGCGAGGCCAGCTCTTTCTGGGTGGTCAGGGCGCCCTTGGCGTAGACGCTCGTGTCTTCCCCGCGGGCGAGCTGCCTCACGACGAAGCCGAGCACCAGCAGCACCGCCAGCAGGGCGAAAACCTGGGCCGTGCGGACGCGCTTGATGTACCGGAACAGGAACACGCCGGCGAACACGACCACGAAGTAGATGGCCTTGCGCCGGCCGCCGATCATGCAGTTGAAGAAGCCCCAGGCCGCCACGCCGCTCCAGACCATCATCTGCCGTCCGAAGCCGGAGCGGAGGGCCATGGCCACCGCGATCGAGGTCAGCATCGATGCGTGCCAAGCCATGACGTCGGGGCTGCGGTAGACGCCGGACAGCAGGCGAATCTGAATGCCCGGGAGGTGGCGGATGTAGTCGCCTTCGTACGACACCAGTCCCAGGATGCGCCAGTGGACGCGCAGGTATTCGAGGGTGGTGCCGACCAATCCGATCGCGGTGATGACGGAGTAGACGCGGAAGAACGAGTAGAGCGCCTCCTCGCGGCGCAGCCAGCAGTAGCCGAAACCGGCCGCGACCACCGGCACGACGTAGGTGATCATGCTCAGGAGCGGCACTTTCCAGAGTGCGAGCCCGTACGAGAAGATGCCGTTCATGGCCGCCACGCAGAGCGTGAAGAACACCACGGCCATGGACGTGTAGATGTTGCCGAAGCGCCGGCTGAAATCGCTGATGTCCGCGATCAGCTCCCGTCTCGCCGAAAGCACCAGCACGCCGTAAAAGATGACCACGAGAAACGAGATGTAGACCGGCGCGCCCGGAGTGAGCTTGCGCACCGGGTCCTGGACCACGCCGCAGACGCTCACCAGGACCCACGAGCCCCGCCAGTCCAGAAGACCGTAGAGGGTGGCGATCCCGACCACGGCGAGATAGAGAGCCAGAGCCATGCTTGCGACCACCGACAACCTCCGGCCGCCGACTATTCCTGTCGCAACGCCTGAATCAGTCCACGGATCTCGCCGATCAGCTTGAGAGGAATGGCCCACGGGTGCGTGGCCAGGTGACGGGTGAGCACGTTGCTCCGCAGGCGTCGGGCCACGTACGGCCAGAACAGGGGCACGTGTTTGCGCGCGAAGTAGTAGTCGCCGAAGGAATGGGCGGGGGAGGGGCTGGTGCGGTGATCCCCATAGGTGCGCACTCCGCCTCCGGGCGCCTTGAGGTGGCGGATGGACGCGGCCGGCTCGTACCGGATGCGCCCTCCCGCGTTCACGAGACGGCGCGCGAAGTCGGTCTCGAAGCGATAGGCCACGGCGGTGTAGCGCTCGTCGAATCCGCCGATGCCGAGCGCGCGCTCGCGGTCGACGGAGAGATTGCCGGCCATGACGTTCTCCACGTCACAGGAGGCGTCGTGGGTGAAGCGGAACTCCAGATCGCGGACCGCGCCACGCCGGAGGATCGGTTCTTCGAAGTGTGCCGGTTCTTCCCCAGGCTGGAGGACCTGTCCCACGACCGCCCACACGCCCGGCTCGTTCAGGGCTCGGGCGTGCTCGGCGATGAGGCCTGCCGACGGGATGATGTCGTCATCGAGGAACAGGACGTTGGGGCTGGCCGCTTCGAGCAAGGCGCGGTTCATGGCGCGCGGGATTGAGGGGGCGTCGAGGCGGAAGATGCGCACGGTGCCGTCCCGCTCGAACGCGCGCAGAGCGGCGTCGACCTCCGGCGGATGCTCCGGCGTCTGGTCGACGACGACGATCTCCAGCGGCGGCGGTTCGAGGGCCAGGAGCAGGTTCAACGTCTCGCACAAGACCCGGCCGCGATGATAGGTGGGGATGGCCACGGTCAGCATGTCGCTCGCAAAGCCTCCATCACGCCTTCCACTCCGCGCCGGTAGTCCCAGTTGGCGATGACGGCGCGGGAACGCTCCCCCATCCGCAGGCGGAGTGGTTCGTCCGCGGCCAGACGATCCAGGTGCGCGGCCAGGGTGCGTACGTCGCCGGCTTCGAACACGTAGCCATTGTCGCCGTGACGGACGATGTCGCCCGCGGGCCCGCAGCGATCGGTGATGATCACCGGCAGTCCGCAGGCCATGGCCTCGTTGACGACAGTCGCACGCGGGTCGTCGAGCGACGGGAGGACGAAGAGGTCAGCCGCCGCGTAGAACCGCGGCAGTTCGGTCTGGTTGACGAAGCCGGCAAAGTGAACCGTGAGTCCGCGCTCGCGTGCAAACTGCTCCACTTCGTCGCGGAGTTGCCCGTGCCCGAGGAAGATCACCGCGGCGCGATCTCTGAGGCGCATGGCATCGACCGCGCGCAGGAGCGTCATCGGATCTTTGCGCGGCAGCAGTTTGGCGGAGAAGACGATGGCCATCTGATCGTCGCGGATGCCCGCACGCGCACGCATGGCCTCCCGCTGGCCGGGCGCGAAGCGGCTGTCGCGCGCGAAGCGGTCGTTGTCGATGGCCCACGGCACGTCGAAGAACCGGCCCGGGTCGGCGCCGTAGTGGCGGTAGTAGTCCGCGTTGAATGCCCCGCTGACGAGATAGCCATCGGCCAGTCCGATGATTCCGCGCAGGAGCGCGTCTCGTGCCGGCCGCGGCGGCGGAATGAAGCTGCTGTCGCCGAAGAGAAAGTAGGGGGTGTCGCTGAGGCGGCAGGCGGCGATGCCGAGCAGAGAGGTGGCCGTGCCCCATCCCAGGAACAAGATCACGGCGTCGTACCGTCCGCCCAGGATCGCCGGAACGAGGCCCGGGTTCAGGAGCCGGGTCGCGCCTTCTCCACGGCCGTAGTTGCGGAGGAAACGGTGGGTGTACCCGCTCAGGAGATCGAGGTCCCAGCGCAGCGAGGTCTGCATCTCGGTGTCGACGTAGGTCTCGGCGCCCGAGCGTGAGCAGAAGAGCACCGTCAGATCGAGGTCCGGTTCCGCGGCCAGAAGACGGAAGAACGGTGCCTGATACTGGATCACGTGGGACGCGACGAGCGCGACGCGGTACACGGCAGCATCGTAAGGTACCGCGGCTACAATGCGGGCGATGAGTCTGATCGACCGGATCCGCCGCGGCATTCCTCCGCGGATGAAACGGAGCCTGAAGAAGCGTCTCGGTCTTCCGCAAACGCGCCTACATCCCGATTGGAAGATCCTCGCCCCGATCGGACCGGTCACGGGACGGCACGTCCTGATCGACGCCGGCTCCCACCATGGCTGGTTCTTCCACTGCTGGAAGGACTGGTGTCCTTCCGCGGTGGTGCACGCCTTCGACGCCGATGCGTCTGCCGCGGCGCGCAGTCTGGAGCTCTACGGACCCGACCCCGATCTGCACGTGGTGAACGTCGGGCTCGGCCGGGCCCGGTCCGAAGGGACGTTCCACGTCTTCGAAGGCTCGCGCGTCTCCAGCTCGTTCCTCACGCCCGAGCAGAAGACGTGGAACGAGATCGACTATCACACCGGCCCGCTCACCGAGCAGCGGGTCCCGATGATCGCGCTCGACGATTACGCGCGCGAGCAGGGGCTGGATGAGGTCTATCTGTTGAAGATCGACGTTCAGGGGTTCGAGGGTGAGGTGCTGGAAGGGGCGAAGGAGTTGTTGCGGCGCACGCGCTATGTGTTCGTGGAAGCGGCCATTCGTCCGCTCTATCAGGGCGCTCCGCGCTTTTCCGGAGTATTCGATTTCCTCGACGCGCACGGCTTCCACCTCATCGCCATGCGTGCCTGGCATCGCGGAAACCTGACGCTCGTGGAGACGGACATGCTGTTCCGGCGGAACGACCTCATGCCGCCTGTCGATCCCACCATCGATCGGGTGATGGTGGACGTGTGACGCTGAAGGCGGCCTACTTCCAGTTGCGCGCCGACTACTTCGGACGCCCGATGGATGACGGCATTCTGCGCGCGCTGCTCGGCGCAGGGTATGTGGTGGACGTTTTCGCGCCGGATGGAGACTTGCCGCAAACCGAGTACGGGGACGGGGTCCGCCGCCGGAGCGTGGAGTATCGGCGCTCGTGGTTGCAGCGGCACTTGCGTCGCGGAAAGTGGCGTGCCTACGATCTATTTCTCGGCACGGCCGATCTTCCGATGGCGTTCGCCGGGATGCTGGCCTATGTCGCGGGACGTCCTTCGGTTTCCGTCTGCGACGAGATCTATCTGGGCGGCTATGAAGGCCAGGCCACGCTCTACTGGAAGAGCCTGACCCGCTGGGCCATGCGCCGGGCGCGCTTCACGATCATCACCGACGTCGTGCGCAATCCGCTGCAACGTGAATACGCGGGACTTCCTGCCGGCCATGAATTCATCCCTTTCCCTTCCAGCTATGCGACGCCTTACGACGGCCGTTCGCGCGAAGAGGCGCGAAGTGCGCTGGGAATCGCCGATGACGAATTCGTCGTCTCCAGCACCGGCTCCTGCCGCTCCGAGAATGGGACGGAATGGCTCGTGCGGCTGGCGGGACGCGACGGCATCCGGATCATGATCCAGACCGCCGGCCGTCCGGACCCGGTGACCGATGCGCTGCTGCGACGTCTCGAGGGTGCGCTGTATCTGCCCGAACGCCTCGGGTTTCGCGAAAGCACGGCCACGACCATCGCCGCCGACGTCAGCGCCGTCTTCTACCTCTCGCCGAAACCGCAGTTCCAGCACATGGGCGTCTCGTCGCAGAAGCTCGGCACCGCGCTCTGGTTGGGGATGCCGGTCGTGGCCACCCGCCAGGAAAGCTTCCGCTTCATCGAAGACTATCGCTGCGGCGAGCTGATCGACCGCGAGGAAGACCTCCCCGCCGCACTGCAACGCATTCGCGCAAACCGCCTCGAGTACGCCGCCAACGCCCTCCGCGCCACCGCCGAATCCATCCGCCCCGCCGAAAAACTCGAACACCTGACCGACCGCCTGAAGCGGCTGTGAAGGGTGGGCACCCCTTCGCTTCTTGTGGTGCGGGGTCACACCTTCGGTGTGGTGCGGGGTCACACCTTCGGCCTTTCGGCCTTTCGGCCTGGGGTCACACCTCCGCTGTTCGCACATCGGTGTAGACCCAAGGTGCCGCGGTGTGGACGGGGTCACACCTTCTGTGTGTGGGACGGCGCTTCTTGGGGTGCGGGGTCACACCTTCGGTTTGTGCCTACGCCTTTCGCCTGGCGCTTTCGCCCGCCTGCCCTTTCGGCCTTTCGGGTCGCCTTTCGGGTCGCCTTTCGGGTCGCCTGGGGTCACACCTTCGCGTCGCCGCGTCGCCTGGCGCGTCTGGGGTCACACCTTCGCTGTTCGCACGTCGGTGTAGACCCAAGGTGCGACCACCTTCGTCGCGAAGACCAAAGGTGTGACCCCCGTCCGAGCAAAGACGATCAGAGATGCGATCAAAGGTGAGCCGGGCCGCGTCCTTGGTGGAAAGATCGATCCTACATCTTGTAGATCGTTCGCCTGGAAATCTTCCAATCCGAGGAGGTTTGGTGAGCAATTTCTCTCCCTGAGAGAGATTCCTCGAACCTTGTCAATTCCCGAGGGAACCTCGGTGCATGGCAAGACAACTTCGAATCGAATTCCCCGACGCCCTGTATCACGTCACGTCTCGCGGCAATGAGCAGCGGGACATCTTTCGCGACGATTTCGACCGCAGCAAATTTCTTGCAATCCTCGGAGAGGCGGTCGAACGTTTCGGTTGGAGTATTACGGCATGGGTACTCATGACCAACCATTTCCATCTGGTCATCCAGACGCCGGACCCCAATCTTTCTCGAGGAATGCAATGGGTCAACGGCACGTATGCCAGTTGGTTCAACCGCCAGCATAAGAGGTGTGGCCACCTATTTCAGGGACGTTTCAAATCCTTTCTCGTCGAAAAGGAGACGTATTTTCGGCGGGTCCTTCGCTACGTCGTGCTCAACCCCGTGCGCGCCGGATTGGTCGCCCTTCCGGAACACTACCGCTGGTCGAGCTACCGAGCCACATCAGGACTGGAGCCGGCCGAGCATTGGTTCGACGTGCACTCTGCCCGCGCACTCTTCGAGTCCGATCCTGAGCTCGCTCCACTGACTTACCAGGCTTTCGTGGCGGCGGAAGTGGGCGACCCCGACCGTCTGTGGAAGGACGTGATCAACTGCAATTATCTCGGCAGCCCGGCCTGGGCGAAGAAGATGCGTGAAATGGTGGAGTCGAGACCACGGTCATCGGATCATCCACGTGCGCAGCGCGCGATCGGCCGGCCGACGATGCAAGAGATCGTCAAGACCGTTGCCCGTGTCGCGAACGTTTCCCGAGATGAAATTCGGACCAGGCGCGGAAGTCCCATCCGTCGCCTGATCGCATGGCTTGGATGGCACGAAGGGCTTGTCACGCTTCGCTCGATTGCGGCTTCAATCCTGATCAGGAGTGAAGGACACGTCTCCGGAATGATCCGTCGCTGCGAGCGGGAATTCAGCTCCGATCCGGTGCTTCTCGAGCAACTCGATCTTGTTACTGCAGCGCTTCGCCGTTGAGCATGTCGAGCGTTCCCACGTGAATCAAAGCCGAGGCCTCGCGATTTGTGCGTCAAGCCGGGCCTATGACGCCGTCCAGTTGTGCTCGATCTAGCTCTCGGGGTCGTCGTCGGCCCTTGAAGTGCGGCCGCCGTCTCGTCGCACTTTCGCTCTTCGCCTCCGCTCCGCTAGGGAAGTGAATGGACGCGTGTCTGTGAGTTCCCGGCCTTCCGGATAGAGTGTCGATGGGTCACATCTTCGCCGCTTGGCGATAGCCTCCCTCCGCAAAGAACGAAGGAATCCCAGCAGGCCACCAATCCCCAATAACCAATTGGATTCAAGGATCGATCCTGTCTCGGTGAGTTCTGAGTTGGGGTCACACCTTTGATCTTCGTTGCAGTCGAGCGCAGGACGAAGGTGTGACCCCGCTCTCCGAGCGTGAGTTGAGCGTGAGTTGGGGTCACACCTTCGATCTTCGTTGCAGTCGAGCGCAGGACGAAGGTATGACCCCCCGCTCTCTTACCCCGCAGGGGCGCGTATCACCCCGCCCTGCCGAAGAACGAAGGTGAAGAACGAAGGTGTGACCCCCAGGCCCCCAGGCCGAGCCCGTCCCCAAGGCCGAGGCGGAGGAACGAAGGTGTGACCCCCCGCCACGGGGCGCCGAGGCGGAAGAACGAAGGTGTGACCCCCCGCCACGGGGTGCGCGGTAAAGTGCGGGGGTGCATGTTGCGATCGTTTGCCGTGGGTTGGGTGGGGGGGGGAGTGTGGCGGCGGTGGCGTTGCGGCAGGCGAGGGAGTTGCTGCGGCACGGGCGGGTTACGTTGGTCTCCGATTCGTTGCCGGAGGAGGGGGGTGGGGCGGCGGGGGTGCTCGTGCGCGTGCGGGATCTGCATTGGTTGAGGCGGTTCCGGCATGCGCCGGACGAGATTCTCTTCGCCCGTGCGGCACGGAAGGCGCTCCGCGCGTTGCCCGCGGTCGATTTCGTTCTCTGCCACAGTCATGCGCTTGCCTATCTTGCGGCGCGGCCGCTGGGAGTCCCGTTCGGACTCTTGGTCCACGGGGACATCTCGGACCGCCCGGCGGGTACGTACGATCCCCGCCTGACGGCGTTCTACCGGTGGGTCACCCCTCGCTCCTATCGCGCCGCGGACGTCGTCTTCGTACTCGCCCCATTCTTCGTGGCCCTCGCGCAGCGAGGAGGTGCACGCAAGATCGAGATCCTTCCCAACGGCATCGATCCGGCGGCGATCGGCGGGCTGCCGGACCGCATCTCTCACACAAGGAAGGACGGCGAACCGCTGCGCATTCTCTTCGTCGGACGGCTTTCTGTGGAAAAGGGTTTGACCTATCTCCTGGACGCGTGCGCCATGCTCGAGGGGCAGGTCCCCTATGAGTTGACGATCGTCGGAGGAGGACCACTGGAGGCGGAAGTACGGGCGAGGTTGACCGCAAGGACGCGCTTCACGGGCGTCGTGCCTCGCGCCCATCTCGGCGCGGTCTATGGCGATCACGACGTCTTCTGCACGCCTGCCTTGAGCGAGCCGTTCGCCACGGTGATCCTCGAAGCCCTCGTCAGCGGTCTGCCCGTCATCGGGACTCGGGTGGGAGGGATTCCTGACGTGGTCGAGGAGGGTCGGAATGGTCTGCTCGTTCCTCCCGCCGACGCGCCCGCGCTGGCCGGCGCGATCTCGAGGCTGGCCCTCGACGAGCCCCTTCGCGCTTCGATGGCCGGCCGCGCGCGCGCGTCGGTCCTCCCGCGTCTGGCCTGGGACTCCATCGGAGACCGGCTCGCGGAAGCGATCCGCCGCGTCATCGCCCGATGAGCAGGGAAAGCCACGCGCGCCAGTGTCGCGGGTTGTGACGCAAGGCCTCGCGCATCGTGCGGCGCCACTTCGGATTGCGTTGCTGCAGAAGACATTTGGCGATGAAGTAGAGCGCCGCCGCCTCGCCTTTGGCGGTGAGCGGACGGGTGCGGATGGACGCGGCGGTCTCGAGCAGGCTTCGCTCCTCTTGACCGTCGCGCAGCGCCACCGCCAGGGCGGTGAGCTGCACCTGCGCGTCGCGGCTGGTCCCGCTGATGCTGCGTGCATCGACGGTGGCCTCGTACAGCACTTCGTCCGTCACCCCGATCGTTCCGCGCGACGCCATGCGCATCCAGAGGTCGAGATCCTGCGCGGCCCGGAACTGCGGCCGGTATCCGCCCGCGGCCAGATAGATGTCGCGGCGAAACATCGCCGAGCCGTGATGCGGAAGGCCATGAACGTGCGAAGCGTCATCGTGCAGGAGGCTTCTGCGCAGCTCGTCTCCGTTCGCACGCGCGACATAGAGCGTGTCTCCGCCGGCGTCAGTGAAACGAGTGGCGCAGCCGGTGAGGACGTGGCCGGCCGCGAGCAGTTGGAGTTGGCGGGCGAAACGCTCGGGATGCGAACGGTCACCACAGTCATGACGCGCGATGACCTCGGCACGGACTTCCGCGCAGGCACGAATCAGCGAACGGGTCAGACCTTCGTTCTGCTGGGTGAGGATGCGCAGCCTGCCGTCGCGTGAGGCGAAGGCGGCCAGGATCGCGGGCGTGGCGTCCGTCGACCCGTCGTCGACGACCAAGAGCTCGAACTCCGGCTCGGTCTGCGCGAGGATGCTCTCCAGGGTGGCGGCCAGTGTGCTCTCGCCGTCATGCACAGCCATCACCACCGAAAGCTTCATCGCAGCCGGTCCAGAAAGCACGAGATCCTGCCGGTCCAGGACCAGCCCAAGAGCCGTGTCGCGGCGCGATAGAGAAGGAACTGTGCACGGTTCCGCTCACGCCCGGAGGCGTGCCGCGCGAGCTCGAAGAGCATTTCGGACTCGCTTCCCAGACCGGCCGCTCCGCATTGCCGCCCCAGGAGAAAGAGCTCCCGTGCGTAATGCTTCATCTCGGCCGTGTCCTCGCCAATGCCGGCTTGGTGGGCATGTTCGAGAATCAAGGCGTGGGCGCGCGCGCGGTCGCGGAGGATGTTCGGGGCCAGACCGTTTTCCGTGAGCCGGCTGTGCGGGTGATGTCGGATCTCGGCCACCCATTCGGGACAATAGTGCAGGCGCACGCCGGAGCGGGCGATGCGCGCGTCGTACTCCCAGTCCTCCTCATTGCGGAGGGCCAGCCAGGAGCCGGCGGAGTGGATGAGCGCAGCGCGGTAGAGTGGCGTGATGGTGTTCCACCACCGCGACTGCAGCATGGCCGGAAACATCGTCTCGATGCGCTCTCCGGTGCGCCGATCGGGGCGCTCCAGCACCGAGCCGTCCGCCAGCCGGGCCCGCGTCCATCCATACGAGACGCCGCATTCCGGGTGTGCTTTCAGTCCGGCCACCTGCAGCTCGAACTTTCGCGGATAGAGCAGGTCGTCGCTATCGAGGTGCTGGATGAACTCCCCTCGGGCCGCCAACCGACCCGTCTCCCGCGCAGGACCCACGCCGGCGTTGTCCTGGTGAATGACCCGCACCTGGGGATGGTGGCCGGCCAGTTCCTCCGCCACCGCGCCGGTGTCGTCGGTCGAGCCGTCGTCCACGATGATGATCTCGAGCGGCCCGTAGGTCTGCCCCACCACGCTGGCCACCGCTTCGCGCAGCATGCCCGCCCGGTTGAACACGGGAATGATCGTGGTGACCAGACCGGACTGCATCAGGTGAAGCATACTTGAGCGCGATGCGCCTGTTCGTCTGCACTCCCACACACGCGCTCCAGGGCGGCGTCGAGCGCATCCTGGAATCGCTGGCCCGGCTGCTGCCCGCGCGGGGGATCGAGGTGATTTTCGGACTGGCCCGTGGCGCGCGGTTTCATGATCCGGTCCGGTTCCGCGAGGCTTTTCCCGTCGTTCGTGGCATCGACGTGGACGGGACCAGCGGGACGGCATTCGGCAGGAGACGGGCCCTGCGCCGGGCCATCACCGAAATCGATCCGGACGTCGTGCTCATCGCCCGAATGTTCGACGCGTACCACGCCGCCGCCGAACTGAAGAGCCGCGGACACTCTCTCCGTCTGGCCGTGACGGTGCAGGCGTACGAGAGTGACTACTTCGCCGACCTGTCGCGTTACGCGAAGTTCGTCGATCTCGTGGTGACCAGCGGAGAGCTGATCGCGCGCGCGGTGCGGAGCCTCACCCCCGCGGGCGAAGTGATCAGCATTCCCGGCGGAGTCGCGCCTGCCTACACGGCGCGAACGCTGGGGAACGGTCCGCTACGCATCGGCTATGTCGGGCGCCTGGAACAGGTGCAGAAGCGGGTGCTGGATCTGCCGCTTCTGGTCGACGAGCTGGAGCGTCGCGGCGTGCCGTTCACGTTCGAGATTGCGGGCGATGGATCGGCGGCCGCGGAGTTGAAAGCGCGGATGCCGCGGGCGCGGTTTCACGGCTGGCTTTCCACTGCGGAGCTTTATGCGCACGTCTATCCCGCTCTCGACGTGCTCGTGCACGTCGCGGAGTGGGAAGGAGTGACCATCGCACCTCGTGAGGCCATGGTCCACGGGGTGGTGCCGGTCGTTTCGCGCTTCACCGGCGCGGAAGATTTTCTGGACGGCGTGAACGCGCTGACCTTTCCGGTCGGCGATGTCGCCGCCGCCGCCTCCGCCATCGAGCGGCTGGACCGGGACCGTGAGTTGGTGGCCCGCCTCTCCAGTGCGGCGCGGACCTCGCAGCAAGGCATCCGCTCCGAAGAAGGAGCGGCGGATGCGTGGGCGGCCGCGTTTCGTCGTGCGGTGGCCAGGCCGGCCCGAGTGGGCAGTGTGCTTCCGGCCACCACGCGCGACACAGGCCGGCTGACTCGCGTCCGTGCGCCCGACGCTTTCGCGGAGCTCGTCCGCCGCATCCGGCGGCGCATGCACTCCGATCCTGGCAGCGAATGGCCTCACTGGAGCGGCATCGCCGATCCGGAGCTGGCCCGCGCGCTCGAGGAGCTGGC
>JBDTOZ010000483.1:0-8313 GCA_039932995.1 Acidobacteriota bacterium | reverse complement strand
TCGCCGTGCTGCAGGGAGACTACGTGTGGGGCGACGCACAGGACATCGCCGATGTCCCACCCGTCCTGGTGGAGCGCCTGGAACACTATTTCTCTACCTACAAGCTCGTCCCCGGCGAAGGCCAGCGCATCCGCATCGCCGGCACGTACGGGAACGAACACGCCTTCGCCGTGGTGGAAGCGGCGATGGAGGATTATCGGGCCCACTTTCCGCTGCCGGAGTGAGGTCTGTTTCTCTCCTCTTCTCGCCCTCTCGCTCTCTCGTCGTCAAGTCGTCGAGTCGTCGAGTCGTCGGGTCGTCGGGTCGTCGGGTCGTCGAGTCGTTGGGTCGTTGGGTCGTCGAGTCGTCGAGTCGTCGAGTCGTCAAGGCGTCGAGTCGTCAAGGCGTCGAGTCGTCAAGGCGTCGGGTCGTCAAGTCGTCGAGTCGTCGAGTCGTCGAGTCGTGCAGTCTCATAGGTGTGCTCGGCGTGACGACGCGTGCGGCGGCCGAGGAGCGCCGGCGTTTCGCCGGCTACGGCGGCTTTGGTTGCGGCTACGCCGCCCTGTACGACTACCTCGAAGTTCTTCGCGCGACGCGAAGATTCCCCGCCGCTGTAGGCGGCATAAGGGCACGAGCACCCGGCTTCAGCCGGGTGACGGATGAGGCCCGTGAATCAGTCCGCGTACCGGGCGACAGACTCGCGCGACCCGTTCCTGTCGCCCGCTACGCGGGCTCATTCAAATCCTGCCTTCTCCACCCGGCTGATGAAGCCGGGTGCTATCGGCTACCGCCGCCTACGGCGGCTTTGGTTGCGGCTACGCCGCGCTGTGTCTCTGCACTACGAACTTCGAGTTTCTTCGCGCGACGCGAAGATTTGCAGGCGGAGCATTGGAACGCCGGCGTCCTCGCCGGCTGGCCCGTGGGCGTCTCGCCCGCGAGCCTTTCTTGCGAGAGCAGTGATTGCTGCCCCTCGCACGCCTTCCCCCGCCCGCGGCGAGGACGCCGCACAGCCAGCCGGCGAGACGCCGTCGTTCCTTGGGTTGCAGCTCGACGACTCGGCGACTTGAGGACTCGAAGACTAGACGTGACGGCGCGGCGTCTATGAGACTGTGAGACTGTGAGACTCCCCCGGGCCGCCCGACGAGAAGACTCGACGACTCGAAGGCTTGACGACTCGACGACGAGACGAGAAGACGAGAGACGAGAAGACGCGAAGACGAAGACGAAGACGAGAAACAAGAACGCATGAAAGACTACCTCCTCGAGCTCTCCTACGACTCCCTCGCAATCGACGTCGAGGACTTGATCCAGTCGCGCTTGTTCCTCACCGCTTCGACGGGGAGCACCACGTCCGAGGCGAATGGGACGAGCACGGTGGCCGCTTACTTTGACGGGGCGGCGGAACGCGATGCGGCGATGGCGTCGTTCCTGGACTTGCGGGACGTGGAGCTCCATGCGACGGAGCGGGAGCGCGTCGATTGGCTGGATCGCTATCAGCAGTCGCTGGAGCCGTTGTTCCTCGGCCGGCGGTTCGTGGTCGTGCCCGACCCCGCGTTGTTGCCGCTCGAAGGACAGTACTTGACGATCGTGGTGCCTCAGGAGCAGGCCTTCGGCACCGGCTCGCATGAGACGACCGCGCTCTGTGTGGAGGTGCTGGAGACGCTGGACGTGTCCGGCCGGCGCGGCCTGGATGTGGGCTCGGGCAGCGGAATCCTCGCTCTGGCCATGCACCGTCTCGGCGCCACGAAGGCCATCGCCTTCGACAACGACCCCGACGCGTACGGCGCTTTGCGCGACAACCGCATCCGCAATGACGTCGCCGAGGCGTCGATGCCCCTGTTCATCGGCAGCCTGGAAGCACTCCGCGCCGGGACATTCGACGTGGTGACGATGAACATCATCCCCGAGGTGATCCTGCCGCTCCTCGGAGACGTCGTGAGCCACCTGGCTCTCGAGGCCCGTCTCGTCCTCAGCGGAATCCTCATCGTCAAACGCGACGAGGTCGTCAGCGCCGCTGCCACCCACGGCCTCGTCCTGGTGGACGAGCGCGAACGGGGGGAGTGGTGGGCCGGGGTGTTTCGCGCGAGAGAAAACTACCGGTTGGCGATGTCCACGTAGTCCCGTCGCGGGGCTCCGGTGAAGATCTGCCGGGGGCGGGCGATCTTCTGGTCGGCGTCCTCGAGCAACTCCTGCCACTGAGACAGCCAGCCCGACACGCGGGGGATGGCGAAGAGCACGGTGAACATGGCGGGGGGGAAGCGCATGGCCTGGTAGATCAGTCCGGAGTAGAAGTCCACGTTCGGGTAGAGCTTGCGCTTGACGAAGTAGTCGTCTTCGAGCGCGATCCGCTCCAGCTCCAGGGCGATGTCCAAGAGAGGGTTGCGGCCGGTGACTTCGAAGACCTCGTCGGCCACCTTCTTGATGATCTGTGCGCGCGGGTCGTAATTCTTGTAGACCCGGTGGCCGAAGCCCATGAGCCGTCCGCCTTCGCCGCTCTTGACCCGGCTGATGAAGTCGGGGACGTTCTTCACGTGGCCGATCTCGGCCAGCATCTCCAGTACGGCCTCATTGGCGCCGCCGTGCAGCGGCCCATAGAGCGCGGCGGCCGCGGCGGCCGTGGCCGAGTAGGGATCGACGTGCGAGCTTCCCACCGCGCGCATGGCGTTGGTGGAGCAGTTCTGCTCGTGGTCCGCGTGCAGGATGAACAACAAGTCCAGGGCCTTTTCCAGCACCGGGCTCGGCGTGTACTTCACTTCCGTCATCCGGTACATCATGTTCAGGAAGTTGCCGGTGTAGGAGAGGTCGTTGTCGGGGTACGCGTAAGGCATGCCCACCGTGGAGCGGTAGTTGAACGCGGCGATGGTGATGATCTTGGCGATGATCCGGTGGATCTGTTTGATGCGCACCGCGGGATCGAAGATGTCCTTCGATTCCGGATAGAACGTGCCCAGCGCCGCCATCGAGGAGATCAGGCGTCCCATCGGATGGGCGTTGTAACGGAAGGAGTCGATGAGCTGCCGGAAGTTCTCGTTGAGGATGGTGTGGTGGGTGATGGTGTCCGACCACTCCGTGAGCTTTTCACTGGTGGGGAGCTCGCCGTGGATGAGCAGGTAGGCCACTTCCAGATAGGTGCTCTTTTCCGCGAGCTGTTCGATCGGATAGCCGCGGTACTCGAGGATGCCTTTGTCGCCGTCGATGAACGTGATCGAGCTCCGGCAGGAGGCCGTGTTCATGAAGGCCGGGTCGTACGTCATCAGACCGAAATCGTCGGCGTCCACGCGGATCTTCCGCAGGTCGATCGCCCGGATGGTCCCTTCCGAGATGGGGACCTCGTAAGTCGTTCCGGTGCGATTGTCTGTAATGGAAAGGGTGTCGGACTTCGTCGACTCGGGCACGGAAAGAACCTCCAGAAGGTGGTCGGATGTGGTTGCCAGTGGTGAGGCGTTGCGGTTCTCCCGCCAACCCTTTTGGAGGGATCGCCACCCGCCAATCGGCGGACGTAATCTACTACAGATCTCCGAAGCGGGAAGCGATGACGGCCAGTGCGGCGATGGCCGCGGTCTCCGCCCGCAACCGCCGCGGGCCAAGAGGCTGCAGGAGCACGCCGCCTTCCCCGGCCGCGCGGAGCTCGCGATCGGTCCACCCACCTTCCGGCCCGATGAGGATCGTCACCTCCGCAAGGCGCTCCAGGGGCGAAGCGGCCACATCGGCGTCGAAGAGGATCTTCGCTCCCGGCCGCGCCAGCACTTCGTCGAGGCTCGCGGGCTTTTCCAGGAGCGGCACCCTGGTGCGGCCGGACTGTTTCACCGCCTCGAACAGAATGCGGTTCCAGCGTTCACTCTTGCCCGAGTAACGCTCGGGCCGCAGCTCGATCCGATCGGTGACCATCGGGATGAGGGTGCTCACTCCCAGCTCCGTGGCCTTCTGCAGCACGAGCTCGAACTTGTCGAGCTGAATGATGGCCATGGCCAGGTGGATGGCCAGCGGCGACTCGCGTGAAGGAAGGGCCTCGCCTACGTCGAGCACGGCCTGGTCGCGCTCGATCGAGGCCACCACGCCGCGCGCTGCATGCCCCGCGCGATCGAAGATCTCCACCTCTTCTCCGACGCGCGCCCGGACCACGCGGATGGAGTGGTGAAACTCGTCTCCGGTGACGGTGACGGTGGGGGCGGTGAGGGCTTCGATGAAGACGCGGTGTCGCATCGGAAACGAACGATGAACGATGCGGGGCGAACTAGCAAGGTCGCGTATAGTCGGCAACATGACCCTGGAACGTTTGCGACAGGCGCAAAAGATCGCCTTCGTGTTCCCGGGCGGATCGTCGCGCTGCGCTTTCCAGGTCGGCGTCATTGAACGTCTCTCGGCACTCGGGATCCGCCCGGCCATGACCATCGGCGTCAGCGCTGGTGTGTGGAACGCCGCCATCGTGGCCGCGCACAATGACCATCGCATTCGTTACTACTGGAAGACGTATGCGCGGATGCCCCATCTCGATCTCCGCAATCTGTTCGTGGAGCTCTCCCCCTGGCGGTTTGCCCACAATCACCGCCGGAGCTTCGCCCGCTTCGTCGGCGAGCGTCTACGCGGTCCCGAGGCCTTGCCTTGCTACATCTCCGTGACCCGGCTCCGCGATCGCAAGGGAGTGCTCCTCGGCACGCATGACGTCGAGCGTCCCATCGACCTCCTCCTGGCCGCGAACTATCTCCCGCCGTTCTACACGAGCACGCCCCTCATCGGCGGCGAGCGTTATGGCGATGGTGGCGTGACCGACAACGCCCCGTACGAGCTGGCCTTCGCGCATGGTTGCGATGCCGTGGTGCTGGTTCCGCTCAAGGGCGAGTCGGAAGGCGGGATCTACAAGAACATCCACGACGTCAATCACGTGATCCCCGAGCCATACCGGGATCGCGTGGTGGTCATCCGCCCGCGCCACCGTCTTCCGTTCAGTTTTCGCGAGTTTCGCTGGTCCAAGCTCTCCGAGCTGATGACGCTCGGCGACCTGCGCGCTCGCGAGGTGCTCCTCGGCGAGCGCCACCTGGAAACGGACATACGGGCCGAGGGCCAGTCGATCAGCGTGCGCGCTTTGCGGCTCTGGAAGATGGTCTCCTCAGGCGCCTGAAGATCGGAGTCGCGTTGCCCTTCATCGGTTACCCGGCCGGTACTGCGGTTTCCCGGGAAGCGAGCCGCGCCCGGATCAGTGGCAGCAATGCCAGCCCCGGCAGCGCCAGCGCCGCGGTGAGCCAGTAGTAGCGCGCAAACCCGAGGTCGTTTGCCACCCAGCCACTGAGTGCCAGGGCGAAGGTCCGCCCCACCGCGAACACGGCGCTCAGCATCGCGTACTCAGTGGCGGCATTGGCCTTGTCGCAGATCAGCATGAGGAAGGCCAGGAAGGCGGCCGTGCCCAGTCCGCCGCAGAAGGTCTCGACGACGGCTGCGCCGTAAAGCGCGGGCCGGCCTCCGTCCGTCATGGCCACCGTCGCATAGGCGAGGTTGGAGAGCATCTGCACGATGCCCAGATAGAGCAGGCCGCGATAGACACCGTAGCGCGTCACGAAGGCGCCTCCGGCCAAGGCTCCGGCAATGGTGCAGATCATCCCCAGGGTCGTGGTCACGCTGGCCACCTCGGTGGCCGTGAATCCACGTGCGGCCCAGTAGGGACGGATCATCGGCGTCAACGCGTTGTCGCCGAGGCGATAGAGCAGGATCACGGCCAGCAGTGTCGGTGCCTCGGGCCGGCCCAGCCAATCCAGCAATCCCCGAAGCGGATTTTCGTGGCGCTCGCGCACCTCCGATTCGGGCGGAGAGCTCCAGGCCACGACGGCCAGGATCAGCAGGGGGATGATCCCCATGGCCGCGAAGGCGCCTGGCCATCCGAGGCGATCCGCCAGGAGTCCGATGACCCCGCCGGCCACGAGCATGGCCACGCGATACGCGGTCACGCGGGCGGAATTGATCGCTCCCAGCAGATTCGCCGGGGTGGCGCGGATCACCAGGGCGTCGATGGCGATGTCCTGAGTTGCGGAGGCGAAGACCAGCACGATCAGCAGGGCCCAGAACGCGTGACCGGCGGGAGGGACGAGTCCCAGCGCGGCGGTCGAGCCGGCCAGGACCATCAACGCCCCGCAGATCCACAGCCGGTACGTGCCGAGCACATCCACGAAAGGAGCCCAGAGAAACTTCAGCGTCCAGACGATTCCCACGCTGGCCACCAGGCCGATCGTGACCAGGTTCACCTTCATGAAGGAGAGATAGGTGTTCACCGCGTCGTTGGCGATGCCGAAGGGAAAGCCCTGGGAGAAATAGAGGATGCTGGCGAGCGCGGGAAGGCTCAGGCGAGCGCGGGTTTGCGTGGTCAAGCGGCGTGGTCCTTGCTCTTCGTCATGGCGAAGGAGACATTATGCGCATCGCAACTCTAGCCCTCGTCGCGGTCCTCGTGACCGCCTGCGGTTCCACCGGCGGTACCCTCGGCGACCTCGGCAGCATCATCCTCGGCAGCCCCGACACCACCCAGACCTCAGACGTCCGTGGCAGCGTCGAGTCCGTCGACACCAGTGCCCGTCGCATCGACATGAACGTCAGCTACGTGAACAACCTGCGCAGCACCGGCAACGACCAGCGCGGTGCGATCTACTACGACAGCAACACCCGCGTGGTCTATTCGAACAAGGACTACGCGGTGACCGACCTCGAGCGCGGCGACGAGATCTCCGTCGTCGGCGTGAACGACAACGGCAAGTATGTGGCGCGGACCATCACCGTCACGCGAGACGTCACGAACTGACACGGACGTTCGCAGAGTGGGGGCGCGGGCATCCTGCCCGCGCCTTTTTTGTGATTGGCCTCTGGCGCGCTTACCGCGACGAGTACACCGTCACCGGGAACTTCAGTCTGCCCACCGGCGTGTTGTAGTAGGCATTGCCGCGCAGCTCATAGCGGGCGCGCTGGCCGCGGACGATGTCGACGACTTCGTTCCAGATCGAGCGCACGTTCTGATACCCGATGCGCGTGCGGAGCTCGACATGGCCGACACCGTTGGCGGGAATGCGCAGGTCCTGACGGCTGACGGAGTCCAGCACGTTCTGGTCGTTGATCAGCAGGTTGAAGTCGATCTGATCCAGACGCAGCCCCACCGAGTTCGGATTGTCCACTTCCAGGTTGAAATCGATGTCGATGGAGGACGCCGAGAGCGGCAGGGCGATGTCCACCCGCGGACGGATGTCGCGGATCGAGTAGCGGGGATTCTCGATGGTCAGCGCCTTCTGCAGGGAGGAGCAACCGGAGAGCAGGAGCACCGCCGCCCCGGTGGCCAGGCTGATGGCGGCCAGCAGGGTCCCCAGGGCAAGGCCGACCCGGCCTGAGGCGCGGCTGGGCCGGGCCAGGGCTCGGGAAGGGGACGCGGAGGCGCGGTCGGTCGCGCGGACTGCCACGATTTTTCTCATGATCTGACCGGCCTGTGCAAAGTCGGTGCTCGCGGAGGGATCGGGGCGCGGGACGCGGGAGTGAAAATGCGCGGACAACTGGTTGTGTCGAGGGCGGGGACGACGGCGGCCTGAAGTAGAATCCGCCGTGGTCTGCCGGTTGCACTTGATTCCGGCCAACGCACGTGTCTGAGGAGAAACGCTTGAGGACGACCGCAATTGTCGCGGCTTACAACGAGGAGAAGACCATCGCCGACGTCCTCGAGGCGTTGACGCGGAGCTCTTTGATCGACGAGATCGTCGTCGTCAGCGACGGCTCCGAAGACCGGACCGTGGAGATCGCCCGCGGGTTCGAAGGCGTGCGGACCGTGGCTCTCAAGGAAAATCACGGCAAGGGCTTCGCCATGGCCGTGGGCGTGGCCAATGCCACCTACGACACCCTCTTCTTCTGCGACGGCGACATGTACAACGTCAGCGAAGAGCACATTCGCGCGCTGGTGGAGCCCGTCCATCGCGACGAATGCGACATGAACATCGGTGTACGGGACCGGGGTCCGGTGGCGAACTTCTTCCACCTGAACCTCAAGTGCGGACCGGTCCTCTCCGGAATCCGGGTCATGCGCCGGGCCGTGTTCGAGACCGTTCCGTTGCAGTACCAGTCGCACTACAAGATCGAGGCTGCGCTGAACTGCTTCTGTTCGCGGGCCGGGTACCGCCAGCAGCAGACCGTCATCTACGGGTTGAACCACGTGCTCAAGGAATCGAAGATGGGTCTGCGGGAAGGTCTGCAGGCGCGCTGGGGCATGTCGCGCGAAGTGGTCCTCGTCCTCGCGGACCTCTACGTCTTCGAGACCTGGCGCTGGACCGAGCCCGCAGAGCTGCCGGTCGCCGAGTACGAGCTCTTCGAGTAGGGACG
>JBDTOZ010000482.1:0-3278 GCA_039932995.1 Acidobacteriota bacterium | reverse complement strand
CGCTCGGTCCCGCCAGGTCGATCCCTCGCGCCGCGAGCTCTTCGCGCAGCCGCGGATCGCAGAGCGCGCGGGTCTCTGCCTCCCACGCGTACCCCCAGCCGTAGCCGTCCACGCCCATGCCGGGATGGGTGACGAGCTCGGTGATGCCGGTGACGTGGTCGAGCAGATGGACGACGTCGGTGAGATGACCGGCATCGGCCACGCCGATGGTGTGGTCGTTCGTGCGGACCGCGGCGTCGCCGATGAGCGAGGCCCGGGCCCGGCGTCCGAGGACGTTGAGGGCGGCCATCGGCATGCGGCGCGAAGTGCTCCCGCGGTCGTCGACGATGCGTACGTAAGGGATCGCGTGCTCGCGGGCCAAGCGGGTCACCACCGCGAAGATCCGCGGGAGGAGATGGAGATGCTGATGCCCATCGAGGTGGGTGATGGTCAGACCGGCATCCGCGACCCGCTCGATCTGCGCGCGCAGCTCGCGCTCGATGGCCTCGATGGAGATCCTGCGCGCCAGGTAGCGCGGGAGGAAGGAGGTGTACTTGTTCGAGAAGCGGATGGCAGTGAGCGGCCGTTCTTCGACGAGCGTGAGATGCACTCCCACTTCCAGTGACGGCACCTCGCGCAACCGCGCCACTGCGTCGTCGAACGCCACTCCGTTCACCACCACGCTGCACGCGGTGACGATTCCCTCCCGGTGCGCACGGATGGCTCCCTCGGTCATCCCGCGGTGCAGCCCGACGTCATCCGCCGTGACGATCAATTTCATCGGCGGCACAGTACCGCGCTTCGGTCGCCGGGGGGCGCGGGCAACAGACGCGCGAGGGGATCACTCGTCGCAACGGACTCGCGGCGCAGGCGAGGACGCCTGCGGTCCAGCCGGCGGGACGCCAGCGCTCCACGCGAGTCCGTGGCCGTCGTACACCCACGCCAGACTCTGCGCGGCGTGGAACGCCGGCGTCCTCGCCGGCTGGCTCAGCGGCGTCTCGCCGCTGACGGTCGGCCGCCCTCCCGCCGTGCCGGCTAAGGAATCAATCCGGACGAAGTGCCGGAGACCGGGACGGCCTCCCGCTTCACGTGGCGGCGGCGCATTTCGGGATAGAGCGTGACCAGCTCGCGCACGATCTTCACGACCACGCCAAACGAGGCCAGATTCGAGGTGCCGCGCGTGCGGGGAAAGTAGTCGATCCCGATCTGCTGGATGATGAAGCCGCGGTTCTTGGCCTTCACCACCAGCTCCGCGTCGATCAGCGACCCTTCCGACTTGAGCTCCATCGCCTCCAGGACTTGCCGCTTCATCAGCTTGAACGAGAAGTTGATGTCGCGGTGCGGCCAGCCGAAGAGAACGCCGATGAGCGCGTTGTAGGCCAGCGTGTAGATGCCCCGCTTCAACCCTTCCATGGTCCGGTCGTGACGATAGGCGGCGATCATGTCCGCGTCCGTCAGCTCCATGGCCCGCATGGCCCGGCCCAGGACGTCGGGATCGAACGGGATGTCGGCGTCCATGTAGAAGACCAGGTCTTTAGTGGCCGCCGCGAAACCGGTGCGCAGGGTCGCGCCCAGCTTGCGGTTCCGCTCGTGACGGAGGACGCGCACGCGGCCATCCTCGGCCGACAACCGGGCCACGATGCGAGGCGACGCATCCGTGGACGCGTCGTCCACGATGATGATCTCCCACGTCCCCGCATACCGCTCCAGCGACGTGCGTGCCGCGGCCACGGCATGCTCGATGTTGAGCTCCTCGTTGTACATCGGGATGACCAGTGAGACGGAAGGAGGCATGCCTGTCGGTCCGTTGCGCGTTCGCGTGGCCGGTCCCGCGAAAGCCTCACACAGCCGCGGATCCCGGTCGCCGGGCAGTGTAAACGATGTGCGCGTGGGGATAGCCGCGATCGATTCGCCGGGAGGTGAAGGAAACGAAGCCGATCTCTTCGAGCATTCCCTGCAGTTCGGGGCCGGACTGGTAGAAGAAGCCCTCGCCCAGGGTGTGCTTGAGGAAGGCGTCACAGAGCGACTCCTGCAGGCGGGCCCACTTCATCTTCCAGGGATGGGCGACATCGAGCTCCTTGAGGACGAAGACGCCCCCCGGCTCGAGCCGCTCGAAGAGGCGACCGAAGATGGCCCGCCGCATCTCGATCGGCATCCGGTAGGCCACATCGATCATCACCACGGCCCCGAACGTCCCTCCGATGCAGTCGTCGTATCCGGCCACTTTCTTCACGCGCGTGGAAGGCGACGGCAACAGGCTCTTGCGCAGGTCCGGGTCGACGGCCACGACTTCGTGCACGCGCTCTTCGGTCAACAGCGTGGAGAAGGCCGCGTGGCCGGAACCGACCTCCAGCACGCGCGCGCCGGCCGGTACCTCGCCGAGGATGCGCGTGAAGGGACAGGTCAGGAAGCGGACCAGGATGTGAACGCGATCGCGGGGCGGATAGCGGGAGAAGGCGCGGTGCAGGATCCGCAGCGCGCGGACAGTCCCCATTGACATCGGCCTGATTATAGGTGCGCTTGTCACGCCTGAAGATCGCTCTCGCCGCACTCGCCATCGCCGCGCTGCATCTCTCCACGATCCCGCGCACGATCTGGGAGTACGACGAAAACCTCTTCGCCCTGGCGGTCGAGCAATTTGCCCCGCTCCTCCACCATCCGCCCCCGCCGGGCTCGCCGCTGCACATCGCCGCCGCCAAGGTGGTGGCCCTCTTCACCGACCCGTTCCATGCGCTGGTGGCGGTCAGCGTCGTCTTCACCCTGGCCGGCTTCGTTTTCTGGGTCCTGGCCTTCCGCGCAGTGGCCGGCGAGAACGTGGCCCTCGTGGCCGCGCTCTTTCTCTACGGCTGCCCGGCCCTCCTCGTCTCCGGGATGCTGCCGCAGTCGGACACGGGAGCGCTGGCGTTGTTCGGCGCCGCGGCATGGGCATGCGCCGTTCACGGCACAGAGCGCAGGTCATTCTGGATCGCGCCGCTTCTCTGCGCTCTCTGCATCGGCTGGCGCCTGCAGTTCTCGGTGGCCATCGTGCCGATGTTCCTGGTGGCGCTGGTGATGCTCGAGAGCTGGCGCGCGCGCGTGACCGCCGTGGCGGTCTTCGGCGTTGGCTGTCTGCTCTGGTTCGTGCCGCTGGTCATGGCCACGGGAGGACCGGGTTCGTATTGGCACTGGCTGTCGGGCCAGGCCGCTTACTACGCGGCACACGATGCGGATCTGTCGCGCAGTGGGCTCTCTCCCGCGTACATCGCGCTGCGGTTCCTCGCGCATCCGTGGGGTCCGAAATGGCTTTCCCTCCCGCTGCT
>JBDTOZ010000481.1:0-4719 GCA_039932995.1 Acidobacteriota bacterium | reverse complement strand
CAGCAACCCGCCAGTAGCACTTCGACCACAATTCCTACGTACCTGCCGAATATCCCCATTCCCGTTCCATGTTTCAATTCCCGTGATGACTGACGTCCTTGCCTCTACGCCCTTCTGGATCGCGGTCTCCGTGATCACGCTCCTGATTCTCGGTTTCACCGGGGCTCCGCTGCTTTTGTGGGCTCTGGCCGGAGGGGTGATCCTGTTCGGCTTCGGCGTTCCCTTCTGGGCGCTGGGCGTCTATGCCGTGGTGATGCTGATCTTCCTGATCCGGCCCATCCGTCGTGTGCTGGTGTCGAGCGTGATCATGAAGATCCTTGGGCCGATCATGCCCGCCATCTCCGAGACCGAGCGCACGGCCATCGAGTCCGGATCGGTCTGGGCCGAGGCGGAGCTCTTCTCCGGCAAGCCTGACTTCAAGAAGCTGATGAAGGAGCCGTATCCGTCGCTCACCACGGAGGAGCAGGCCTTCCTCTCCGGCCCCGTCGATGAGCTCTGCTCGGTCGTGGACGACTGGCAGGTGTGGGAGAGCCGCGATCTGCCGCAGGCGGCGTGGGACGTGATCAAGCGCGAGCGCTTTCTGGGGATGATCATCCCCAAGGAATATGGCGGCCTCGGGTTCTCGGCGATGGCGCACAGCGAAGTGATCATGAAGCTGGCCACCCGCTCGATCCCCGTCTGCATCACGGTCATGGTTCCGAACTCCCTCGGGCCGGCCGAGTTGTTGATGCACTACGGCACCGACGAACAGAAGAAGCGCCTGCTTCCGAAACTGGCCACCGGCGAAGAGATCCCCGCCTTCGCGCTCACCGAGCCGGGCGCCGGCTCCGATGCCGGCTCGATCACTTCGCACGGCACGCTCTTCAAGGCCGACGACGGAAAGCTCTACATTCGGCTCAATTGGAACAAGCGCTACATCACGCTGGCGGCCATCGCCACGCTGCTGGGCGTGGCCTTCAAGCTGAGTGATCCGGAGAACCTGCTCGGCCAGGGGACGGAGCTCGGCATCACCTGCGCGCTCGTGCCCACCGACACCCCCGGCGTGGTCATCGGCCGCCGCCACGATCCGCTGGGCACGCCCTTCTACAACTGTCCCACGCAGGGACACGACGTGGTCGTGCCCGTGGACGCTGTGGTCGGCGGTGTGGAAGGAGCGGGCAAGGGCTGGCGCATGCTCACCGAATCGCTCGCGGCCGGTCGCGGCATCTCGCTCCCGGCGCAGAGCACGGGCGGTGCGAAGCTGGGCACGCGCGTGATCAGCGCCTACGCCTCCGTGCGCAGGCAGTTCGGCTTACCGATCGGCAAGTTCGAGGGAATCGAGGAGCCGATCGCGCGCATCGCCGCCTTCAACTATCTCCTGGAGGCCATGCGTCGCTACACCCTCGGCGCCATCGACCAGGGGATGAAGCCGGCCGTGGTCACGGCCATGGCCAAGTACAACTCCACGGAGATCGCCCGCAAGCTGATCAACGACGCCATGGACGTGGCCGGAGGCTCCGGCATCTCGCGCGGCCCGCGCAACATGCTCGCGCACTTTTACATCGCCTCGCCGATTGGGATCACGGTCGAGGGAGCGAACATCCTCACCCGCACGCTGATCATCTTCGGCCAGGGCGCCTTGCGCGCGCATCCGTATGCGCTGGCCGAGGTCAATGCCATCGCCGCGCGCGACCTGCCCGCGTTCGACAAAGCCTTCTGGGGACACATCGGCCATGTGGTGCGCAACATGGCTCGCGCGGTGGTGCTCTCGCTGACGCGCGGCAACCTCTCGTCCAGTCCCGTCGGCGGCGCCACGGCCCGCTATTACCGCAAGCTCTCCTGGGCCTCGGCCACGTTCGCGATCATGTCCGACATCGCCATGGGCACGCTGGGCGGCTCGCTGAAGTTGAAAGAGATGCTCACCGGCCGCTTCGCCGACGTGCTCTCCTGGATGTACATCGGCACGGCGGTCCTGCGGCGCTATGAGGCGGAAGGTCGTCCGAAAGAGGATCTGCCGCTCGTGCACTTCACGATGAATCACTCGCTCTACGAGATCCAGAAGGCCTTCGACGGGATCTTCGGCAATCTGCCGGTGCCGGGTCTGGGCTGGCTCTTCGCGGGGCCGCTGCGCATCTGGTCGAACGTGAACGCGCTGGCCGGCGAAGCGAACGACAAGCACACCCACAAGATCGCCTCGCTGATCCTCACGGACAGCCCCCAGCGCCTGCGTCACACGGAGGGCATCTACATGCCCTCGAATACGAGCGAGCAGCTCGGCCTGCTCGAAGAGGCGTTCCGCGTGGTCAAGCGCGCGGAGGGCGTCGACAAGATCGTGCGCGCGGCGGTGAAGGCGAAGACGTTGGCAAAGGCGAAGGGCAACGCGCTGTACGACGCGGCCCTCGAGAAGGGCGTCATCAGCGCGGAAGATCGCGCGTTGCTCGCGCGCGCCGACGAGCTGCGCACCGCCGCCATCCAGGTCGACGACTTTTCGCAGGAGGAGTATCTGACCCGCAACGGCGGCCATCCGCACCTGGTGGAGGCCCAGCGGGAGAGCGTCGCGTAAAGCGCCGCAAAGAAAGAGGACGAGAGGGCCGCGGCCATCTTGCCCGCTGATACTCGCTGCTGACCCTTCAACTATTCTTTCAACGGAGGCAACTCACTCATGGGCACAACGCCGGTGGTCGTTCGTTCGCAGGGCTCGTTTCGATCCGAGGTCGAGGCGGGTCCGCATCGCTTCGTGGTGGATGAACCGCTGGAAGTCGGAGGTGGGGGAGAAGGTCCGACGCCGTACGACCTGCTGGCCGGAGCGCTGGGGAGTTGCACGGCCATGACCTTGAACTTCTACGCGAAGCGCGAAAAGTATCCGCTGGAAGGGGTGGACGTGACGGTCACGCACGACCGCCAGCACGCCAAGGACTGCGCCGACTGCGTGACGCACCAGGGCTTCATCCACCGCTTCCACGTGCAGATCGCCGTGCACGGGCCGCTCTCCGAGGAGCAGCGTCAGAAGCTGCTCCAGGTGGCCGGGCGCTGCCCCGTGCTCAAGACGCTGAGCAGCGAGATCCGGGTCGAAGAGGTGCTCGTCCCGGCAACTGCATAGGCCGTCCCTCAGCGCGCCCGATCCCGCGCCACCAGCACGCGGCGAAGGATCTTCCCTGAAGCGGACTTTGGAATCTGATCGATGACTTCGATGGCCCGCAGGCGTTTGTGCGGGGCGACGCGACCGGAGACATACAAGCAGATTTCGTCGGTCGTGACGCCTTCTTTGAGGACCACGAACGCCTTCGGCACTTCGCCCGCTTCCTCGTCGCGCTGGGGAATGACCGCGGCGTCGACGACTCCCGGATGGCCGAGGAGCACTGCTTCGAGCTCCGCGGGCGCGACCTGCAGACCTTTGTATTTGATCAGCTCCTTCAGCCGGTCCACGATGAAGAAGCTGCCTTCCTCGTTCGCGTAGCCGATGTCCCCCGTGTGCAGCCATCCGTCCGCGCGGAGCATGGCCGCTGTGGCCTCGGGACGATTGAGGTAGCCCTTCATCACCTGCGGTCCGCGCACGCAGATCTCGCCTTCCTCACCAGGTCCGAGCTCGGCGCCCGTTTCCGTGTCGACGACTTTGGTCTCCGTGTTCGGGAGGGGCAGGCCGACTCCGCTCGTGTCGTTGCCCTCCAGGCGCACGGCGTGGGTGACGGGAGAGGTCTCGGTGAGACCGTAGCCTTGCTTGACGGCACATCCGAGGCGCGTGGCTGCGGCGGCCGCGACCTCCGGACCGAGGGGCGCGGCGCCGGAGAAGATGCTCCGCAACCGGCTGAGATCGAACTGGTCGACGAGAGGATGCTTGGCCAGCGCCAGCACGATCGGCGGGACGACGTACGCGTAGCTGATCCGGTACTGCTGCATGGCCGCGAGACACTGCTCGAGATCGAAGCGGGGCATGGTCACGATCGTGGCCTGGTGGTAGATGCCCAGGTTCATGATCACCACCATCCCGTAGATGTGAAAGAAGGGCAGGACGCCCAACACCACGTCGCTTTCGACGAGGTCGAGCGCGACGGACGACTGAAGGATGTTCGCGACGAGGTTGCGGTGCGTGAGCATCACGCCCTTGGGCAGGCCGGTGGTTCCGCTGGAGTAGGGGAGTGCCACGACGTCGTGGCGCGCATCGATCTCCACGGCGGGAGGCTCACCCGCGATCCCGAGCGCGGCAAAGGGAGTGAAGCCCTCCGCCTCCCCGAAGACGAACAACTCCTTCAATCCCGCGGCCCGCCCGGCCTCGGCGGCCTTCTCCGTGAAGAGCGGCGCGGTGACGAGATACTGCGCACCTGAGTCGCGAAGTTGTTCCGTGAGCTCGCCCACCGTATAAAGAGGGCTGACGGTGGTCACGATCCCACCCAGCAGCGCCACCGCGTGGAAGGCGATCGCGTACTCGGGAAGGTTCGGGCTGTAGATCGCGAAGACGTCGCCCTTCCCGAACCCACGTTGGGCCAGCCCCGCCGCGGTGCGCCGCACCTCATGCGCCCAGGCACCGTACGTCAGCGTCCGTCCGCTCGGTCCGTCGATGAACGCGGGCTTGGACGGCTGCCGGGCCGCCCGTTCCAGCAGGAACGGAGTGAGCGCAATCTCCGGGATGTCCATGGGCGGTTCAGGCGCGCGGAAAATCATCGCGTGTTCTCCTCGGACGGCAGTTTGTGTTGGAGCACGCGCATGGTACGCCGAGTCCACCGCGGGCAGGATGCCCGCGGC
>JBDTOZ010000480.1:0-4329 GCA_039932995.1 Acidobacteriota bacterium | reverse complement strand
CCGCACTCGGAGAGGGTGCGGTAGCGGTTCTCCATCTCGTTCACGGCCCAGATGAGAGCGTTCGAGGCGTACTTGGGGTCGGTGATGATCGGGTGGAGCAGGTGCGGGATGTCTTCGTAAATCTTCAGCTCGACCATCTTCGGGTCGATCATCAGCATGCGCAGTTGCGAAGGCAGCGCCTTGTAGAGCAGCGACACGATCATGGAGTTGAGGCCGACCGACTTGCCCGCTCCGGTGGCGCCGGCCACCAGCAGATGCGGCATCTTGGAGAGATCGGTGATGACCGCCTCGCCGTGAATGTCCTTGCCCAGCGCCAGCGAGAGCAGCGATGACGAGGCGCTGAAGTTCTCGGTGTCAATGATGTCGCGCAGCGCGATCAGCTCGCGCTTCTTGTTCGGGACTTCGATGCCCACGGTCGACGAGCCGGAGATGCGCTCGATACGGATCGACTCGGCCTTCAGCGCCAGCGCGAGATCATCGCCGAGGTTGACCACCTTGGCGTACTTCACCCCCGCGCTCGGCTTGAACTCGAACGTGGTCACGACCGGACCGGGATGGTAGGCGGTCACCTCCCCTTCCACGGCAAACTCGCGGCAGCGCTCCTCGATGAGGTGTCCGATCTCCAGATACTTCTTGTGGACGTCGTCGTTGATGGTGTCCTGCTTCGGCCCCTCGGTGAGGAGATTCATCGGCGGCAGCGCGGCGTGCGTCAGCTTCACCTCGCGCCGGACCGGTTCTTGGGGGCGCCGCACCACCGGCCGGGGGATCTGGGGCTTGCTCCGCGGAACGTCTTCGAAGAGCGGGTCCTCCAACGGATCCTCCAGCGGATCCTCGAAGTCAGGCGGCTCCACGAGCTCGATGGGCGCCGCGTTCCCGGGACGCCGCACCGCGCGTTTCGCTTCGGGGCGAACGCTCACCGGTTTCGGGGACGAGGCCACCGGTCGCGCGGTCAGGAGGGGCGCCGCGCTGGGCGTGCCGCCGGCGTAAAGCTCGAACGGATCGCGGCTCTCCTGCTGCGAAAGCGCTTCCGCGGCCTTGCGCAGATCGGCCTTCGTGACTTTGCGGATCTGGAAGCTGCCGCGTCCCTGCACCTCGCGCACGATGGGACCGCGCACCGAGGGCTCGGACGGCGACGAGGTCACCAGCCGCAGTTGCGGCGTTTCCACCTTGTCCAGATGCTTGCGGACCAGCGCCGTCTTCATCTTGTCCTTGCGGCGACGCTCGGAGATCCTCGCCCAGTGCATGGAGAGCGTGCGTCCGAGGGCCAGGAACTGGCGGTGCAGCGCGAGAAAGACCGCGGCCAGACTGATGCGCGTGGCCAGCAGGATGCCAACCAGGAGCGCTGTCACCAGGGCGATCACCGCACCGCTGGTGTTCATGTTGCCGCTCACGGCGCGGTTGATCTCCTGCCCCAGGTAGCCGCCGGCGGCGAGCAGCGAACCGCGCAGCCAGACCGTGCCGATGGCCAGGTCGAACAGCGGGGGCATGGCCAGAGCCAGAATGACGAAGCCAATCAGCTTCGTGTGGAAGTACTCGATCTCCCGTCCCCAGAAGCGATTCCAGCCCATGGCCATCATCACGGCCGGAAAGAGCAGACTGGCGAAGCCGAAGAAGCTGACGAAGATCCAGGCCAGCGTCGCACCGTAGTAACCGATGGCGTTGTGAATCTCGGTCTCGGTGGAGGTGTAGAACGCGGAGGAATCGCGCGGATGGTAGGTGACGACAGCCGCGGCGATGCAGATGGCAATCGCCACGACGACGATCCCAACCAGCTCCCCGCCCCTGCGGCTTCGAAAGAATTCGACTAGCTGCACCCTTCCCAACACTCCCAGCTTTCGCGGTCAGTGTAGCAAAGAAGTGTCCAGGTTTCTCGATTCAACGTGCCTGCGCGGAAATCCAAGCTCATTGCGGCGGAAGCCCACCGACGGTGAAGCCTCCATTCATCGACGTGTGTCCCACCCCGCAGGTGTCGCGCGTACAGAGGAACTGGTAGGTCCCGCTGGCCGGCAGCGTGACGATCCGCTCCACTCCCTGCTCGGTGAGAGTGGCGAGGTCGATGAGGACCTGCGCGGTTGGGGAGTAGAGGCGAAAGCCGTGCGAGCCCTGGGCAGCATTGATGATGAATTTCACGGCATCACCCGCCTTCAGATCTCCGGCGCCCGAGACTTCGAACGTGAAATCGACCGCGGAGACGGTCACCGTCTTCAGTTGGGGAGCGACGCCCGAGTCATCGGCCGCGGGCACGAACGTCGGATCGCTGGAGCCGTTGTCGATCACGGAGGCGTAGAGGAAGACCGGCTGGTCAGCCTCGAAACTGATCCACGCGTCGGTGAGATCCGCCGCGGTGTTGTCAAAGAAACCAGCGACAAGCGTCGGCCCCTGCACGCCGAACGGCTGGAAAGAGAACGTCTTCTTTCCGACGACCGCATTGGTTTTGTCGTAAAGCTGGAGGGTGACGTTCGCAACGACTGCATTCGGATTGACGCCACCCCAGTTCGTGCGGAAGCTGCCGAGCGTGGCCTGGCCGGATTTGAGCTGCAGGAGCACGCCTTTCTTCCTGGCGGTACTCACGTCCAGTCCGGGAACGAATTGGCCGAGGGTTCCGGCCTGCGGTGCCAGTCGCGCATCCTGATAGATGCGTTGCGTGGCCACGAAGTCGTCCTCGGAGGTCAGGCGAATGGCCCCCAGGAGAGAAGGACTGCCGCCGAAGATCGATTGCACGGCATCGTCGAACACCTTCATCCCGCGCTTCGGCAGGGTGAGGGTGATGCCACCGACGCCGCTGTTGTCGACGTTGCCGACGGGCAGATAGCGCGCGGTGACGGTGATGTCTTTGTCGAACGAAGGATTGAGGATGCGCGCGTCGGTGAAGAAGCCGCTGGCCTTGCCGCTGATGGAGAGGTAGACGTCTTTTGCGAAAAGGTTTGCTGCAAGTAGCAAGGAAAACAGCACGACCGCAAGGCGGCTCCTCATGAATGATCCTCCGTGATCGAATCTCAGCATCCGTGTGCAGCAGTCGCTTCGCAAATGTCGAACGCGGCTCGAAGCGGCCGCGGGTGCGCCATGCGGTCAGCGGGCGGACCAGCCCGCCTCAGGCGCCGCGAGTGTGCGCGATCCCGAGGGCGGCCGGGACCTGCGTCGCGACCCGTTCCCCCGATTCGACGGCGGCATCCATGAATCCGTTGTCGTCCATCGGATCGCACCCGCAAAAAACATTTTTGCCCGGGGTCAGAACAGGGCCGGCTCCTGGTACGTGCCGAAGATGTCGCGGAAGGCGTCGGCGATCTCGCCGACCGAGGCGTAGACCTTCACCGCCTCGATGAGCGGGGGCATCGTGTTCGCATCCGGATCCGCAGCCACGACCCGGAGCGTCTGCAGCGCCTCCTGCACCTTGGTGTTGTCCCGCGAGGCACGCACGCGATTCAGACTCTCGATCTGTTCCGCCGCCACGGAGTCGTCGATGTAGAGCGCGTCGTATTTCTCATCGTTGCCGGTCTTGTAGGCGTTCACGCCCACCACGACCTTCTCGGCCGAGTCCACCGCCCGTTGGAACTGATACGAGGCATCCCAGATCTCGCGTTGCGGGAAGCCGGCCTCGATGGCCTCGACCATCCCGCCGAACTGGTCGATCTTCTCGATGTAATCGAAACAGCCCTTCTCCATCTTGTCGGTCAGCTCTTCCATGAAGTAGGAGCCGCCGAACGGGTCGACTGTGTTGATGACGCCCGACTCGTGGGCGATGATCTGCTGGGTGCGCAAGGCGATGCGCGCGGCCTGCTCCGTCGGCAGGGCCAGCGTCTCGTCGAGCGAGTTCGTGTGCAGCGACTGCGTTCCGCCGAACACCGCCGCAAGCGCCTGCACGGTCACCCGCACGATGTTGTTGTAAGGCTGTTGCGCGGTCAGCGAACAGCCGGCCGTCTGCGTGTGGAACCGGAGCTGCCACGAGCGCGGATCCTTGGCGCCATAGCGGTCGCGCATGACCTTGGCCCAGACCCGGCGCGCGGCGCGGAACTTGGCCACCTCTTCGAAGAGGTCGTTGTGCGAGTTGAAGAAGAAGGAGAGCCGCGGCGCAAACTCGTCGACGTCCATGCCGGCCCGGACGCCGTACTCCACATACTCCATGCCGTCGCGCAGTGTGAAGGCCAGCTCCTGCAGGGCCGTCGATCCAGCCTCGCGGATGTGATAGCCGCTCACGGAGATGGTGTTGTATTTCGGCACATGCTCGGTGCAGAACTTGATCGTGTCGACGATCAGGCGCATAGAGGGGCGCGGCGGGTAGATGTACTCCTTCTGGGCGATGTACTCCTTGAGGATGTCGTTCTGCAGCGT
>JBDTOZ010000479.1:0-8090 GCA_039932995.1 Acidobacteriota bacterium | reverse complement strand
GAGTGCTGAGTGCTGCCGGGTGCTGACCACGCCGGAGGCGTGACGGAGATTAGCCGGTGGCGAGCGCGTGAGCGCGCTGCCACCGGTCGCGGACGACCCTGGATCGCACCCTGGAAGGGTGCCGGAGATGGCGGCAGCACCCTTTCAGGGTGCAACGTCTCATCTGCGATTTCCGGGGGCAGCGCGCCAAAGGCGCTCGCCCCCGGCTGATCTCCGTCACGCCTCCGGCGTGAAGCGAGCACCGCTTCGAGAGCCCCTCGCCCGAACGACAACTACCCGAGCCTCGTCGTGACGAAGGACGTCGGCAGCACGACCCACCCCAGATAACCAGCAACTAGCAACCAGCAACCCCGCGTTAACCAGCAACCAGCAACCCCGCGTTAACCAGCAACCAGCAACCAGCAACCCTACACGGAAACCGCCCGGCGCGCCGGCATCACCAGCCGCAACAGCGCCAGCAGCGCCAGCGCCGCGCCAAAGGTGCAGACGATGGTGGCCCCGGTGGGCAGGTCGTAGTGGAACGAGAGCAACACGCCGGCAGCGCTGACGATGGCTCCCATAGTCCAGCCGAACGCGAGGCGGGTTCCGACGCGGCGAGCGAAGATCATGGCTGCGACCGACGGAACGATCAGGTACGAGAAGACCAGCAGCACGCCGGCGATCACCACCGAGGAGGTGACGACGAAGCCGAAGGACGTGTAGAAGAGGAAGTCCCAGAAGCGTGCCCGCGGAATGTCCTCTCCCATGGAGATGGCCAGAAACTTCGCGCGGAAGAGCCAGTGAAACAGGCCCACCAGCGCGTAGAGCGCGGCCGTCTTGGCCACTGTTTCCCACGAAACGGTGAGGATGTTGCCGACCAGCATGTCCTTGAGATGCTCGGTTCCCTCCGGAGCCTTGCTCATGGCCAGGATGGCCGCGGCCGCGGAGACGGCGTAGACGATGCCGATGATGGCCTCCTGCGGGATGCGCTCTTTCCCGTTGGAGTGCGAGCGGGTCAGGGCGAAGACTGCGGCGCCGGCGATCGTGAAGCCGAGGGACCAGAAGTAGGTGACGGGGTCGTGAAGATCGTGGCCGGCCAGGTAGGCCATCGTGGTCCCGAGCGCGGCGATCTGGGCGAGCGAGAGGTCGACGAAGATCACCCCGCGCTCGACCACGTGCAGTCCCAGGTAGGCGTGAATGCCGGTCAGGATCAGACCGGCGACGAAGGGAACGGCGAGGAAGGCAAGGAGCTCCATCAGTTTTTCAAAGCCTCGATCAGTTTGGCGATGTTGGTGTCGAAGAGCTGGAAGTAGTCATCGGTCCCGCTCTTGCCGCCACCGACGGAGGGATAGAGCACGACCAGTTTGGCGCCGGTGCGGTCGGCCACCGATTGCGGCGTCTTGGAATCGAAGTAGGGCTCCATCACAATCACTTTGACCTTCTGCTCCTTCATCATGCCGATGAGCTCGAACAGGTGCGACGGGGAGGGAGGGACGCCCGGTTTCGGCTCGATGTACGCCACCACGTCGAGGCCGTAGCGACGCATGAAGTTCGGCCAGGAGTTGTGATACGTGATGATCTTGGCTCCTTTGTAGGGAGCGAGGGCCGCCGTCCAGCGTTTGTTCGCGGCGTTCATCCTTGCCTTGAAATCGTTCAGCCGCTTCTGCAGGACCGGCCCGTTCGCCGGCTGCATTTCCTCGAGCTTCTTTTCGACCTGGATGGCGATGCGCACCGCGTTCGCGGGGTCGAGCCAGTAGTGCGGATTGCCGAGAGGGTGCACGTCGCCCATGGAGCGGTTCACGGCTCCGGAAGGACGATCGAGGATTTCCACGCCGCGGGAGACGTCGAGATATCCGGCTGAGCCCGGGCTGATGTTGGCGTTGCGGCTCTGCTCGATGAGCGGTGGCAGCCAGCCGATCTCGAGGTCCAGGCCGATGACTTCGAGCAAGTCCGCCTTGCGGAGCAGGAGCAGGAAGCTCGGCTTGGGCTCCACGAAGTGCGGGTCCTGGTACCCGCGGGCGATCGAGGTCACGTCCACCAGATCGCCGCCGACCTCGGTGGTGATGGAAGCCAGGTCCGAGCTGGTGGTGACGATGTTCAGTTTCTTCGCGGGAGCGGCGAACGTGGAACCGGCCAGCAACGAGAGTGCGAGTGCAATGAATGTTCGTTTCATGGTGTCCTCAGAAAGCGTGCGCGCCGTGGGCGCCGATGGCGAACTGCAACTGGAGGAGGATCTCGTCGAACGACGGGCCTCCGTGGAGAGTGGTGCGGCGGACCTGGCCGCGGAGCTGGCTGAACTCGGAGAGCCAGAAAGTCAGGATCGCGGATGCACCGCGATCGGTGAAGCGGGTGTCGTTGGCGAAGCCGTCGGCGCGGTCGATGCGTGCGCCCGCGAACCAGCGCCGCGCCACCTGGTAGTCGAGCGAGGCGTAGTAGCCATAGAGCGTCCCATCGAAGTCCGAACGTTCATTGGCCACGCCCTCGGCACGGGCGATGAGCGAGTTGTAAATGGCGCGCGAGAGCGGCTTCCAGCGGTACGTCAGGTCCACTCCGGCCAGGCGGTTGTGGCCCTGGCCCTCGGGCAGCGTGCCCCGCGTCCAGCTCGTGCCCACCTCGATGTTGCTGTTCTCGGTGAGGTCGCGGAAGAGTTTGAGGTGCGCGTTGTAGAGCAGGTCGTTATCCGCGCCTCGCCCGAAGGAGCCGTCGACGTCGCCGCTGTAGATCTCACCGGTCGCTTCCATGTACGCGCCGAACGGGTTGTCGATGGTTTTGCTGACGGAGACACCCACGTCGGCCATCCCTTCGTCGCCCAGGAAGCGGGTGATCATGAGCGGTTCATCGACCCAGGGCCGCGTGTGGGTGTGCCAGGTGTTGGCCTTGCCGAACGTTGCCTTGGTCTTGCCTGCCTTGGCCGTCAGCCCCCAGGGGAGGGTGACGAACTGCGCATATCCCTCCTCGACATCCACGCCCTCGGGCGTGACGGAGAGGAAGAAGCGTCCCTTGGCGTAGGGATCGATGAAGGCCTCCAGCGCCAGCTCCACCTCGTCGACGGCAAAGGGTGCCCGACCCTCGTAGTTGTCCCCGGCATGGGAGAGGAATGTGCCGATCACCGAGAGGTCGGGATTGAGGGCCTTGGCGGCGCCGGCGCTGGCCTGGTTGTCGATGGTTTGCACGTCGGTGAGCTGCGGTTCGGCGGCTGAGGCCGCGGCCGCCTCGGGCGGGGTGGTCACATCAATGGCGGTGAGGTCTTCCGTGTCGGGCGCGGGAGTCTGGGCCGCGGGTGTCTCGGCGGGGCCGCCCTTCAGGGCGTTCAGTTCCTCACGGATGGACTGCGCCTGACGAAGGACCTCGTCGAGTTTCTGTTCGAGCCGGGTGATGCGGTCGTCTTCCTGCGCGGCCGCGGGAAGGGCGGCCAGAAAGATCAACGCGAGAGCAACGGGGATCAGACCACGATGGGTCATGGAGTCCTCCAGAGTTCGGGGCGAAAGGTGGGGACCTGGCGCGACGGGAAGGTGAGACGGAGCCACCACCCTGCCGGTGAGGTCGTGCGCGGGTCCCTGGTCCTCGGAGCGATCGCAAAACGTTGCGTCGAGGAAGGCCCGACAGCGCTGCCGGTGCTACCGGCTAGATCGCAGGCGGGGCGCGGCCGGCGGTGGCGAGATGGACCACCGCGGCGAGGGGCACGTCGCTCCTGGCGATGAGGGTGCCGAGGACGACCAGGACCGTGATGAAGAGGGGAGTGTCGAGAGCGCCGGCGTCGGCACCAAACGCGCAAACAGGACAGGCCAGGGGCGTAGTGCTCCCGGACTCGGGAATGAGCGAGTGGTTATGGAGAGTGAGCTGGGCTGCCAGCAACACGGCCAGAACCAGTACGGCGGCGACTCTGAAGCGATGCATCGACACTGACGGAACGGATCATACCGCGTTGGTTATGCCGGTTCCTGTGTGGAATTTGTGTCGCCGGGCTGGGCTTTTCGAAACTTCGTAGAGGAGATCATCCAGATGGCGGAAACCGAAACCAAGGCAGTAGTCACGATCACGGACGACAACTTCGAGCAGATCCTGAACAGCGGAAAGCCTCTCTTCATCGACTTCTGGGCGGTGTGGTGTGGTCCGTGCCGCCTGGTGGGTCCGATCGTCGAGGATCTCGCGCCGAACTACGATGGCAGGGCTGTGATCGGCAAGCTGGACGTCGACAACAACCCCCGCGTTGCGCAGCAGTTCGGTGTGACGTCGATCCCGACCATGATCATGTTCAAGGGCGGCAAGCAGGTCGACCGCATGGTGGGAGCCGCGCCGAAGGGCGTGCTGCAGACTTTCATCGACCGCAACCTGTAAGTCACTCCGCAGCTTCTTCGTCAGCGCCGGTCCTCTTTGGGGCCGGCGTTTTTGTTTGAGCCTCTTCGCAGGTTGCGCTGCGGAGTGACGTTGCTTGTTGCTGGTTGCTGGTTGTCTGCGGTGGTTCGTGCTTGCGACGGGCGTGGAAAGTTCTCACGCTACGCATGCTGCGACGCGACGAGCCTTGGGGTGTGATGCTCTAAGGGATCGACTGCGCGAACGACCCCAAGCAACCAGCAACCAGCAACTCAGCAACGAACTCACGAGCAACCGGCAACTCACGGTTCCAGTCCGTAGGCACCGCGGCACAACGTTTCCACTCCTTCCTCTCGCACGACGAAGGTGTCTTCGATGCGGACTCCGAGCTCGCGGTCGGGATAGTAGAGGCCGGGCTCGATGGTCAGGACGTCGCCTTCCTCCACGATGTTGTTCGCCGGTGTGTTGAGCGAGAACGAGGGAAGCTCGTGGATGTCCAGGCCCACTCCGTGTCCGAGGAGATGGACGTAGCCTTCCAGGGTCTTCGGGTGGGAGCGGGACGTGGGATGCCCCAGCCCTTCGAAGTAGTCGCAGACGAGGGTCTGAAAGAACGACGCCGGCATGCCTGGCCGCATGGCATCACGGGCTCGCGTAAAGGCTTCCAGCACTTGCGTGTGAAGGCGCTGCAAGTCATCGGGGACGGGACCGATGCAGAAGGTGCGGGTGAGGTCAAAGAAATATCCGGAGGTCTTGTCGGAGGGGAAGATGTCCAGGACCAGCGGCACTGAGGGGCGCAGCGGAGCGGACGCATCGCCGCGCGAGTGAGGCACTCCCGCGTCGCGTCCCTGCGAGAGGATGGTCTCGTGGTCTTCGACCATCCCCAGCCGTGCGATCTCCTGCGAGACCGTGTTCTTGAGATCGCCCAGCGTCAGGCTTCGCCCGCGTTGGGCCTGGCGCAGCATGTCCCGCACGGCCTCGACGACGTCTTCCGTGCGGGCGCCGACGGAACGGATGGCTTCGACCTCCCACGGCTCTTTGCGTTTGCGCGCGAGCTGGATGAGGTCCTCGCCGTTGGAGCGATGGACGCGGAATCCCCGTCGCTCGAGGGACTCCACCACCCCCACGTAAAGGTGTACGGGCAGGTTGCCGAAGAACGCGATGGTCGTTCCGGCATCGAGTGCGCCGAGGACCGCGGCGAAGAATTCGCCATAGGCCTCCGCCGTGTGAGGAGCAGTGCGGAAGATCCGCTCATGGTCGAATTCCAGGACCAGCCGCACCTCCAGCCCCGAGGCCTCGGCTTCGTCCCGTTCCATCGGATAGGTCACCAGCACGGGCGGCCGATCGACGGTCTTGATCGCGTAGCCGCGCGTCACCTTCGCTCCGCGGGAGAGCCAGCGAAAGGACGAGTGCATGGCCTCGTGCATAGGCACGATCACGGTGTCGATGCCGCGGTCGCGGAGAAGCTGGTCCAGATCGGTCAGCATGCCCCTGAGCATAGCGCGAGGGCAGAAGCGCGGGCGAGACGCCCACGGGCCAGCCGGCGGGACGCCGGCGTTCCCCGGTGAGGGATCCCCTGCAATGCAAGAGGGCGGCGATTTTGTCGAACAGCTTGCCCAAGGCTTGGGCCAACCCGCGCCGCCGGCCGTGCCGGCCAGCTCAGCACAGAAGTTGCTGAGCGTGTTGAGCAGTACCGCGAATGAGCACTCTCAAAGTCATGTCGTACAACATCCAGGGGCATGCCGCGGCCCGGCGTCCCGACTTTCTGCCGAAGCTGGCGGAGGTGATCGCGGCGGTGCAGCCGGATGTGGTGGGGCTGCAGGAAGTGCATTGTCGAACCCGTGCCGGTGACGTGCATCAAGGGGAAGTGCTGGCGTCGTTGACCGGCCTGCAGCTCGTCTTCGGCCGGAGTTGTGCGATGGACGGTGGGGACTATGGGAACGCCATCCTCACGCGGGGAGAGGTCCGGTCTTCATTCGTGCATCCCTTGCCGGGATCGGGCGAGCCGCGCTCCCTGCTGCAGGCGGACCTCGACGTGGGGGGCGTGGGCGTGACGTTCTTCGTCACGCATCTGGCGGCCTGGGGGCGTTTGCTGCGGATGGCACGCATGAAGCAGATCGCGGAACTGGGCGACATCACCGCGCGCGGGGCTTTGCCGCACGTGCTGGTTGGCGACTTCAATGTTCCGCCGGGTGCCGAGGAGATCCGTACGCTGCTGGCGCACGGACATCTGCGCGTGGCCGGTGATGCCAAGGAGGCCACCTTTCCGATGACCCGGCAGCGACTCGACTACATCTTTGTGGACCCTCGTTGGGAGCTGGCCGGCACCGACGTCATTCGCCGCGGTCCTTCCGACCACTGGGCCATCACCGCGGAGCTGAGTCCTCGATGAACAAGATTGCCGTGCCCCTGTGGGTTCTGTTGCTGATGAGTGTGGCCCTGCTGGCCCTCGTGCTCGTGGTCTGGTCGGTCAAGCGCCGGCGACGTCCCCATCTCAAGCTCGATTCGACCGGACTGGAGGAGCTGATCCCCTCCATCGCCGGCCTGACGCAAGGCACCTGCATCGGCGGCAATCAGGTCGAGCTGCTGCAGAACGGAGCGATGTGGGAGTCGGTCTTCCGGGAGATCGAGTCCGCGAAGAAGACCATCAACTACGAGACCTTCCTCTGCAAGGAGGGGGAGTTGACACGGCGGATGGCCGAGGTCCTGGCCAAGAAGGCGCGCGAAGGAGTGAAGGTGCGCGTGCTGCTGGATGGCAGCGGCGGCAAGAAGTTCGGAAAGCAGGGACTGGCGGACCTGAAAGCGGCAGGCGCCAACGTCCGCAAGTACCACCCCATGCGCATCTCCAACCTCGGACTGCTCAACAATCGAGACCACCGCAAGATCTTCGTCATCGACGGCCGGGTTGCCTATGTGGGCGGGCATTGCCTGACCGACAACTGGCTGGGCGAGGCGCAGGACAAGCAGCACTTCCGCGACATCACCGCGCGGGTGGAGGGTCGGGCGGTCGCTCAGTTGCAGTCGGCGTTCGCGGAGAATTGGATCGAGGAGACCGGGGAGGTCGTCGGTGGCAGAGAGTACTTCCCGGAGCTCGAGGACGCGGGCGAGATGGACGCGCACGCCGTGTGGCTGTCGCCGTCGGGCAGTCCTTCCACGCTCAAGCTTCTGCACTACGTACTGATCCGTTCGGCCTGCAAGAAGCTGACGATCCAGAACCCGTACTTTCTCCCCGATCCGGACGCGCGCAAGGCGCTGCTCGACGCGGTCCAGCGAGGCGTGGAGGTTCGCATCATGATCCCCTCCGAGCACGCCAGCGACTCACCGCTCGTGCAGCACGCCAGCCACCATCATTACGGGACGCTGCTCAAGGGGGGCGTCCGCCTGTTCGACTACAACAAGACCCTGTTGCACCAGAAGGTGCTGACCGTCGACGGCCTCTGTTCCTCCATCGGCTCGACGAACTTCGACGATCGCTCTTTCGAGATCAATGACGAGGTCTCCCTCGTGGTGTACGACAAAGGCATCGCCCGCGAGCTGGAAGAGATCTTCGAGAAAGACCTGGAAGACGCCACGGAGGTCCACTTCGAGCCCTGGAAGAACCGTCCCCTCCCGCACAAGCTGCGCGACTTTTTCTCGTTCCTCTTGAATGAGCAGTTGTGATCGCGCCTTCCCGGGGATTCACCACAGAGGCACAGAGACACAGAGGGGTCGTAGCCGCAACGAAGCCGCCGTAGGCGGCGGTAGGCAATAGCACCCGGCTTCAGCCGGGTGGAGAAGGCGGCATTTGAATGAGCCCGCGT
>JBDTOZ010000478.1:0-1885 GCA_039932995.1 Acidobacteriota bacterium | reverse complement strand
CGCCAACCGCCAACCGCCAACCGACTCCAGCCAACAACGCTATCCTTCCCCCATGATCGAACGTACCGACCACGAAGGCATCGTCACCCTCCGGCTCGCTCATGGCAAAGTGAGCGCTCTCGACCTCGAGCTGCTCGAAGGACTCGCTCTCGCTCTTGCGGAAGTGCAGGCATCCGATGCGCGGGCGGTGGTGCTCACCGGCACCGGCTCCAGCTTCTCCGCGGGGGTCGATCTCTTCCGGCTCGCCGATGGAGGGCGCGAGTACGCCGAGCGGTTCGTCCCCGCGTTGTCGCGCATGCTGCTGGAGTTGTTCGCGTTTCCGAAGCCGCTCGTGGTCGCGGCGAACGGACATGCCATCGCCGGCGGCTGCATCTTCACCCTGGCCGCGGACTACCGTCTCATGGCCGCCGGCAACGGCCGCATCGGCATCCCCGAGCTCCTGGTCGGCGTCCCCTTCCCCGCCGCGGTGGTGGAAGTAGTCCGCTACGCGGTGCCCCCGCAACATGTCCATGCGCTGATGTACACCGGCCGCACCGTGACTCCCGATGAGGCCCTGCGGCTCGGCCTCATCGACGAAGTCGTCGACCCGGCCACCCTCGGCGCGCGCGCCGCCGAGCTCGCGCAACACTTCGCCGCGCTTCCCCCTGACGCCTTCGCGCTGGCCAAACGTCAGCTCCGCGACCCGGCCATCGGCCGCGCCAGGCACTACGCGAATGAGCTCGACAAGGAAGTGCTCGCGCTCTGGAGCGACCCGGCCACGCACGCCCGCGTCCGCGACTACCTGGCGCGCACGGTGCGCAAGTCGTCGTGAAGCGGAGCCGCCGGCACGCAGTGGACGGGGTGACCCTATACTTCCGCGCATGACCATCCGCGCTCTCCTGGCCCGCGAGGGCGGCGTCGCTTTCGAAGAGTTGACCGACAGCGATCTGCCGCCGCACGGCGTGACCGTCGACGTCGCCTATTCATCGCTCAACTACAAAGACGGCCTGGCCGTCACGGGGCGAGGACGGATCGTGCGCCGCTTTCCGATGGTCCTGGGCATCGACCTGGCCGGCACCGTCGTCGCCTCCGATGTACCCGAATTCCAACCCGGCGACCGTGTGCTGGCCACCGGTCAGGGACTGGGCGAGATGGACTGGGGCGGCTACACGCAACGCCAACGGGTCAAGCCGGACGCGCTCGTACCGGTTCCGCAGGGGCTCTCCCTCGAGCAGGCCATGCACATCGGCACGGCCGGCATCACGGCCATGCTCTGCGTGCTGGCCCTGGAACGAAACGAGGTCCTGCCCAGCGAGCGCGAGATCGTCGTCACCGGAGCCGCCGGCGGCGTGGGCTCGCTGGCGGTGATGCTGCTGGCCCGCCGCGGCTATCGCGTGGCCGCGGCCACGGGCCGTCCCGAACTGGAAGGCTATCTCCGCGAGCTGGGCGCCAGCTCCATCATTCCCCGCGCAGAGCTGGCCGCCAAGGGCACCCCGATGCAATCGGAGCGCTGGGGCGGCGGCATCGACACGGTCGGCGGTCAGACCCTGGCCAACGTCTACGCGCAGACCGCCTATGAAGGAGCGATCGCCTGCTGCGGCATGGCCGGCGGACACGAGCTGACCATCGCCGTCTGGCCGTTCATCCTCCGCAACGTCTCCCTCCTCGGCGTCAGCTCACTCCGCACCTCCAAGCCGCGCCGCATGGAAGGCTGGTCCCGCCTGGCCACCGACCTCGATGCCCCCAAGCTCGCCCAACTCTCACGCACGGAGCCCCTGAGCGACATCGTCCGCCTGGCCGGCGAGATCCTGGACGGACAGGTCAGAGGACGCGTGGCCCTCGACGTGAACACGTAGCTCACGGGTTGCTGATCGCAGATCCATCGCGCGGCTGCCGAGTCTTCGCG
>JBDTOZ010000477.1:0-5683 GCA_039932995.1 Acidobacteriota bacterium | reverse complement strand
ACCTGAGACCAGGCGTCGCCGGACTGGTTGTCGATCGAGGAGGCCCAGGCCTGCCAGTCGCCGGCTCCGCCTCCGATGTCTTCGAAGATCACCTGCACGGTGCCGGAGGCCGTTCCGCCGACGAGGCGCTGCTCCATCGAGCGGGGCTGCACGGTCACTTCGAAACTCTGCGTTTCCGTGCCGCCGGTGCCGCTGATGGCCACCGTGACGCGGAAAATCTGGGAGTTGTCGGAGGGATTGTTCATCCCCACGTTCAGGCGGTACTGCGACGTGCGGCGCTGACCGAACAAGGTCTTCACCATCGACAACGGCGGCGTCTGATCGCCGACGATGGCCGGGAACGTCTGCGACATCGTGCCGGGAGAACCGTCCGGACGCGGGGTCCAGATGCGCGAGGTGGCGTGCAACAACGCGCCGGAATCAAAGCTGCCGCTGGGCAGCACGCCCACGATCTCGATGGAGCCGATGCCCGTGCGCCCCTGCAACACTTCGTTGACGAAATCCTCGGACGACAGGCCGCTGGATGGCGCCATGTCGAACTCCCTCACCGCGAGAGAAGGTCCGGCTACCCCTTGCGGCAGCCAATAGATCAGCACGCGCTGGGTCGCGTCCCGGAGGTTGAGCAGGCTGATGTCGCTCCGGAAATACGTTCCGTTCGCCCCGCCGGCGTTGCCGGCCACCGGGATGATCACCCGCGGGGCCGCACCCTGCGGAATGAAGAGGTCGTCGGTCTGTTGGGCGGAGGTCGAAACGGTGAGCGAGACGGAGAGAAGAAAGGCGGCGGCGAAAAGAGTGTGTCGCATAAGCAAGAAAAGGGCCCCAGCGTCGAAATGACGCACCCGCCGTCCTCTTCAGGGGCCGGGTGTGTCACACGAAACTGACATTTTCTCTGACAAAGGCCCTCTTCCGGTGGCCAAGCTCTTGCAGCCGGGCCCGTTCGGTGTTCATCTAGAGCCGAGGTGTCGTCTATGCGATTTGCCGTTCGGATCGTCCTGTCCCTGTTCCTCATCACCCTCATCGCCCCCATCTCCCAGGCCCAGTACTTCGGTCGGAACAAAGTGCAGTGGGAGGCCTTCGACTTCAAGGTGCTCCAGACCGAGCACTTCGACATCTATTACTACGATCAGGAAGCGGACGTCGTTCAGGACGTGGCCCGGATGTCGGAACGCTGGTACGCGCGGCTCTCGCGCGTGTTCAATCATTCCTTCAAGCGCAAGCCCATCGTCCTCTACGCCAACTCCGCGGACTTCCACCAGACCACGACCACGGGCGGGACGATCGGGGAAGGGACGGGCGGCTTCACCGACGCCTTCATGAACCGTGTCGTCCTGCCGCTCACCGGCGACTACGCGCAGAACGACCACGTCCTCGGCCACGAGATCGTGCACGTCTTCCAGTACGACATCGCCGCCACCGCCAACCAGCAACGCCGGCGGTTTGCACTGGAAGCCCTGCCCCTCTGGCTCGTCGAGGGCATGGCCGAGTACTTCTCCAAGGGACGTGTCGATCCCCTGACCTCTCTCTGGATTCGCGACGCCACGATTCAGGACCGGATGCCGGACATCAACCAGCTCACCCGGGACTCGCGCTACTTCCCCTACCGCTACGGACAGGCGCTCATGGCCTACATCGGCGCACGCTTCGGCGATGAGGCCGTGGTCCGCTACTTCATGGCCGCGGGCGTGGTCGGTCCCGACTCCGCCGTGGAGCGCGCCCTCGGTGTCCCACAGAAGCAGCTCTTCACCGATTGGGCCGAGAGCGCACGCGAGCTGTACAACCCGATCGTCCAGGCACGCACGACCACCAGCCTCGCCAATCCGCTCATCGGGCGCAAGCCCGAGCCTCCGCCGGTCATCCCTGCCGGAGAAGAGCACAAGAAGCGCCGCCGCCGTCGCGGCACCTCGGAGCTCAACGTCGCACCGGCACTCAGTCCGGACGGCCGCTGGCTGGCCTTCCTCTCCGCACGGGACCTCTTCTCCATCGATCTCTATCTGGCCGACGCCAAGACCGGAAAGATCATCCGCAAGCTCGTCTCGTCCGACCGCGACCCGCACTTCGAATCGTTGCGCTTCATCGAGTCCGCCGGCGCCTGGTCGCCCGACAACCGCAAGCTGGCCTTCATCACCTTCTCCAAAGGCGACAACTATCTCTCTTTCGTCGACGTCGAGACGCGGGCGCTCGAGCACGTGAAAGTGCCCAACCTCGAGGCCATCAACAACGTGGCCTGGTCCCCGGACGGAAAGACCGTGGCCATCTCCGGCCAGACCACCGGGGTCAGTGACCTGTTCCTCTACGACCTCGACTCCAAGCAGGTCCGCCGTCTGACCGCCGACAAGTACGCCGACCTCCAGCCCGCGTTCTCCCCCGACGGGAAATCCCTGGTCTTCGCCACCGACCGCGGCGTGAGCACGATTCTCGAGCAGTTGCAGTTCACGCCGATGCGGCTGGCCGTGATCGACCTCGGCACCGGCTCCATTCATGAAGTCAACGCCTTCCCCGGCGCCAAGCACATCAACCCGCAGTGGGCGCCGGACGGGCGCTCCATCTACTTCATCGCCAACCCGGAAGGCATCCCCGACATCTACCGCATCACCTATCCCGAAGGCACGCTCTCCCGTGTGACCACGCTGCAGAACGGCGTGGCCGGCATCACCGACATGTCCCCGGCTCTGTCCGTGGCCTCGAGCTCGGGCGATCTGGCCTTCTCCGTCTTCGAAGACGACAACTACAACATCTACTCGCTGCCGGCCGGCACGGCCGGCACGGCCATCACCGCCGGCGCCGCGCCCGCCGACAACACCGCACCGCGCGCGGCCCTGCTGCCGCCGCTCCGCGGAACGGGCTCGGAGATCACGGGCTACCTGATGCGCCCCGAGGAGGGCCTGCCTCCCGCGTCGGCCACCTTCACCGAGCGTGACTACAGCTCCAATCTGCATCTGGCCTATCTCGGGCCGCCCACCCTCGGTGTCGGCGCAAACGAGTTCGGCTACGGCGCGGGCGGCAGCGTCACGGCGTTCTTCAGCGACGTGCTGGGGCGCCACAACGTTGGCTTCACCTTCCAGGGCGGCGGCGGAAGCGGCTCCTCCATCACCGACCAGCTCGGCGGCGAGCTGTTCTACCTCAACCAGACTCACCGTCTGAACTGGGGCGCGGACGTCGTACACATCCCTCAGGTCTACGGCAGCGTCAGTTACGCGCAGGGCATTTACGATCCGGAGAAGAACAACCCGGTACTGGCCGACTTCTACATCGAGACCCGCCAGATCGAGACCGTCAGCGACGGCACGCTGCTCGCGCAGTATCCCTTCAGCACTACCCGCCGCATCGAGGCCGCGGGCGGCGCGCAGCGCTATTCGTACAAGGCCGAGCAGGAGATCTACGTCTTCGTCGGCAATCAGCTCGTCGACCGCATCAAGCAGCGCCTCCCCGGCTCCTTCGCCTACACCTTCGCCAAAGCCTCCACCGCCTTCGTCGGGGACAGCTCGGTCTACGGGTTCATCTCCCCCATCAACGGCACGCGCTATCGCTACGAGATCGAGGCTCTGCGCGGCGACCTGAATTTCCAGACCGCCCTGGCCGACTGGCGCAAGTACTTCTTCGCCCGGCCGATCACCGTGGCCGTCCGCGGGCTGCACTACGGCCGCTACGGCGAGGGAGGCGACGACGTCAACCTCTCGCCGCTCTACCTCGGACGCAACTCCATCGCCCGCGGCTATGACCCCTACTCCATCGACCCCGTCGAGTGCGGAACCAACAGCGACGGCTCCTGCCCGGTCTTCGACCGCCTGGCCGGCACACGAATCGCCGCCGCCAGCGTGGAAGTGCGCGCGCCGCTCCTGGGCACCCGCGAGTTCGGCCTGATCAACGCCTCGTTTCTCCCCACCGAGATCTTCGCCTTCGCCGACGCCGGCGCGGCGTGGACGGACCAGGAGAAAGTGGACTGGAAGTTCGAGACCAAGACCGACGCGCGCGTCCCCGTGTTCAGCGTCGGTGCCGGCCTGCGCATCCTCCTGGCCTACATCCCCCTCGAGTTCTACGCGGCCAAGCCTTTCCAACGCCCCGATGAAGACATCGTCTACGGATTCAATATCATCCCGGGATGGTGAGTCTCCGGATGAGGAGCGCGCCGGTCGCGCTCCTCATCCTCTTCTGCGCGGCCGCGGCCTCCGCCGCTCCTCTCGAACGAGAGATGGCCATCACGTTCGACGACCTGCCCGCCGTCCCGGCCACGATGTCGATCGCGCGGCAACGGCAACTCACTCGTGATCTTCTCCGCTCCATCCGCACCGCGGGTGTGCCGGCCATCGGGTTCGTGAACGAGGACAAGCTCGCCACTCCCGCACACGCCGGCCTGCTCCGTTCCTGGCTCGCGGAAGGACTGGAGCTGGGCAATCACACCTACTCGCATCCCGACCTGCACTCCACCGACATCGGGCGATACGAGGAAGAGATCCTGCGCGGCGAATCGGTGACGCGCGCGCTCCTGGCGCAGAGCGGCCGGGCCCCGCGCTGGTTCCGCCATCCCTACCTGCACACCGGCACGTCGCTGGAGACGCGCCGGCGCATCGAGGCCTTCCTCGGCGATCACGGATATCGCGTGGCCCCGGTCACGCTCGACAACTCCGAGTGGATCTTCGCCCGGGCCTACGAGCTGGCCGGCGATCGCGCCATGCGCAAGCGCATCGGCAAGGCCTACCTCGAGTACCTGGACCGCAAGGTCGCCTACTACGAAGACCAGTCGCAGAAGCTCTTCGGACGCAACATCCGCCACGTACTGCTGCTCCATGCGAATGCGTTGAACGCGGCCTGGTTCGACGACCTTGCGGCCATGCTCACCACGCGCGGCTATCGCTTCATCACGCTCGAGCGCGCGCTCGAGGATCCGGCGTACCGCAGCCCGGACACCTACGCGGGCAAGGCCGGCATCAGTTGGATTCACCGCTGGGCGATCACGGCCGGCAAGAAGAGTCCGTTCTTCGACGGCGAACCGGCCACGCCGGAATGGATTCAGGATTACGCGAGGATCCGCGAATGAGGGGCATCTCTTCCAACGAATTCGAGCGTCTCGTCGAAGAGGCTCTCGCACAACTGCCTCCGCAGTTCCAGCAACTGCTGGACAACGTGGTCGTGGTCGTCGAGGACGAGCCGAGCGCGGAAGACCGGCAGCTCCTCGATCACCCCCACAACGAGCTCCTGGGCATCTATCGAGGCGTGGCCCTGACCCGCCGCCACTTCGACATGCTCCCGACCCTCCCCGACCAGATCGCCATCTTCCGCGGCCCCATCCACCGCGTCTCCCACACCCGCGAAGAAGCCGTCCAACAAGTACGCGACACCGTGATCCACGAGCTCGGACATTACTTCGGGCTGCTCGATGGGGACATGCCTCATTGATTTGACGGTTGCTGGTTGCTGGTTGGCGGTTGACGGTTGGCGGTTGGCGGTTGCTGGTTGCTGGTTGCTGGTTGCTGGTTGCTGGTTGGCGGTGACGCTTGGCGGTTGGCTTGATCGGCATTTCATAACGCGCGAAGGCGCGTTCCACAATCTAGCCCCGGGCTCGGCCCGGGGAAACCGGGGCGTCGGGAGATGCGGCCGCGAAGGCGGTCGCAACAACGTTCCGATTCGCACCATCAAGCGCTTCGGGCAACCTTGTCGCGGCCGCCTTCGCGGCCGCATGTCCAAT
>JBDTOZ010000476.1:0-3223 GCA_039932995.1 Acidobacteriota bacterium | reverse complement strand
TTCGGTGAAAGCGTCGAGGTCGTCGCGGCCGGCGCGCGCACCGGCGAAGTGGCCGTCCTCGAGAGCCGGCGCGAGTCGGCCGTCGTCAGCGACTCCATCTCCGCGGAAGAGATCCGCAAGACCCCCGACTCCAGCGCCGCCGGCGTCGTCCAGCGCCTCACCGGCGTCACGCTCATCGGCGACAAGTACGTCTTCGTCCGCGGTCTCGGCGAGCGCTACAGCGGCACGACCATCAACGGCTCGACGCTGCCTACGACCGAAACGGAGAAGCGGGTCGTTCCGCTCGATCTCTTTCCCTCGAAGCTCCTCGAGACCGTCAACGTCGTGAAGACCTACACGCCCGACAAGGCCGGCGACTTCGGCAGTGGTGTCGTGGAGATGACCACCACCCAGTTCCCGGGAGAAGGTTCGCTCAAGGTCACGCTCGGCTCCGGCTACCACAGCTCTGCCACCGGCCGGTCGTTCCGCAGTTACTCCGGTGGTCTGGACCGCCTCGGCGACGGCGGACAGCCGATCCCGTCGAGCATCCCCGCCGACATTCTCCGGCGTCGCAACATCCTCGATCCGAACGGATTCTCCGCGGAAGAGTTGCAAGGGTTCGGCAGAGCGCTCGTCGGAGACTGGTCCGGCGGCGAGGTAGGCCCTGCTTCACCGGCCACCGATTTCTCTCTCACCTATGGCAACACATTCGGCCGCCTCGGCGTGGTGCTGTCGGGAGTCTCGAATCACGGGTACGCACGCATCGACGAAGAGCAGCGGTTCTTCGGCGTCGACGCGGGAGAGCTCGTCCCCGCGAACGACTATCACCTGCAGACCGACCGCGAGAGCGCCAACGCGGGATTCATCGGCAACCTCTCGCTGCGGCTCTCCGACTCCCACCGCATTTTTCTCAACTCCGTGCTGACGCGCGACGCCTCGTCCGAGGACCGCACTCAGGAAGGTCTGCAGAGCGCATCGGGTGGGAACATCCGCGACTACCGCGTTCGCTACCAGTTGGAAGAGATGTTCTCCTCGCGGTTGCGCGGCGAGCACAACCTCCGCGGACCGGGACTGGGCAGTCTCTTCGAATGGAGCGTGTCGCGCTCCACGGCCAGCAACGACTCGGACCTGCGCGAGAACGTCTATCGCGAGACCGAGCCCGGCGCCTTTCACCTCGAGACCGGATACGCCGACACCGGGAAGGTGGAGTTCTACGGCCTCCAGGACCACATCGAGCAGGGCGGCCTTTCGTACACAGTCTTCTTGAACGGCGCGAACGGAAGCTGGTCCGGATCATTGAAGGGCGGGCTGGATCGCCTGCAGCGCACACGCGAGTTCGGCGCGCGCAGACTGCGCTTCGTGGCCGGCAACAACCTGGCCATCGACCTCACCGCTTCTCCGAACGAGATTTTCACGCCCGAGAACATCGGCCCGGGCCTGTTCGAGATTCGCGAAGTGACCGGCGTGAACGATGCCTACGACGCAGAGCACCAGGTGGATGCGGCGTTCGCAATGACGGACCTCACCTTCGGCAAGTGGCGCCTGGTCGGCGGCGCACGTTACGAGCACTCCGACCAGACCGTCACCACCTTCAATCCGTTCGCGATCGATGACGCGGTGGACTCGGTCAACGAGAGCAACGACATCCTTCCCTCGCTCAACGTCGTGTATCAGCTGGCTCCCCGCACCAATCTGCGCTTCGGCTACGGCCGCTCGGTGAACCGGCCGGAGTTTCGCGAGCTCAGTCCGTTCACGTTCACCGAGGTGGCCGGCGGCCGTTCCGTCTCCGGGAATCCGGCGCTCGAACAAGCCACGCTCGACGGCTACGACCTGCGGTGGGAGACCTTCCCGGAGTCGGGAGAAGTGATCGCCGTCAGCGCCTTCTACAAGAACATCGAGCGGCCCATCGAGCGGATCATTCAGCCCACGACCGATCTGCGGCAGTCGTACGTCAACGCCGATTCGGCGCGGTTGTGGGGATTGGAGCTCGAGCTCCGCCGCTCGTTGGAGAGCGTGCTGCCTGTGCTGCGGTTCTGGTCCGTCAACCTCAATTACGCCTACGTGCAGTCGGACGTCACCATTGGCGCGCAGCAGTTCTCCGTGGTCACCAACACCGAGCGCCCGCTCGAAGGGCAGTCGGACCAGGTGGCCAACGTGGGCCTGCAGTTCTACCAGCCGCAATGGGGAACGATGCTGCGGCTGCTCGGCTCCTACAGCGGCGAGCGGCTGACTGAGGTCGGTGCGTTCGGGTTGCCCGACATCTACGAGGCCGCCGGCACTTCCCTCGACCTGGCCATGTCCCAGAGCGTTTCGTGGGTCAAAGGCCTCGAAGTCAAGCTGGCCGCCACCAATCTCTTGAACGAAGGGCGGGAGTTTCTGCAGGGAGGGCTCGTCCAGCGCAGCTATGTGCCCGGACGCAAGGTGAGCCTGAGCCTCAGTTTCTCTCCGTTCTAAGTCCCCGCTTCTCCAACCCCATCTGTCTCTAGTGTCGCTAGGAGGATTCTCAAATGCGAAGAATGTCGATGTTTGTGGCCATGGCTCTGCTCACAACGCAGGTCCTGGCTTCGCGAGCCGAGCGTGCCGATTCGAATTGGATCCGGCGCGCGCCGGTCTCGTTCGTCTCGTTGCAGAAAGCGGTGGCCGACGCCGCGCTGAGTGAAGTTACGGGCGCCCGCCCCGTCGTGCTGCTGGAGACCAACTACTACACGTTTCTGCCCGCGGACAAACTGCAGCTTCGACTGACCGTCAACCCGAACGGCTTCGGCGCGGCTGTCACGATGTACCTCTACAAAGAGAACCGCAGCACCGGCGAGCGTCGCTACTACAGCGCCGGCGGCGGCGAGCTGTCCGCCGGTCAGCAGAGCGATCTCTTCGGCTCGGCCGTGGCGCCGGTGCCCGTGTTCACTCCCACGCTCAACGACTTCGTCCTCTTCGGGTCCGCGAGCGACAGCGCGGACACCGGGTGGGGCGTGAACGGCGCCCTCGGCGCATCCATCGCCACCGGACCGGCTGGCCTCTACCAGTGGGTGGTGGAGCTTCGCGATGCCGCGGGCAAGCGCGTGCTGGCGCGCTCGAACGCCATGTACTCCAACATTCAGGAAAGCGTCGGCGTCAGCGGCACCATCAGTACTTCGCAGACCTGGACGGCGAACAAGCGTTACGTCCTGAACGAGTTCGTCGGCGTGGCCTCGCCGGCCGTCCTGACCATCGAGCCCGGCACGGTCATCTACGGTGGGACCGGCCG
>JBDTOZ010000475.1:0-4810 GCA_039932995.1 Acidobacteriota bacterium | reverse complement strand
GCCACAATGTCGCGCCAACGTCGAGAACGCTCCGCCGAACGTTGTGGCGGCCGCCGTCGCGGCCGCACCACACGGACACCCCGCGTTCCCCGGGCCGAGCCCGGGGCTACATTGTGGAACGCGCCTTCGCGCGTCAGCGCCCGCGCGGCACTTCCCTGGACCCGTCTCCAGTGGAGCGGTGGACTTGAGTCCACCGTCGCTCTCGCGAAGATCGGTGCCTCTGCCCTTCGCGGCTCTCACCACGCGCGTGGCGAGAAAACTTACACGGCTCACGGCTCACTCCTCGCGAGTGCCCGGTGGACTAAAGTCCACCGCTCCACAGAACAAAGTGCACCGCGGGCAGTTGCTCGCAAGGATTCCGGGAGGTGCGCGTGTGAATCCGCGCGCACCTCCCGCGACGAACCCTACTTGGCTGCCGCCGCGGCGGCAGCTTCCTGCTCGGCGAGCATCTGGGGCGTGGTGGCCGGACGGTTGACGAGGTCGCTGTATTCGAAGAGCGCCGTGGAGAGATAACGCTCGCCGGTGCTGGCCAGGACAGCCACGACGCGCTTGCCGGGGCCGAGCTCCTTGGCCAGCTCGACGGCCGCCCAGGTCACGGCCCCGGAGGAAATGCCGACGAAGATCCCTTCCTCCTTGGCCAGGCGGCGTGCGTAGCTCACCGAGTCGTCGAAGGAGGCGTCGTAGATGCGGTCGACGACGTCCGCGCGATAGATGGCCGGGATCAAACCCGCGCCGATCCCTTGAATCTTGTGCGCGCTGTGCGTCCCGCCGCGGAGGAGCTGCGACTCGACCGGCTCCACGGCGCCGATGAGCACGTGCGGGGCTTCCTTCTTCAACACTTCCCCGACCCCAGTGACCGTGCCTCCCGTGCCCACTCCCGCCACGAAGCCGTCGAGCTTCCCGCCGGTGTCCGCGAGAATTTCCCGCGCCGTCGTCTCACGATGGATCTTCACGTTCGCGGGATTGTCGAACTGGCGCGACAGCCAGGCTTTCGGCGTCTGGTCCGCATACTCCTGCGCGACGCGCTGGGCCTCCTTGATGCCCTTCGGGCCGGGGGTGAGCAGCAGTTTGGCGCCCAGTGCTTCGAGCAGCTTCCTGCGCTCGACCGACATCGTGTCGGGCATGACCAGCGTGCAGCCATATCCCTTCGAGGCCGCCACGAAGGCCAGGCCGATCCCGGTGTTCCCGCTGGTGGCCTCGACGATGGTGGATCCCGGGCCGATCTCGCCGGCGCGCTCCGCCTCTTCGATCATGGAGATGGCGATGCGGTCTTTCACCGAGGACAGCGGGTTGAACGACTCCAGTTTCACCACCACCTCTGCCGCCCCCTCGGGGACGACATGGTGCAACCGGACCAGTGGCGTGTTTCCGATGAGCTCCGTGATGTTGTCGTAGATCTTTCCGTGTGGCATGACCTGCTCCTTTCCTGGCTCATAAAAAGAAAAAGGACCCGGCCTGGAAAGGGCTCGGGTCCGATGGCGAAGACGTGAGAGATGTCTCGGCTACAGACCTGCCGAGGGCCAACAACAGCCACGCGAGAAAAGGCTCTGCCGGTTCATCGTGCGGATTCTAACAGCGGAAGCCTGCGGCAGGTCGCGGCCGGCCGGTGGCCGAGCACCGCCCCACCAACGTTTCGTACCGTCCACGCTGTCTACCCAATCCACCGATTCCACCTCTTCCTGCCGGCTGCCGACTGCAGAGTGTCAGTGCGCGAGGACCGCTCCACTGGTTGCGCCGAGGTACCGATAGCCGATCTTGGCCACGGCCACGATGACGGCGGCGTCGGTGCCCACGGCTTTCTGCAGCTTGCGGCGCAGACGAGTGACGTGAGTGTCGACGGTGCGGCTGTTCAGGTTCAGGTCGACGCGGTAGTTCCAGACCCGGGAGAGCAGCTCGTCGCGCGGGACGACGCGTTCCTTGTTCTTGAAGAGATACATCAGCAGGTCGAACTCTTTGGGTGAGAGCTTGAGCTTCTGGTCGTTGGCCGAGGCCTCGCGCGTGGCGGGATCCAACCGGATCAGGGAGTCCTCACAGAGGGACTTGGCTCCGGTGGTGGCGACCTCGCTGCGGCGCATGACGGCGTCGATCCGCGCGAAGAGCTCCTGCACGCCGAACGGCTTGGTCACGTAGTCGTCCGCGCCGCCGCGCAGGCCGCGAACCTTGTCGGTCTCCTGACCGCGGGCGGTGAGCAGGATCACCGGGACCTTCGAGATCTTGCGGATGTGGTCGAGGACCTCGAAGCCGCTCTTCTTCGGCAGCATGAGATCCAGCAGGACCAGGTCGGGCGACTCCGCGTGGAAGAGGCGGATGGCCTCCTCGCCGTCGCCCGCGGTCACGGTCTCGTAATTTTCGTGACGGAGATTGATCTCCAGGCCCTGACGCAGCCCAGCTTCATCCTCGACGATCAGGATTCGTGTCATTTGGCCCTCTTTCCAAACTGTACGTCTGAACCTGTAACAAGTTTCCCAGAAACCGGGTGCGAGATGACGACGCCGAGGTGTCAGAGCTGTTTCGGAATCGGCAACGTGGGTGCTTCCGCGAGGAGCTACGAAGGCCTGGGTCTCCTACCGTCAGAACGCTTCGCGCGGGTGACCGAGGGCCATGGCGTTGGGGTCGCCGGCGAGGTCGCGGGGGAACATCAGCCGGAACGTCGAGCCCGTCCCGGTGGCCGACTCCACCTCCACCTTGCCGCCGTGGGAGGCCAGGATCTGCTGCACGAGGGTGAGGCCCAGACCCGCCCCGCGGCGCGTGATGGTGTCGGAGAACTGAGCGCGGTAATACGGATCGAAGATCCTGGAGAGATCGTCGCCGCCGATGCCGATCCCGCGGTCCTTGACCTCGAGGACGATGTAATCGGCGGTCTGGCGCAGGATGACTTCGATCGCCTTCTCGTCCGCCGAGTACTTGATGGCGTTGTCGATGAGGTTCAGGAGAGCGCGTGACACGGAGTCCCGGTCCCACATCTGCTCGCCGATGGTCTCGTCGATCTGCACGCTGCAGGTGAAGCCCTTGCTGCGGATCCACGACTCGTACGTCGTCAGCAGATTGCCGATCAGATCGCGAGGATGGACGGGAGTGAAGGCCAGGGCCCGGGTGCTGCGGTTCTGGATGCGCGCCACGTCGAGCACGTTCTCCACGAGATGGGAGAGGAGGAGCACCTCCCGGAGGATCTGGTCCTCGATGTCCTGGCGCTCCTTGTCCTTCACCTTGCCGCGCTTGAGAGTCTCCGCGCCGAGGCGAATCATGGAGAGCGGCGTGCGAAGCTCGTGGGACACGTTGGCGATGAGTGCCCCACGCAGCTTCATCGTCTCGGCCTCCTTGGTGATGCCGCGCAATGCCAGCAATGCGCCGACGGCCAGGAGCACCAGGGCCAGCAGGCTGACCCACAGACTGAGCACACGCTGGTTCTCCCAGCCCGTGCCACCGACGTACGACGTGCGCACCGCGGCCCGGATGCCGAAGGACGAGAGCGGAGGAGCCAGCATGGTCACCGCGGCAAAACCGTCGCTGAGCTCCCGGTAACCGGACGGCTCTCCCGTGACGAGCGTGACGTTGGCGGTCGGCTGCAGCGGCAGCGTGTCTCCGGTGCGCTCCGTCTTCACCGCCGCCTGCGGCCGGAGGGCGGCCCGGACGGAAGACGTGGCCAACAGGCGTTGCGGCGCGTAGGTGTAGCGGATGCTGCCGCTGGCGGTGAAGAACTCCCGGGTCAGCCGCAGCTCTTTTTTCGTGGTATCGCTCGCGGCCTCGGTGCCGTAGATCGAGCTGGCCGGATCTTCATCCGGGACGTAGATCGCGTCCACGATCCAATCGTGCTGATTGATCCATTGACGCAGGGAGATGAAGGCCGGCTTGTCGACACGCTTCTCGACCTGCTGCCATTCGTCCGAGACCAGCGCCATCTCGGCCCGCGCGGCGGCATCGACGCGACTGGCCGTGATCTCGGCGGTATACCCGGCATACTGGCGGGCCAGCGTCTTCGCCCCCAGCTCCGTGCGCACCGAAAGGTTGTAGGAGCGCCAGGCCAGCACACCCAGTCCGACGGAGATGATCAGGAACGGGAGTAAAACGGAGACGCGGTCCGGCCGGCCTCCAACGCGGGAGGCAATCCTCAGCTTCGAGAGGATCGCACGCAGCATGGATCTCCTGAGGACCCCATCAACGGTGTCCCGCTGAGGAGGTGTGGCTCTCGGCGAGATGGCCGGCGATGATCTTGTCGACCTGCTCTTTCGAATACGGCTCGAGCCTGGCCTTGATGACTTTGTAGGCCCCGCGGCGCCAGACGATCATGTAGAGCATTCCGTTCGCACGCGCGTCCGCGAGGAGTTGCTTGAACTCACGGGACGAAGCCGTGGTCAGCGATTTGTTGTTGCAGGCGATGAGGCGGTCGCCCTTCTTGAGGCCGGCGGCCTCGGCGGGACCGTCAGGTGTGACGGACTCGATCATCAGCCCCGGATTGCGGTCCTTGATCGTCGCTCCCAGGAAACGGCGCCCACCTAGAAAGTGGCGGATCTGCTGATCGCACTCGCGGGCGGTGCCGTGGCACTTCGGCTCATCGTCCGCCACCGCGGCGACGGCAATGCCGGTCGCAAGCAAGGCTGCGATGAAGATTCGGGTGATGGAGGCGTTCATCGGACGAGTTTGGGCTCCCACGGCCGGCCTCACTGTAAAGCCGATCCGCGATAGCGTCGTTTACAAAACTCAAAAAGTCGGATGAATTCCGAGGAGGGTCGCCGAACGGTGACGGTTAGCCGGTTGGCCGGTTGGCGGTTGGCGGTTGGCGGTTGGCGGTTGGCGGTTGGCGGTTGGCGGT
>JBDTOZ010000474.1:0-6554 GCA_039932995.1 Acidobacteriota bacterium | reverse complement strand
TCGGCACGAATCCGGGGGCGGCACGCCTTCGGCGCTTGCCCCCGGCTCATCTCCGACACGCCTCCGGCGTGAAACCCAATGGCAAATGCTTCTACCGCGCAGACTCTTAGGGCGGCACGGCCGCCGGCGCTGGGAAGCTTAGGAGTCTGCGCGATAGGAGGTTTGCCTCGGAGCTGCCGTACGTGCCTGAGGCTATGCCAACCAGCGCTGCCGGCCGTGCCGGCGCCTTGGGCACGTACGGTCGCTTCGTCGGTGCGTCCTCGCGGAAACTTTCTGTCGCGCACACACTCCCAGGCGGCACGACCGCGGCGGTACCAGCAACTAGCAACCAGCAACCAGCGCGGTCGTCGAGTCGTCAAGTCGTCGAGGAGCAAGCCCCCACCACTCGACGACTCGAAGACTTGAAGACTCGACGACCCGGCCACCAGCAACCAGCAACTAGCAACCAGCAACTAGCAACCAGCAACCAGCAACCAGCAGCAGCCGGAATGAGGCGTGCCGACGTTTGGTCTGTACTCCTGCACCTGCTGGTTCGGCTCGTCAGCCCGTAATTTGCAGGGGACCGGGCCAAGGAACGAGAAGCCGCTCCAGTACACTGCCATCGCACATGACCACCGCCCCTCTCGACCGGCCCGCTGACCCTGGACTCTTCGGGCGCATTCGCGCGCGGGGAGACTCGGCGTTCGAGTACATCGGCGGCCTGACCGATCTGGCCGTGCAGACTCTGCAGCAATTGCGGCGCGGCCCGTTGGAACGGCCTCTGCTCATGGCTCAGCTCGATCAGGTGGGGGTGCGCTCCCTCTCCATCGTCATCATTACCTCCGCGTTCATCGGGATGGTGCTGGCACTGCAGACCGCCTACGCGCTGCAGGATTTCGGCGGCAAGCTCTTCGTGGGCATGATCGTCTCGCTCTCTCTGGTGCGCGAGCTGGCGCCGGTGCTGATGTCGCTCATGGTGGGTGGACGGGTGGGCGCCGGCATGACCGCGGAACTGGGGACGATGAAGGTCACCGAGCAGATCGACGCATTGCGGGCTCTGGCCACGAATCCCGTCCGCAAGCTGGTGGTCCCGCGCGTCCTGGCCACGACGTTGATTTTTCCGTTGCTCACCGTGATCTCGATCTGCCTGGGGATTCTGGGCGGCATGATCATCGCGGTGGCCAACCTCAACCTGAGCGCCAACTACTACCTGCGCAGCGTCATCGAGACCGTGAAGTACAACGACCTGGCCTCGGGCATCGGCAAGACCTTCTTCTTCGGCTTCGCCATCTCCCTGATCGGTTGTTACAACGGTCTGCGCACCAGCGGCGGCGCGGATGGTGTGGGTCGTGCGACCACCGAGACCGTCGTCACGGGCGCCATCACCGTTTTGATCATGGACTTCTTTCTCACTAAGCTGTTTCTTCTCGTTTTCTGATGACTGAGACCATCCTCACCGACCGCCGCTCGGCGGACCGCGGAACGGCGGAGCGGCGCCGCTATGTGCGGGAGCCCTTCGTCGAATTTCAGGACGTCACGAAGGCGTACGGCAGCAAGCAGGTGCTGCGTGGTGCCAGCGTGACGGTCTACCGCGGGGAAGTGCTGGTCGTGCTGGGAGGATCCGGCAGCGGCAAGTCGGTGACCCTGCGCCACATGCTCGGCCTCGAAGCTCCCGACTCCGGGCGGGTCATCGTGGAGGAAGAGGACATCACCGAGCTCCCCGAGGAGGAGCTGTATCGCGTGCGCAAGAAGTTCGGGATGCTCTTCCAGAGCGGCGCGCTGTTCGACTCCATGACCGTCTTCGAGAACATCGCCTTTCCGCTGCGCGAGCACACGGAGATGAGCGAGGAAGAGATCGGTCGCGCCGTGCGCGAGAAGCTGGAGCTGGTCAACCTGCCCAACACCGAGCACCTGATGCCGGTGGATCTCTCCGGCGGGATGCGCAAGCGCGTCGGCCTGGCCCGCTCCATCGTGCTCGATCCGAAAGTGATTCTCTACGACGAGCCCACCACCGGCCTCGATCCGCTCACCTCGCAGACCATCAACGAATTGATCGTGGATCTGCAGGCCAAGTTGAGCGTGACCTCGGTGGTGGTCACGCACGACATCCACTCCGCGTTCTCCGTCGGCGACCGCATCGCCTTTCTCCACCAGGGCGTCTTCGAATGGGTGGGATCGATGGACGAAGCCCGCGACTCCGACAATCCGCGTCTCCGCGATTTTCTCAAGGCCAGCGCCGTCGTGGCCGCACAACCGAGCAAAGCATGAATCCGCTACATCAACGAAGAGAGTGAGGACTCCGGGAATGGTTCCTGGTCGCTAGTTGCTGGTGACTGGGCGGTGCCTCGCCCGGAACCAGCAACCAGCAACAAGATCCACCGAGAACTCGGGAAGTCGGAGTAGCTCAGCACAAGGCACCCGGAACGATATGGCCAAACCAAAAGAAAGAAACTCCCTGCGCGTCGGCATGCTCGTCGCTGCATCGCTGCTCGTCCTGATGGTGTTCCTCTTCTTCATCGGGTCGGAGCAGAAGATCTTCGCCCGCAAGAACGAATACGAGGTGCGGCTGGAGAACGTGACCGGACTGGCGGAGGGGAATCCGGTGAAGATGTCCGGCGTGACCATCGGCGTCATCCGGGACATCAAGCTGCCGTTCGACCCCAAGCAGAAGCAGGTCGAGATCCTGCTCATGATCGACCGCAAATTCTCCGAGCGCGTGCGGGGGGACTCGCGGGTGCGCCTCAAGAAACTGGGATTGCTCACCGGCGACAGCTACCTCGACATCACTCCGGGCACTCCGCGGTTCCCGGCCATGGAGCCGGGCTCGATGATCCCTTCCCAGCGTCAGGCCGATGTGGAGGCGTTGCTCTCCTCCGGGGAGGACCTGGTCGACAACTTCGTGCAGATCTCGTATTCGCTGAAGAACGTCCTGCAGCGCATCGACCGCGGGGAAGGCCTTCTCGGCGAGCTCACCACTGCCCCCGAGACCAAGCAGCGTCTCACCGACACCGTTCTGACCACGCTCAACAAAGCCAATGCCGCGCTCACCCACATCGAGAGCGGCAACGGCGTCATGGGCAAGTTGATCTACGACGACGCCTATGGCCGCGAGCTCACCATGTCGCTCTCCAGTGCCGCCAAGTCGCTCGAGACGATCACCGGCAACGTGCAGAAAGGCTTCGAGACCAACCAGGGCGTGGTCCCGGCGCTCATGAACGATCCGGCCGCGAAGGCGCGCGTTTACGAAGTGGTGGAGAACCTCCGGCTCACCTCGGCCAACCTGGCCGCGTTTACCGCGGCCGCCCAGAAGGGGGAGGGGCTGGTTCCCCGGCTCCTCAATGACAAGGCCTACGGCGACGAGGCGCTGGGAGAGTTCACGAAGCTCGTCAAGCAGCTCAACGAAACAGTGGCCAAGCTCAATACCGGCGAAGGGACGGCGGGAAAGCTGATCAGCGATCCCTCGGTCTACGAATCGGTCAACGACATCCTCATCGGCATCAATGAGTCGAAGCTCCTGCGCTGGCTGATCCGCAACCGCCAGCAGTCCGGCATCGACAAGCGCGTCCAGGAGCAGCAGAAGATCCCCGGCACTCCGCCACCCCCTGTCGAGCCTCCGGCCCGCGACGTGAAGCCGTCCGACGTTCCATTGGAAATGCTGGCGCCGCCGGCGACCGAGACCGTACCGCCCGTGGAGCCCGTCGTTCCTCCGCCGACGAGCACGGACACGACCGGGACTCAATAAGGTTGGCGGTTGGCGGTTGGCGGTTGGCGGGAGAACGCGCGAAGGCGTGTCCCGCTGTAGCCCCGGGCTCGGGCTCGGGCCGGGGAAGCTGGCTGGTGCAGGTTGACGGTTGGCGGTTGGCGGGAGGACGCGCGAAGGCGTGTCCCGCAATGTAGCCCCGGGCTCGGCCCGGGGAACCTGGCAGGTGCATGGTGCGGCCGCGAAGGCGGCAGCCACAATATTCGGAGACGCGCGATCGCGCACTTTGTCGCGACCGCCTTCGCGGCCGCACCGAGAGGAACACGCTTCTCCCCGGGCCGAGCCCGGGGCTAGATTGTTCGACGCGCCTTCGCGCGTCCCGCGACCGTGCGCATGATCTCCTGCCGACTGCCCCACCGCGTCCCACCGCCCAACCGCCAACCGCCAACCGCCAACCGCTGGCCCCTCTGGTACCATGCGCCGCCGTAACTACTCACCCCCGGAGGCTTTCACGTGGATATCGCTGTCATCGGTACCGGCTATGTCGGTCTCGTCACCGGCGCTGGACTGGCGGACTTTGGTAATGACGTCATCTGTGCCGACGTCGACGCCAGGAAGATCGAAGGACTGAAAAACGGCGTCATTCCGATTTACGAGCCGGGTCTGGACAACCTCGTCAGCAAGAACGTCGCGGAAGGGCGGTTGCGCTTCACCACCGACCTGGGCGACGCCATCCGTTCCGCGCGGGCCATCTTCATCGCCGTGGGCACTCCGCCCAAGCCGGACGGCTCCGCCGACCTCCGTCACGTGGAAGCGGCGGCCCGCTCCATCGCCGAGCACATGAACGGCCCGAAGATCGTCATCACCAAATCCACCGTGCCCATCGGCACCGGCCGCATGATCGAAGGGATCCTGGAGGCGCATGGCAACGGCCACAAAGCCTCCATCGTCTCCAATCCCGAATTCCTCCGCGAAGGCTCGGCCATCGAAGACTTCATGAAGCCCGACCGCGTGGTCATCGGCGCCTCGGACCCCGAAGCCGCGGAGTTGATGAAAGAGATCTACGCGCCGCTGCACTCGCTGGAGATTCCCTTCGTGGTCACCAACGTCGAGTCGTCCGAGCTGATCAAGTACGCAGCCAATGGCTTCCTGGCCACCAAGATCACCTTCATCAACGAGATCGCCGTGATCTGCGAGAAAGTCGGCGCCGACGTACACGATGTGGCCATCGGCATGGGCCTCGACTCCCGCATCGGTCCGAAGTTCCTGCAGGCCGGACCCGGCTTCGGTGGCTCGTGCTTTCCGAAAGACACCGCGGCCATGGCCGACATCTCCCGCCGCAACGGCTACGACTTTCAGATCATGGAGTCGGTGCTGCGCGTGAACGAGGCCGTGAAAACGCGCATGGTCGAGAAGATCACCTACGCCCTCGGCGGAGACGTCACGGGAAAGAACATCGCCCTGCTCGGGCTGGCCTTCAAGCCGGAGACCGACGACATGCGCGACTCCCCGACCATCCCCATCATCAAAGGTCTCCAGGAGCGCGGGGCCACGGTTCGCGCCTATGACCCTCAGGCCATGGAGAATGCCCGCGGCATCTTCTCGGACGTCACTTACTGCAGTGACGCCTATGAGACCGCGGAAGGGGCGGATGCCCTGGTGCTGGCCACGGAGTGGAACGAGTTTCGTGCGTTGAACTTCGAGCGCATTCGCAAGGCTCTGCGCGCGCCGATCCTCATCGACCTGCGCAACGTCTACGACCCGCACCGCATGGCCGCGCTCGGCTTTACCTACACATCTGTCGGGCGCGTCGACGACCGCCGCAAGAGGCCACGCTGATGGGACGCGCACTCATTACCGGCGGAGCCGGGTTTCTCGGCTCGCATCTTTGCGAGCTCTTTCTGTCCCGCGGCCATCAGGTGGTCTGCATGGACAACTTCATCACCGGCTCGCCCGACAACATCAAGCACCTCTTCGGCCGCGACGGCTTCACGTTCATCAAGCAGGACGTGACCCAGTACATCCACATCGACGGGCCCCTCGACTTCGTCCTCCATTTCGCCTCGCCGGCCAGCCCGATCGACTACCTGGAGAAGCCGATCCAGACCCTGAAGGTCGGCTCGCTGGGCACGCACAAGACGCTGGGCGTTGCCAAGGACAAGAACGCCCGCTACCTGCTGGCCTCGACCTCGGAAACGTACGGCGATCCGCTCGTCCATCCGCAGCGCGAGGACTACTGGGGCAACGTGAATCCGGTCGGTCCCCGCGGCGTGTACGACGAGGCCAAGCGCTTCGCTGAGGCCATGACCATGGCCTATCACCGCTTTCACGGAGTGCAGACCCGCATCGTGCGCATCTTCAACACGTACGGCGAGCGCATGCGCGTCAACGACGGCCGCGTGGTCCCGGCGTTCATCGCCCAATGTCTGCGCAACGAGCCGCTGACGGTGTTCGGCGATGGCTCGCAGACGCGCTCCTTCTGCTACGTCTCCGATCTCATTGAAGGCATCTACCGGCTGCTCATGTCGGACGAAGTGAATCCGACCAACATCGGCAACCCGGCGGAGATGACGGTGCTGCAGTTCGCCGAGGCCATCAAGCGCCTCACCGGCTCCAGCGCTCCCATCGAGTTCCTGCCGCTGCCCGAAGACGACCCCAAGGTCCGCCGGCCCGACATCACCAAGGCGCGCACGCTCCTGGACTGGGAGCCGCGCGTGCCGCTCGACGAAGGCATCGCCCGGACCATCGAGTACTTCAGGACCGTCGTCGTCTAGCCGGCGCGGCCGGCGGCGCTGTCACCACGGCTCAGCTCGCGTTCATGGCCAGTTGCAGCAGGTCCCGAGTGACCGGCTTGACCATGTACGCGTCGATCCCG
>JBDTOZ010000473.1:0-5433 GCA_039932995.1 Acidobacteriota bacterium | reverse complement strand
ATGGGACGCCAACGTCGGAGCGCGGCTGCTCTACAAGATGATCGGCTTCGCGCTGATGACGCAGTAGGTCCTCAGTTCCGCGGGCATCCAGCCTTCACGTGGTCGAATAGCTCTTTCGCGCGCTTGCCAAAGACTGGACCGACCAGCTGGTTCGGACTCAGCCCCAGGTTGGACGCAACGGTGAGGACGGATTTTCCGATGCCGCCGGCTACCGCGGGCGGAATGAACGGTCCGCCGCTCGTGCCTTTTCCCAGAGGCACCTTGGTCATGAGAATCATTCCTTTCGGTGTCACGTTCGCAGGGGCGGCATTCCCGTCGGCGTGGATCATGGTGCTTCCGTCGTATACCGTCGGATATCCATTGAGGATCACCTGATAGGGATAGCCAACAGCTGTCCATTGCGAAACCAGGATGGACGCGAACGTGAGCTGGGGCACTGTTGCCGGATCCTTGGTCATGAGGAAGGCCACGTCGTATCGTGCCGGCTTCGCACTGGTCACCCACTCGTCGAGCGTGGCCGCCCGGGTGATCGAGAAGTTCTCACCACCTCCGAAGGCGTATGCACGAGTGAAGTAGAGGTCGATGAAGAAACCTCGGCTGGAGCGGACGCAGTGAGCGGCCGTCATGAGCACGTGCGGATCTTCGGTAAACGAGGCAGTGCACCAATCCCGCGCACCGGAAAGATCGGTGAAAAACAATTTGCCGACGGATTCGAAAGGCGGGGTTGTTTTGTCGGAAAGCTGAACGGGGAAAGTGCTGCCGGCAAGAGTGGTCATGGAAAATGCGTGCGGGAGGCCGGATGCGAACCGATTGGGATCGTGACCCAGGCGTTCCGAGAGTGAGATGGGCGGCATGAGAACCGGCGTGGCCGCACGCTTCTGGTCTTCTGTCCAGATCCTCTTGGCCCGATTGATCTCGAACGCAGTGAACGCCTGGCAGGAGATGTTCTCGGCTGGGATGACGCTCCGCGCGACTGCGAGGAGCGCCACGGTGACGGCGATTCGGGCGGCGATCATTTGATTTTCGGTGGGCCGCAGTTGACGCCAGTGGACCCGTTGACCCTTTCTCCCGTGTCAGGATCGACTTCGATTTTAGAGATGATCGCGTAAGGAATGGGTGGGACTCTGGGTTTGCTTTTGAGCAGTTCGTAAAAGAGCTCGTAGTCATAGCCGATTCCGACGATTCCTTCACCTGAGCTTTGGTGGGCCATGACTTCGTAGCGCACGATGACCGGGCCGGGCAGGAAAGGGATCATGATTTCGTCGATCCCCGAGAATGGAGTAATGAGCAGACAGTCTGTGTCATTGCTTTTCGGGAACCACTCCACCGCAGGCGAGAGGGCGACGCGGCGTCGGGAAGGACGAAACTCCACTTCGTCATCCGTGGGATCGGGCGAACGCAGCGCGTGAAGCCGGCCTCCCTGAATCTCGAGCCACCCTGCAACGAGTTTCGTGTTGATGGTGGTGTAGTTGTCGTAGTTCTTTCCGCTGGGGAAGGTGCGCGAGGCCAGCATTACGTCCGGGCCGACGATCTCGCCCAATCGCGGCAATGCGGTCGCGTCCCGTATCGCCGTGGCCGACTCAGGCAGCGGCTTGCAGGTCGTCTCCCATTTCCCGAGCTGGACGCGGTCGCCTAGCAACCGAAGCGTTCTCCGACCTCCGTCGTTGGGCCCCAACCGCTTGTCGAGCAGTGCGCGTTTTGAGACCGTGAGCTTTGCTCCGTCAATCGCATCCGTGGGCACCGACAGCTGCGCGTGGTGCGGTTGAATATCGACGTCGTAAACGCTGTCGATTGACTCTCCCGCTTCGATTGCCAGTCCGGCGCGGACGATGTCCGTGCCTTGTGGCATATACGCGTTTGTCGAGACGAGAAGGACCATTCCCGCAATGATGACGGTGATCTCATTCATTTCTTTCTCTCCTTCATTCCAATGAGGCGTGCAGAACTTCGAACGCCGCCCACTCGAAGGCGGGAACATCTTCGCGAATGGCCTGGATCTGAATCTGCCGGAGTGCTTGTTCCGGCCGAGTGTTGCCGTGGGTCCCGCGGTGAAAACTCACCAGGAGGTGAGAGGACCGCTCATCGTCGATTTCCCAGAGCGTGGCCAGGACCCTGTGGGCCCCTGCCGCGAGAAAGGCCCGGGCGATGCTGAGCGCACCCTCGCTGCCGATTCGTCCGTCCGCGGTCGCGCAGGCGCCGAGCACGATCAGGTGGGCTTGGGCCAACGGCAGCCGGGAGATCTCTCGCGGATAGAGAAGGCCATGATCGGCCCCCACCGGGAACAGCACGAGTGCGGGATCGGTGGCGCTCCTTCCGTCCACGGCGTGCCCGGCAAAATGCACGACCGAAGCGCTCTGGATCGACCTGGCCACGTTCTCGTTGGTGCACTCCGCTCCCTCCAGAACGGTCGCGCCGGGGTAAAGGGCGCGCAGCTGGCGAATCTCGAGGTTCGTCGCGGGCAGGCGAACGGTTTCCGGGCGATAGCGGTTCATGACCGATCCCGCGTCGATCAGCACGGTTTTCTGCGACGAGCTCCCGCGCCGTTCCGTGCGCAGAGTCAAGAGAGCCATGCTCGGTCCAACCGAAACTTCGTGCTGTTGCACGAGAAAGAGTTTGGTGCGGCGATCGAGCAGCGCTGCAAACGCAACGCGGTAGAGGCGGTCGTCGGGGATGAAGATCACTCGAGGCGAAAGGAGTGTCCGGATGGGGGCGACTAGCAGGTCATACAACCTCGCCGAGGAGGAGCGGAATGCTGCCTCGTCCGAACGAGTGCTCGCGAGACGGTCGATCTCGCGACGCAGCACGGTTCGGTCGACCATGCGCACGGTCGAGTGCACCAGCCCGTCCGCCACCACCCAGGTCACCAGGCGATCGGGAAGGACGGAGTATTCGACGACGGTGACTCCCTGCGGAAGAGGGACGGGCGATCCGACGGAAGCGTGCGGACTCAATGCATCGAAGAGCCCGCGAGCCCGGCTCTCTTCCGCCAGTCTCAACGCTTCGCGGGATCGGTTCGCGCGTATCAGCGCACCGATCGATTCCTCGAAGAGCGAGCGGCAGGTGTCGAAGTAGGTACGCCTGTATTCGTCGCCGCCCAGCCCCGTGCGCTGTCGTTCACACTCGTCGATTCCCTCGTGCCACTGACGGAGAGCCTCTTCGGGCCGTGCCGTCTGATCGAAGGCCCGGCCGGCCTCGAGGTGGAGTTGTACGAGTCGGACTCGATGGCCCAGGCGTCCCATGCGGGTGATCGCCTGCGCCGCTACCCGCGCCGTGCGTTGGGGATCGAAGGTCCGCGTGACCGTCGCCTCCGCCGCCAGGAAATTGGCCAGGCAGCGGTCGCGCATCACGGGATCCGAAACGTCTCGAATGCCCCGCGCCGCTTCCGCGAGATCGGCCTCGGCGAGTCCGCGTTCTCCCGCGGCCGCGGCGTACGCGCTTCGACCGATCACTGCGTCGGCGATCGACACCGGATCCCGCGAAAGCCGGGCGCCGGTCACGACGTTCTGCTGAAAAAGAAGCGCTGTAAAGGGTGCGCCTTCCTGCGCAGCGGCCATCGCTGCTGCGGTGAGGATGGCGTGGCTTTGTCGCGTGGGTCCGAGGATCTCGAGACTGTTCAGGGCGCGCCGTTGGTACGTCCCTTCCGCGTTGCTCTGACCGATGCCACGGTACGTTTCGGCGAGCAGGGATTCGATGCCCGCGCGACTCTCCGCCTCGCCCGATCGATCGAAAGCCTCCAGAGCGGTATGGAATGCGGCAAGAGCCTCGTTACGATGACCTCTCGACAACTCCACCAGGCCCATGACCCAGTGGACCTGTCCGGCCAGGGATGGATACCGTGCCGGCGCGTCCTTCAGTGTGTCCCGTATTCGTTCCAACCGTGCCAGCGCTGCTTTATGACGCGCGGCGTAGTATTCGGTGGCCGCGGCGTAGAGGGCAGCGCGCAGGGAGAAGGGACTCTGTTCGGCCGCCAGTTGTTTCGCGGCCTCGTCGAGCTCTGCGATGCCCTGGGTCATCTCTTGCCGCGCGTAGTGCGCTCGCCCTCCCTTGTAGAGGACGTGAGCTGCCGCCAGCCGTCGCAGTCTTACGCGATCGTCGGACGCAGCGTGAATTGCCTGGATCGTTCCGGCCAGGATCTCGTCGCCACCCGCATCCTGCAGCGCCTGGCCAATGCGTTCGGCTTCCTGCAGACTTGCCTCTGCCCGCGGGTCGCCGGCGATCGTTGCCGTTGCCCACGCTGCCAGGATCTCTTCCTCACCGTACATGCGCAGTTCCTGGGGGAACGCGCGGGCCGCGACGCGGTATGCGGCCGGATTGGCTACGGTTTGGCGCCAATGGTTCCATTGACGGGACCGCGACGGCGCCGAAAGACGGAGGATGTGCGTTACCCCTTCGGCACGCCATTCCGGGTCGGTCTCGATGTTCAGGAAGTCGATCCAGGCGGTCAGCGCCGTTGCCCGGAGATGAATTCTCTCCGAGGCGAGAGCGCGGTTCCAGGCGATCTCCGGCGTCTGACGGAGACGCCACGCCCGCTCGACCATTTCTACGGCGCGGAAGGCATCGCTTCCGTCGTGAGCGTCATCGCGAGTGAGGTAGGCGGCGGCGAGGTCGTTCAGAATGCGGGCATCCTGAGGTTCGAAACGAGCCGCTTCTTCCAGCGTCGTCACTGCCTCTTTGGTACGGCGGATGAGTAGACACGCGACACCCGCTTCATGACGGGAATGTGGCGTCGTCAGAATCTTCGCAATCGAGATCTGCCAACGCTCGGTTAGAGCGTCAGCGTTGGGATGTGAGCTCGTTTCCAACGGTCGGTGCACGAAGCCGCTGAGACGGGCCTCAATGCTGCGGTGCGAATTGCCCTCTGAGGCTGCGCCCAGCCTGGATATGGGCTCGCGCTGGACGACAAAACCGAAGGCCATTCCCATTACAGCGAGGCAGCTGGCGGCTACCACGATGCGTGGGCGCTGGACACGTAGGTTTAACATTGGTTGGACTTGTCCTAGTGTATCAACGGAGCCACTGACTCCGTTGGAGCAAGCTCTGCTGGGCGTAGTCCACTGGTTCCCACCTACGTGCGGCGAGTCACGCCATCCTTCGCGAACCGGAGCCAGAAGTGGTACGTGGCCAGGCTGCGCCACGGGGCGAAGCGGGCCATGAGGGCGCGGGTCTCGCCGGCGTCGATGCGGTGATCGAGGCCGAAGAACGCGCGCAGTGACGCGCTCAGGGCGCTGTCGCCGGCGGGGACGCAGTCGGGGAAACCGCAGCCGCGCATCATCACGTAGTTGGCGGTCCATGGTCCGATGCCGCGCGCGGCAAGAAGCGCCATCTCGACTTCCGCGGGATCGCGTTGCGGGAACGTCTCGATCGGCAGCGCGCCGGTAGCGATCAGGCGTGCGGCGTCGATGACGTACTGCGCCTTCGAGCGCGAGAACTGGC
>JBDTOZ010000472.1:0-13103 GCA_039932995.1 Acidobacteriota bacterium | reverse complement strand
GCGATCCGAATCAACTCCCGCAGGTCACGCAGGGGACGCACCCGGATGGGGCGGAAGCATCCGCCCTCGAGCACGTCCTCAACGGGGAAACGACGATCCCCCCTGATCGCGGCCTCTTCCTTGAGACGACATGGCGCCTCCACCCGACTATCGCGAGCTTCATCTCCGAGGCCTTCTACGAGAGCCGTTTGGAAGCTGAGGGCAGCACTGCCTCGCAGCGGGTCCAAGGCGGCCTCCGTGGCATCGAGTCCGGCCTTCTCTTCATCCCGGTCGACCACGCCGGCAACGGCAATCGCTCACCAGAAGAGGCGGCGATCGTCGCCGAACTCGTGCGGTCGCTGCGAGGTCGATCCTGGACAAACCGGCATGGGCAGGTTCAAGCGCTCACGCCGGACGACATCCTCGTCGTCGCTCCCTACAATGCGCAGGTCGCCGAAATCCAACGGGCGACGGCGGGCGCCTGTCGAGTCGGCACGGTCGACAAGTTCCAAGGACAGGAGGGAGCCGTGGTCATCTACTCCATGGCTACGTCGTCGCCCGAGGATGCACCTCGGCAGTGCGAGTTCCTGTACTCAGGGAACCGACTCAACGTCGCGATTTCGCGTGCGCGCTGCATCGGTGTGCTGATCGCGAGTCCAAGCCTCCTCTGGCTCCCATGTCGTACGCCCGAACAGATGCGGCTCGTCAACGCCTTCTGGCGATTCGCGGAGGTTGTGGAAACAGCCGCTGGCTGAACGTTCGCAAGCCAACGTTCGATCCGTCGTCCCGACTGGCGCCAGACCCGGGCGCAGCGCCTGTGTCAAATTGCCTTTTGCTCGCCTTGTCATTGCCGTGGAGGTACTGTTGCTCCCAGACAATCCACGATCACCAAGGTCTGAATGCTGAGAAAAATCATTGCAGTCAAAGGCGTCGGCACATTCTCGGGCTACGGCTCAAAGGGAGACGTGACGTTCCGGCCGTTCACCGCGCTCTGGGGTCCAAACGGCGTCGGAAAGAGCACCATCTGCGACATTCTGCGGTCCCTCGGAGCGAACGACGCGGCGTTGATCCTCGGACGCCGTTCGCTCGGCTCGGGTGCCGAGCCGGAAGTCGAGCTGTTGTTTGAAGCGGGCAAGCGCATCTTTCGGGATGGGGCGTGGGATACGCCTGGCAGCCCGCAGGTGCATGTGTTCGACAGCTGCTACATTCACGAGAACGTTTTCGTCGGCGATTACGTGGAGCACGATCAAAAGAAGAACCTCTACCGTGTGATCGTGGGCGAGGAGGGAGTAACGCTTGCTGCGACCGTCGACGAATTGGACGAGAGGCTTCGCGAGGCGACGAAAAACGCCGGCGCCAAACGGGACGTTCTAAAAGCGAGACTGCCCGATGGCATGTCGGTCGAGACCTACGTCGCATTGGAAGCAGACCCGGAGATCTCCGACAAGATCGCGGCGAAAGAGAAGGAAGTTTCCGCGCTTCAGCAGGCCGAGGCCATCGGTAAACGTCCGCTCCTCTCCAGCGTGACAGTCCCGAAGGTACCCGAAGACGTCGACGCTATTCTCGCGATGACGCTCGACGGGATAGGTGCTGACGCCGAGCGACTCGTCCGCGAGCACGTCGCCTCGACGCACGCCCGTGAAGCATGGTTGTCGGAGGGGCTCAGACTTGTTCGGGACGAGATCTGCCCGTTCTGCGGGCAGAATGCGGCGGAAACCGGCATCCTGTCCTCATACCGCGCATTCTTTAGCGAGAGTTACGGCGCCCTGAAAGAAAGGGTCTCCGTCCGCTCCAAGGAGGTAGCCGCCTCGTTCGGACCAGCCGCTACGCAGCGCCTGTGCACCGTCATTGACCGGAACGTCGAACTTGGAGCGGAATGGGCGGAGCTGGTCGGCGCTCCGTGGACCGCGACACTCGACGTGGGGCCGCTTGAGCGCGCACACGATACGCTACTGAACGCACTCCAGGCTAAGGAGGCAACCCCACTGGAGCCGATCGCCCCGATCGGCGGGACAGCGCCGCTCGCCGAATACGATACGCTTGGAGGCGAGGTCGTTGCGTACAACTCCCTCGTGAGCGCATTCAACGCGAAGGCGCAGGAGGTTCGCGAACGCGCCAAATCGGGGAACCTCCAGCAGGCGAATCGCGACCTGTTGATCCTCCGCGCGCAGGCGGCGCGGTTTCAGAACTCAAGGGATGCGGAGTGTGCCGCCTATCGGGCCTCCGTCGCCACCCGCGAAGCGCTCGACAAGGAGAAGGCTGAGGCGAAGAAGAGGCTCGACGAGCATGCTTCGTCCATCCTCGGTTCGTACCAAGAAGCGATCAACCGGTTCTTGCAAAAGTTCGGTGCGACGTTCCGCATAAAACAGATGGAGCGTCGGTACGCCGGCGGGACGCCGAGTTCATCCTACGTCCTCGACATCAACAACGCGCAAGTGGAACTCGGGGATCGCAAGACGAGCCGCTCTGAACGGTCGTTTCGCAATACCCTGAGCGGCGGTGATCGGAGCGCCCTCGCCCTCGCGTTCTTCCTCGCGCAGGTCGAGCGCGATCCCCACGTCGCGACGAAGATTGTCGTCCTCGATGATCCGTTCACGAGCCAGGACCGTGGCCGCAGGCTCGCGACGCAGCAGGAGATCCGACGGCTTCGGACCCGTGCTGCCCAAGTGATTGTCCTCTCGCACGACGATGCCTTCCTCACCGATTGCTGCTCAGAGGTCGCCGCGGGCGACCTGAAGACGTTGCAACTGCGGCGGGGGCTCACCGGGCCGATGATCGAGGAGTGGAACCTCGATGCGCCGCGCGGGCAAGCGCTCCAAGATCGACAACGGTTGAAGGAGTTCCTGGCCGAGGGCAGCGGCGACGCGTCACAGTTACGTGGCATCGCCCGCATGATCCGACCCTTGCTCGAAGCATATTTGCGAGGTCGCTTCCTGGGGAAGTTTAAAGAGAACGACTGGCTCGGGGACATGATCGGCATCCTCCGGGTCAACGAGGACAAGCTGCCAGAAGGCCCGGTCCTCCCCCAGGAGCTCGGTGAGATCAACGAATTCTCGAAGAGGTACCATCATGCCCAAAATCCCGGTGCAGACACGGAGCCGATCGACGAAACGGAGCTCCGAACGTACGTCGAGCGAACCCTCGTTGTCGCGGACGGGTTCTAACGGCTACCGGGACAGCTTTGCGTCGAGGAAGTGCAACACTGTCTGGGCCATGTTGATGACGAGCATCGCCTCCGGTTCGTCGAGAAGCTGATCGTTCGCGTGGGCGACGCTCGCTCGGTTCCGGATCGTGTTCAAGGAATCGACCACGGTCCCGAGCGCGCGGAGCACACGCGTTATCTCCTCCGCACGGGCGCCGCTCGCCTGAAGCTTCGGATGCTGTTCGCGGAGGGCCTTGATCGCTTCGGTGATGCTGGGGTCAGCGCTCAACGGGATCGAAGCGTTTGCGCACGCTGCCTTGAGCCAGCCGTGCAGCGCGGTGTGCGTCCGATCGACGGCACTGATGGGACCCGACGTCCGTAGCAAGTTCGTGGCATCGGCGAGAGCTCGTTCCACCACTGCCGTTGTCATCTGCGGGGCGGCAGCAGCCACCGGCCCACGACTACGGAGGCGGCGGATCCACGACTCTACTAGGTCCGCACGCGCCTGCGTGCGTAGCGGGGATGACCCAATGGGGAACCGCGAAAGGACCCCCCCTAGAATCTTTGCTTGGTCTGCTGGTGTGCTGTCCGCGAGGATCTGGATGAATCGTTCGCGTGTGGTGCCGGGCAAGTCGTTCGGATCCACTTCGAGATCCAGTTCGACGTAGAACTCGTGGTGGCTGCGGTAGCTGAAGTCTCCGAGGTACCCGCTCTGTACGCCGATGTAGTTGTTGACCAACTTGTGAATCTCCGCACGAGTGAGGCCCGACACGTCTGGCTCAGTAGTGCTCATTGCCAAGTCGGCGGCGACGAATCGCACGTACGTGCCGAGCTCCGTTGCCACCCTCGCGATCGCTGCGATTTCGTGTCGCATGTCTGCGTCACCCCCGATCTTGCGAAGCTCTTCGTAGCGCGCGAGCGGTACCCGCGCCACGAGGACAGAGAATTCGTCATTAGAGTCGTTCGTGGCGTCAAAGAGTCTGAATGGGAACTTAAGCAACATCGCGGAGGCGATCGTGTTCCCGCGCGAACGGAGGACTTTCGCGACGTTGTTTTTGAGTATCCGGGCAGCGGCATCGGGCATGGCGTCGCCTTCGATGGAAAACCCGCCCGAACCGCGTCCCCCATAGAGCGTGATCATGGCTGCGGACTACGTATGTGCGGGGGCCGCCGTTCGCATATACCGCTCCCCGAGCGCTTTCAGCGTCGCGTTCGCCGTCACCGCATCGTGCGGGATGAGCAGGTACCGCCACGCTTTCCCACCGATCGACTGCTCATGCGTCGTCGCCCGCTCGCACCAGGCGACAGCCGCCTTCGCCTTCGCTTCGACTTCGGGATCATCCATTTCGTTCACCGACTTGATCTCACAGACGAGCTTCCCGTCGACCGTCTCGACGACGAAGTCTGGAACGTACTCCTGATCGCCGCGGCCGTAGCGGTAGAAGATCCGGAGGATGCCGCTGCTCGGACGGAACCACTTGTCGACGGTCTTCGTGTCCTCGAGGATGACGGAGAACCGCCGCTCCGTGTCGGAGTCGAACTTCGCGCTCTCGTAGAGCGACTTCTGGAAGCCCGTGAAGAGCATGCCGCGGATGTACTGCTTGTCGTCGACCGGAGCACGGAAGTTACGCGGGGACTCGCCGGCGGGGAGGGAGAAGCTGCTCGGACGGAGCGATACGAACCCCTTCGCGACCTTCACGTCGAGGTCCGACTGCGTCTCCCAGTAGTGCTGCTGCATCTGCGCGTGCACAAGTTCCGCAAGCGGGCGCTGGTAGTACTGGAGGACGTTCGTTACCTCGTCGTCGTCCTTGAGGTACGAGCCGAGGTGCGTTACGACCTGGCCGGCGAGCCTGTAGAGGAGGTCCGCCTGGTCGTCGTACGAGATGTCGTCGAAGTCGATGAGCGCCCGGACGAGGTAGTTCTCCAGCCGGTCCTCGTCGACCTCCGTCACGCCCGTCATGAGCTTCTCGCGGGTGTTGCTCTGCAGGTGCTGGATGAGGATCTCGTGATCGACCGGCTGGTACCGGACATTCGCGAGCTCGAGATCGAAGTCGCGGAATCCGGAGGTGATTTCGCCCGTCGGGACGACGCTGATGCGCGGAATGTCGATCGTCTTCTCCGCGCGTAAGGCGAGAGCTTTCTCGACGTCCGATGCGATGTCCGGCTTCTCGACGACCCCTTCGATCGTCTGCTGGCCGGCGTTGTACGCCTCGGTGACCTTCTTGATGATCTGTGCCTTGATCTCAGGTTTCTGCAGGTCACGCGAACTCGGTAACCGCTCGAAATCCTTCACGACGTCCATCGTGATCTTTGCCACCCTCTGCGATTCCAGTGTCGGGAAGGGGTGCTGCGCGACGCCCTTGATCGGGAGTTGGGTCGCGTTGGGTTTGTCGGCAATGACGCCGTCTTGGACGGCTGGCGTCGGCGCAGGACCGACGAGGACGTCGATCCACGGCTTCACCTCGACGCTCTGCTTCTTCTCGAGCGGGACATGCGTCACGACGATGCCGCCGCGGATCGCGGAGTCCGGCCGGTTCGCCTCGTCGACGATCTCCTGGAAGCGATCATGGGCCACGATGGTCAGGCGATCGACGGCGGTCACGCCCACGCGCTTCGCATATGGAAGCCGCAACCCGCGCCCGATCGACTGTTCGACGAGCGTCTTCGAATTCGCGGCGCGGAGCGGGACGATCGTGTAGAGGTTCGTGACGTCCCACCCCTCCTTCAGCATGTTCACGTGGATGACGATCTCGGTCGGCTCGTCCGCTTTCTCGACCGCGAGGAGACGCTCGACGACTTCGTCCTTCTCGTCGCCCTTCTGGTTCGAGTGGACGGTGATGACGCGGCCGCGGTAGCGCCCCTCGAAGAACTGATCCTCTTCCATGAGCTTCTGCAGTTCGTTCGCGTGCTCCGTGTCCTTCGCGACGACGAGCATGAATGGCTTCACGATCGGTTGATCGTAGTTCCGGGCGTACGTCTCGAGCTCGACCTTCGTCGCTTCGTGGACCCGGACGCCGTCTTCGAGCTTCAGCCGCTCAAGTTGTTCCGGCGTGTACGCGTCGGCGTTGAAGTTCTCGCGCGTCGCGACGGCCGGTTCCTTCACGAAGCCGTCCGCGATCGCCTGGGAGAGCGGGTAGCTGTAGATGATGTTCTTGAAGGGGACCGGCGCCTTCGAGCCCTGCTCGACCTGCGGCGTCGCGGTGAGCTCGAGGCCGAGGATCGGCTTCAGTTCATTCAGGACGCGGACGCCCGCCTCCGCGCGGTAGCGGTGCGATTCGTCCATGATGAGGACGAGGTCCGGCAGCCCGGCGAGGTACTCGAAGTAGCTCGTCCCGATGTACTCGGCGAGCCGCTTGATCTTCGGCGTCTTCCCGCCGCGCACCTCGGAGTTGATCTTCGAGATATTGAAGATGTTGATGTGGACGTCGTCGAAGAGCGTCGTCTGGACGCGCGTCCCCTGTCCCCGCTCGTAGTCATCACCGGTGATGATGACGGGCGGGTTGTTCGCGAACTCCGAGATGCCGTTCAGGACGTACTTCGCGTGTCCCGGCGTGAAGTCGCGAATGAGCTTATTGTAGATCGTGAGGTTCGGCGCGAGGACGAAGAAGTGCCGGATGCCCTTCGTCTGGTACAGATACGCAATGAAGGCGCCCATGAGGCGCGTCTTGCCGACGCCCGTGGCGAGCGCGAAGCAGAGCGACGGGAACTCGCGCTCGAAGTCCTCGACCGACGGGTACTCGGAGCGGATGATCTCGAGCGCCGCGGCGGCGTCGACGTCTTTCCCCGGAGGCGCGATCTCGGTGATGCGTGCGAGGATCTCAAGCGCGTCGCGCTGCGGCGGGCGAAGGCTCAGACGGCCGCTGATCGAATTGACGTGTCGGTTCATGCTGTCGGCTTGGTATCGAAGAGGGAGAGGGTGTCGTCCGACGCCGTCTTCTTCGCCTTCGCTTTCGTGGATTTGGGCGGCATGTCGTCCGCGACGCCCAGGTCCGGCGCAGCGGGGAGGTTTTTGATCTGGAGGCTGTAGTCGTCGCGTCCCCACTCGCAGCGCGACAGCACGGCATGCGGGATCTTCTTGATCGTGAGATTCATGAAGGCGTCCGCCTTCGCGCGGAACGCGGCGCAGCACACGAGAAGCGTGCGGTCGTCGCCGACCTCGTCGCTCAGCGCCTGGAGCTGTTCACGCGTGAGCTTCTGTGTCGTGACGTAGATGAAGTCACGCTCGGTCGAGTAGCCCTGCTGCCAGTAGATGTCCGTCGGGGCATACGTGAACCCTTCGAGCTTGCAGACGGCTTCTGCGAGCATGTCCGCGTTGTAGCTCTTGTTGATGATCGGGTTTCCCCACTTGTCCTTCTCGATAAGAGATGGAGCGAGGTGGTAGAAGCGGAAACCACCGCCGCCTTTCCATTCGACCGCCTCCGTAATCCCGCTTGAGTCGGTTCCGTCGATGACTTTGCGCAGCCGTGGAACGACGTGCGTCTTCGCGTGTTCTCCAAGCTCCACCATGATCCAGCGGCGACCCAGCTTGTGGGCGACGGCGCCGGTGGTGCCGGAACCCGCAAATGAATCAAGAACGAGATCCCCCGGGTTTGTCGCGATATGGACAATTCGTCGAATCAATCGCTCGGGCTTCGGGGTATCGAACGCTGCGACCTTACCGAAGAGTGCATGCATCTCTTTCTTAGCCTCGTCGGTGTGTCCGACTTCATCGCTCGGCCACCACGTCCACGGAACGGCCCCCTCGACTTCACTCAGATACCGAATGATGTTCGGCTGTGAGTCACCTTTCTTGCCGAAGTAGATTCGACCTTCCGCTCTAAGGCGATTGAACGTTGCTTTAGCAATTCCCCAACATCGGCCTTCCGGTGGAGTGAATACTTTCCCAGATGGACTTTGGATTTCATAGAACTGCTCCGCTGTGGCATGACCTTCCTGTGCTGTCATCGGGATGGGACGCCATGGTCCGCGTGGGTCGTTGTTCGGATTCCGATAGACCTTTGCTTGCTTTTCCTCGAAAGGTACCAAGTTGCGATGCTCTTTGAACGTGAATGGGTTCTTTGCATATACGAGTACGTACTCATGCACGTCACCGATCGCTTCGCGATTCTCACGTGAATACCGCTTCTGCCAGACGTTTGCGGCGATGAATTTTTCGCGGCCGACCAATTCATCAAGGAGCACACGGAGGTATGGCATCTCGTCGTCATCGATGGAGATCCAGAGTGATCCGTCATTGCTGAGCAGACGCCAAAGCAGCTGAAGCCGCTCGCGCATCAGGGAGAGCCAGATTGAGTGTTCGATCCCATCGTCATAGTGCTCATATGCCGATCCTGTGTTGTACGGCGGGTCGATGTAGATGCACTTAACAGCGCCTATGAACTCCTGCTCCAGCGCCTTCAGAGCGAGCAGGTTGTCACCGAAGATGAGGCGATTGTCGTAGAGATCGTTCGAACCGACGCGATGTGCGGCGTGGTACGAGAGTTCAGGGTCTTCCAGCAGGATGCGGGGCTCGAGGCGAGGCCGTTGATCCTTTCCGATCCACTGGAGTTCGAGTTTCTGATTCTTGGCCATTCAATCCTTGCTGAGTGTGGGCTGCGTCAGGGAAAACTGTACAGGCTTTACCAGCCTCATGCGAGCGTCCAGCGCACCGTGAAGAGAACGTTTGAGGAGACACGCTGCTGGAGCTGTCGCTCGATCTCCCCGATGAGCGTGTCACGCTTCTCGTCGATCGTGTCCTGGGCGTCGAAGAGCTCCGCCCGCTTCTTCTTCTTTTTCCCGTCGAGTTCCTTCAGCTTCTTCTGGCCGGCGAGCTTCTCCGCGAGCGTGCCGCTCCCCGCCGTCGCGCGCCGGATGTCGCGGATCTCGCGATCGAGCTCCTTCAGCTCCTGCTCGAGGCCGAACTTCAGGTCCTCGGCCCAGAGCTCGAGCTTCGCGACCTCTTCATCGAAATGCTTCGCGTTGCGTGATTCGACGGAGGCGACGTGCTCCGCGACGCGGGCGGACGTCGCGCTGTCGAGGATCTCCGCCGGCGCAGCACCGGCGACGTCGCCGACGATGCGCGCGTCGAGCGCGAAGAGTTTTCGCGCGAGGTCGTCATCGAGGAGATGCCCGTCGTCGCTCGCGGCGATGACGTCGAGGTGGTCCTCCGCTTCGAGAGACGTGATTGTCGTCTTCACGAGGCGCAGCCACCCGGATTTCCCGACGAACGGCGCCAGCGCGCTGATCTTCGCGCCGTAGCTCGTGAGGTCGAAGCGGACGTGCGCGCCGGCGAGCGGGCGATCTGTGGCGCGCTGGATGAGGGTCAGCGCGAGCGGATGATCCGCGCGGTAGAAGATCTCGTTGGCCGCTTCGGCGCTCTTCCAGTCAAAGTTGTACGTTCCCTCCGGGCCGAGCGCACCGCGGTAGCGGAACCGGTTGCCCTCCCAGGAGGCGTCGCCGTCGAGCTCCGCGCGTGTGAGATCGCGGAGCAGCTCCTGATGCGAGTTCAGCGCGCGCTCGGACTCTTCCATCCGGAGCTTGATGCGCGCGTGCACGTCGACGTCGAAATTCTCGAGGAGGTTCTTGCGCGTCTCATCCATCCGGGAGGTGATCTGTTCGTCGAGGTCAGCCTGAATCTTGTCGAAGGCGGCCTGGATTTCCTCCGCGGTTCGGCACTCCTGGTACACCTGCGCGATTCTGCGCTCGATGTCGACGCCGGATTCGAGCGCTCCGAGGACCTGGTCGCTCGCGCCGAAGACGCCGTCGAAGAGCTTGAACTTCTCCGCGAGGAGCTTGTAGACACGCTGATCGGCCTCGTTCCGCTTGTTCAGGAAGTTCACGACGACGACGTCGTGCTTCTGGCCATAGCGGTGACAGCGACCAATGCGCTGCTCGATCCGCTGCGGGTTCCAGGGCAGGTCGTAGTTCACGACGAGGGAACAGAACTGGAGGTTCACGCCCTCGGCCGCTGACTCTGTCGCGATGAGGAGCGTCGCGCGGTCGCGGAACTCTTCGACGATCGCGGCCTTCGTGTCGGCCGACTTCGAGCCGGAGATGAGGTCGGAGTGCGCGTGCCGCTCCTGCCATCCCTCGTAAATCGCCCGTGAGCCCGGATCGGTATTCGTGCCGTTCATGAGGACGATCTCGCCGGCGTAGCCTTGCTTCCCAAGGAAGTCATGGAGCCATGCTTGCGTGCGGCGCGATTCGGTGAAGATCACGGCCTTGCGCGGCGCGCCGAGGTCTGCGGCCTTCTTGAACGCGGCGTCGAGCGCCTTCAGGAGCGCGTCCCCCTTCGCGTTGTGGTGGATCTCCTCCGCGAGTGCCGCGTAGGTGCGAAGCTCGGCGAGTTCGCCTTTCAGTGACGCGCGGTCGATCACGAACTCGTCGCTGTTCTCCTCTTCCGTCCACTCGTCCTCGAGCTCCTTGATCGCCTCGAAGTCCTCTTCGTCGAACGGGCGGATCTCCTTCTCCATGAGTTCGAGCCGCTTGATGAGGCTCCGGAGCGTCCCGGCGATCGCGAAGGTCGACGACGCGAGGAGCCGCCTGAGGATGAGCGTCATGAGGGTGCGTTGGCTCGCCGGCAGGGCATGGAGCACCTCGCGCTGGAGGTACGTCGAGACCTGTTCGTAGAGTTCGTGCTCCTTCTCGGACGGCAGGAACTCCTGCGTGATCGGCACGCGCTGCGTGAACCGGATGTATTCGAGGACCTGTCTCCGGAGCGTCCGGCGGCAGAGCTGGGCGAGCCGCCGCTTCAGTTCCGTGTTCCGGGCCACTTCGTCGTTTCCGCGGAGGAATTGCTCTCGGAAGGAGGTCGGGTCGCCGAACACGTGCTCGTCGATGACCGAGACAAGGCCGTAGAGCTCCATGAGCGAGTTCTGGAGGGGAGTGGCGGTGAGAAGAACGGTAGGGCGGCCCTTGATCGCATCCACGATCGCGTTCGCCATCTTGTTCTGCGGCTTGTAGACGTTCCGGAGACGATGCGCCTCGTCGATGACGACGAGGTCCCAGTTGAGAAGCTTCACCTCTTTCGCCTTCGCGGAAACGAAATGATAGGAGCAGATGACGATTCGACCGGGAATGTCGAAAGGGTTCTTCGCCCCCGCCTTCTTCGCGAGGTTGAAGTTCGCCGATTCGAGGATCGTCGTCGCGATGGAGAACTTCTCCTCGATCTCCTGCTGCCATTGCTTCCGGAGCGTCGCGGGAACGATGAGGAGGATCCTCCGGCGCCGCTCCGCCCACCGCTGCGCGATGACGATCCCCGCCTCGATCGTCTTTCCGAGGCCGACCTCGTCGGCGAGGAGGACGCCCTTTGTGAAGGGCGACCGAACGGCAAACAGCGCCGCGTCGACTTGGTGAGGGTTGAGATCGACCCGGGCGTTCGCCATCGAGCGCGAGAGGTTCTCCACGGTGCCGGGCGGCCCTTGGAGTGTCAGGGCATGCGCCCAGTACGCGCTGTGGTAGGGAGTCTTCAAGTCGTTTGATCCCAAGACGAAGCACCAAGCTACCAGAAGAGCATGCCCGGATTTGCCGTCCGGCGCCAGACGGAGGTTGCGACACGCGCGGCAACGCGCGGACCGTTGCTCGACGTGACGGAGGGCGTTCACTCCGTCGCTCCGCCCGCCTCGCGGACTAGACACGCGATCTCCTACTTCGCGGTGATCTGAACGCTTGCCGTTCCGGAACCGCAAGGCGTCTGTACGGTCAAAGTCACCGTATCCGCTCCCGCCTGCGTCGCCGTGTAGGTGTGTCGCGTCTCGGGATACGGTGAGTGGACTGGCCCGCCGAGCGCGTTCCCGAGCGACGACACGACGCTCCCCACCTCTCCGTGCCGCTCCTGCGTGACATACGAGACATACGTGCTCTGCCCGACCGCGAGCGTCGCCGAGCCCGCCGTGAAGGACTGGATGAGGGGCTCCGCGCAGTTCCAGACCGTCTGCGAGCCGCCGATGCTGTCGATTCCGCATTCGCTGTCGCCGTAGAGGGCGATGCTCGCCTCACCGGCGCGTGCAGGCTCGTACACGACCTCGATCTCACCGTTACCCGACCGCGCGCCGGACGATGGCGTGAACCGGCCGTTATCGGTTTCCAGCCACCAGCGGGTGACCGAGGGCGATGCGAGAAACGTCCAGCGCTGCTGCTGGCCCACCGCCGCGCGACTGTACGCTTGCGCGACATCGACGTCGGGAGGTTCTCCGGTGCAGCGCGGGATCGAGAGCGGCACCGTCGCCGCGCCGCAGCGGCCGAGAACAGTCAGCACAGGCTCCGCCGGCACCGACGCGAAGTACACGCGGGCGCTGCCGCCGAACGGGCTCACGCCCGAGAGCGGGTCCCACAGCGCCTCCGCTCCGTCGATCGACCAGGACGTCGCGTGTTCGTACGTGAACTGCAGGCTCGTAATCGCGAAGGGCGCGAGCATCGCGTGCTCAGCGGAGAAGCTCGTGATCTCGGGCGCAGCCTCGATCGCGACCGTCGCCGACGCCTCCGGGCCGATGCCGCAGGTGGTCGCGATGGCGCGAAGCGTCATGTTCGGCTTCGCCGTCACAGTCGTGAATCCAGACGCGGGGAGATCGCAGGCGATGCCTTGGAGGTGGACACGCGCGTTCGGCTCGGAAGCCTGCCACGAGACGCGCACGCGGTCCCCTTCGCAGGCGTTTGGCTCCACCGTGAGGCGGACGGTGGGATTCGACACGCAGGGAGGACCGCCTTTCCCAACCGCACGCCGTCTTCCGTACCGACGGGTCAGCGGGTAACACCCTTGCGTTGAATCGATTTCGTCGCTTCGCTCGCGCACAGACGACTCATCGTCAAATGCGGCCATCGGAACGATGACTGGTTGCTGCGCACTTCCAAGTGCAGATACCGCAACCGCCGTGCAAACAGCGGCAACCCGAAACCTGACGTGCATCGGCGCGCCTCCACCTAAAGACTGTCCACCTATAAGCTGTAGATGGTACGCCACCTAAAATGTGCAATGCAAGCCGTGGCGAGGCTCAATCCCCTGCGG
>JBDTOZ010000471.1:0-8948 GCA_039932995.1 Acidobacteriota bacterium | reverse complement strand
CGAGAGCCGCGAAGGGCAGAGGGGCCGATCCTCGCGAGAGCGACGGTGGACTAAAATCCACCGCTCCACGGAACCAAGGCCACCGCGGGCTGGATGCCCGCGGCCCCTCACCGGAGTGCCTTGGCGCGATGAACCATGGGGCGCGGGCATTCTGCCCGGCGCACTTCCCAAGGCCGGCCGCGAGAGCGACCAGGCTCTCTCTCAGTGCAACTGCAGGGCGAGCTCGCGGAATGCGGGTTCGTCGCGCAGGCTGTCGAGGCGGGGGTCGACGTTGAGGAAGACCATCCAGGCGGAGCGGTCTTCGACGGCGGCGCGGAGTTGGGCCAGGGCGGCGGGGATGTCGCCCAGGCCGGTGTGGACGATGGCGATGTCGTACGGCGAGATGTAGCGTTGCTGGCGCTCCACCTGGAGCTCTTCGAGCAGTGCCAATGCTTCCCGGCGTTGGCCGGCGATGGCGTGGGTGTGCGCGAGCATGGTCTTGAGGATCGGAATCCGATCGACTTCCAGTGCGCGGTGAAATGCGTCGATGGCTTCGGAGTAACGCCGCTGCTGGCCGAGGGCCATGCCCAGCCAGCCGTGGGCGGGGATGAAGTTTTCGTCGAGCTCGAGGGCTTTGCGAAAACGGCGAATGGCCGACTCGTAGTCGCGCGCGACGTAGGCCGGCCAGCCCGCATGCACGGCGATGATCAGCGAAAGCGGATCGAGCTCGCCGGCCTTGGAGATCTGCTCCACCGCTTCGTCGAAGCGGCCGCGCGCGGAGAGGAGCATGGCGTAGCCATCGTGCGCGGTGGCGTAGTTCGGGTTGAGCTCGATGGCGCGGCGATAGGCCTCCTCCGCTCCATCCCAATCCCATTCGTACCACCAGCGCACCGCGCCGAGAGAGGCCCAGGCATCGGCCAGATCGTCGTTGATCTCGAGCGCCTTCATCGCCGCTGCCTTCGCCTTGGGCATGACCTCGGGCGGCGGCAGGGGGATGTTCGTGCCGAGCGAGAGGTAGCAGTCCGCGAGGCCCGCGTACGCGCTCGCGAACGAAGGATCGGAGGCGATTGCCTCCCGGAAGAAGTTGATGCCGCGGCGCAGGCTGTCTCCCGTGCGCCGGTTCCAGTGATAGCGGCCCTTCAGGTAGAACTGGTAGGCGTCGCTGTTGGTGGTCGTGCTGCGACGCAGCTTCTTCTTCTCCGCGCCGGTCAGCCGCACGCGCAGTTTCTCGGCGATCTCGCGCGACATTTCATCGGTCAACTTCACCAGGTTGGCGATGTCGCGGTTGTACGTGTCGTTCCAGAGCTGCGAGCCGTCGTGGGTGTCGACCAGCTCCACGGTGATCTGCAGACGGCTTCCGGCCTGCTTCACGACGCCCGTGAGCACGGCCCGCACGCGCAGCTCACGACCGATGGACAGCGGATCGGCTTCCCGATTCTTGTAACGGAAGACGGTGCTGCGGGCCATGACCTTGAGTTTCGGGAGTTGGGAGAGCCGATTGATGATGCCCTCGGTGATGCCGTCGCTGAGATAGTCCGCGTTGGGATCGCCGGAGGCATTGGCCAGCGGCAGAATGGCCAGGGAGTCGATGGCCTTCGGACGGCGGCGTGCGATCTTGCGGATCAGGTCCGCGCTCTCGATGGCGGCACTGGAGCCGATGGCCCGCAGGGTGAGCGAGAGGTCGCGCGCGGACTGGAAGCGCATGGCGGCGGTCTTTTCGACGCAGCCTTCGATGATGCGCTGGAACTCGATCGGGACGCTCGAGTTCACCAGCTCGCGTGGGAGCTCGTCCTTGAGGATGGCGGCGATGGTGGCGGCGCCGGACTCGCGATGGAACGGCTTCCGCGTCGTGACCATCTCGTAGAGGATGCAGCCGAGGGAGAAGATGTCCGCGCTGGCATCGACGCTCTCCCCGCGGAGCTGTTCCGGGGACATGTAGCCGAGCGTCCCGATGACCGCCCCAGGCTGCGTCTGGAACCATTTGCGCGTGGGGATCTCGGTCTCCTCGCGTTGCGTGAGGATGGGATCGGTCTGCGCCAGTCCGAAGTCGAGAATCTTCACGCGGCCGTCTTCTGTGATGAAGATGTTCTCCGGTTTGAGGTCGCGGTGCACGATCGACTTGGCGTGGGCGGCGGCGAGCCCGTCGGCCAACTCGGCGCCGATCTCCACGGCCCGTCGCCAGTCGATGGCGGAGAGCCGGATCTGATCGCGCAGGGTGTGGCCTTCGAGCAGCTCGGTGACGACGTAAAAGTCGCCGTTCTCCCTGCCGACGTCGTAGACCGCCACGATGTTCGGATGGGACAAGGCCGCGATGGCGCGCGCCTCCCGCTCCAGCCGCCCCACCGCCTCGGCGTCCTGCGAGGAGTCGCGCGCCAGGACCTTGATGGCGATGTCGCGTCCCAGCCGCGGGTCCCGCCCGCGGTAGACCTGCCCCATCCCCCCTTCACCGAGTAAGGACAACACCTCGTAGGGGCCTACTTTGGATCCGGACGGGAACACGATCCCCGCATTGTAAGGGTTTGCCCGGTGCCGCGGCGCCGAAGGGCGGGCGTTGTGTTGCGAGGGCCTTGTGTTGCGAGGGCCTTGTGTTGCGAGGGCTTTGTGTTGCGATGGCTTTGTGTTGCGATGGGAACAGCGCGCGAACGGGAAGCTGCCCGCGCCCCATCGCAACAACCCCTACCTTTCCGTTCTCCCCGCCGGCGCGCGCAGCAACTCGGGCGCCGTCGCGGTCGTGCCGCCGTCCAGCGCGCGCAGGAACGACTCGAGCTGGCGCAGCTCGCCGGCATTCAGTCGCAGCGGCTTCAACTCCGTGTGGCCCGCGGGCGCCGCGGCGGCGCGATTGTAGTGGGCCAATACTTCGCTGAGGGTGGCGAACTGTCCGGCGTGCATGTACGGCGCACGTGCGGCCACACCGCGTAGTGACGGCACCTTGAACGCGCGCTCCAGCGTCGGTCCGTTGGATACCAGGTACTCCAGCTCCGCACACTGAGCGGGCGAGGCATCGCTCCAGCGGCTCTTGCAGTTGAACTCATCCGCGATCACGCCCGGCGCGCCGGTGGCCCGCCCGCGGTCGGGTGGCGCGATGGTGCTGGCGGGCACGCCGGTGTTGTGAAACTCGTTGTTGGTGAAGAGCGGACCGTTGTGACACTGCGTGCAGTTGGCCTTGCCGATGAACAGGCGCAGGCCGGCCACTTCGTCGGGACTGAGCACGTCCTTCGGCGCCTGACCGGTGCGGAGCAGGGCCGCGGCGTAGCGATCGAAACGCGAGTCTTCAAACTGCAGGCGCCGTTCGTACGCGGCGATGGCTTTTCCGATGTTCACGTAGACGCCGGTGACCTCCATCCGCTGCTCTTCCGACATCTTCTTCCAGGCAGCGGCCGCGCCGGGGTCGGCGACGGGGCCCGCGGAAGGCGGCACGTCTCTCAGATCCGGCAACGGCCCGAACAGGCTCTGGTACTCCGCGCGGTAGTTTTCGGCGATCACATGTGCGTATTGCGCACGCGATCCGCCATGCTCCACCGCGCTCTCGAGCGGCCCCAGGGCCTGCGCCCACTGGCTGTCCTTGCGTCCGTCCCAGAAGAGGAAGGGACTGTAGGCGGTGCCGGCCACCGGCATGGTGCGACGGCCGGTCGTTCCGACGCCGCTCGCCAGTGGCGTGCCGTCCTGAAACTCACGCTCGGCTTGATGGCACGTCGCGCACGACACTTTGCCGTTCGAGCTGAGACGGGTCTCGAAGAACAACCGGTGACCGAGAGCCACGGCCCGAGGGTCGTCGGCGACGCGGTTGGTCGGATCGGCGGGGAGCGGCTCGAGCTCCCCGAGGGAGAGCTTGCGCACTTCTTCGCGTTGTTCGTCGGTCCAGCGCTCCTGCCGGAGAACACTGGCGGAGAGAAGCGTGACGACGAGAGCGATCCAGACGAGGACGAGGGCGGCGCGTTTGACGATCATGTTCGTGACTCCAAGTCGTGGTGGTGGCGGAGGGCGAGTGGTGTCGCGGGAGGGATCAGAGGGCGAGGTTGAAGGTGATGGTGTCGGGGCCGGCCGGTCCGTCGACCGCCACCTTGAATTCCCACCAACCACCCATGTTGAAACGGACGCCCTCGATCACGTACACGCCGTTGCCGTTGGTTCCGGTGACGCGAGGTTGGGTCGGCAGCCCGTGTCCATGCTGCGGCATGCCGCCGTCGATGCCGATCGTCGCGCCTTCCACCGCGGCACCGCTGGGGTCCGCGATGGAGACTTGCAGGGTCTGGAGCTTGCGCGTCCGCAGCGGCTCGGCCGATTGGAGCGTGGCCACGTAGAGACCCTTTGCGGAGGTGCGCGGTCCCATGCCGAACTCGCTCGCGGCCGGCTTCCGGACCCGGTGCATCATGGCCTGTCCACAGGCGGCAACCCCCACCAGGACCAGCGCCATCAACGCGATCCTGACCCCACTCCAGTCGTTGCGGTTTTTGCTATTCTCGAAAGTGGTCATTGATTTCTCCCTTGTTTCGTTCATGTGGCCGGTGTGTTCCGGCGATGCGAGCAAGATAGGGAGAACGGTCGCGAGAAGATTGAACGGAGCAGCCGGAGTTCTTGAACGAACCGGCTATCCAGGTCCGCGACGCTGCGCGAGCCTGGGAAAGGAAGGAAACACTGGACGAGCCATCACGCTGGATCACGCGGCCACGCTGGTACTTGTGGGACGGCGGGTTCCTCCTTCTGGGACGGAGCGCCGGCGTCGTGCCGCCCCACGCGCACCATGCCATTCAGATCGTCATCGCCATTGAAGGGGATTTGCTCGTCAGCGGGGAGCATGAAGAGTGGCAGTCGGGGCGGGGACTGATCGTGATGCCGGACGTCACGCACCGCTTCAACGCCAACGGCGCCCTGGGAGCGATGCTCTTCGTCGATCCGGAATCCGTGGAAGGAGCCTGGTTGCGCACGGCGGTCGCTCGAGAGATCACCCTGATCCCCGAGACGCGTTGTGTTGCTGCGGCGGCGCAACTCCGTGCTTTTCTCGAGCGTCCCCTGGAGGCGATGGAGATCGGCTCGCTGATCCGGTTCTGTGTGGACACGCTCTGCGCCGGTGCGCCGCCGGCCCGGCATCTGGACGAGCGCGTGACCCGTGTGCTCGATCAGATCCGTGGCTCCAACGACCTGCGCATCTCGCTCGAGACGGCGGCAGCGAGTGCCTTCCTCTCCCCAAGCCGTTTCCAGCATCTCTTCAAACAGCAGGTCGGTCTTCCCTTTCGCCGCTACATGCTCTGGCGCAAACTGACCCGGGCCATGCTGGCCATCGGCCGCGAGCGCACCGTCACCGCCGCGGCGCAGCTCTCCGACTTTGCCGATGCCGCGCATCTCACGCGCACGTTTTCCCAGATGTTCGGCATCACCCCCTCGGCGCTGATGCAGGGGGATCTCTACGTCATCTCCTCCCCCTTCGAGCTCGACGAACAGGCGGCCTGAAGCCGGCGGCCACGCGGCCCCAAGTCAGATTCGCGGCAACTCTGTACCCCTCTTTTCCGTAAACTGAGAGACCCATGTCGCCCCGCGCCCGGTTTGCCGGCCTTCTCGTGCTGACCCTGCTGGTGCTGGGGGTGGCCTTCGGCTACATGGGTTACCGGGCCGCGCACTGGCACGAGCGGGGTTGGAGTGGCGTCTATTACCTCTTCGGGCCGCAGGCTGAAGAACAGGGACGCTTGATGGGCCTGAAGCCGTTCGAGGTCATGGTCACCGCCTCGGGCAGTCCCGCGGACGGACGTCTCCGCTACCGCGACGTGATTCTTTCGCTGAACGGCATCCCCCGCGACGACGTGAAGCAGTTGCGCGAGCTCGATGCCCGCACGCGCACGGGATCGACGGTCGTCTATCGCGTGCGCCGCGGGAAGACCACGCTGGACGTGCCCCTCACGTTCGCCTCGCCTCTCGAAAGCCGCTCCATTCTGGTGCAGCATGCCGTGGCCATCATCGTGGCGCTGGCGTACGTGGTCATCGCACTGCTGATCATCGCCCGCGCTCCCGGCGACCAGCGGGCCACCGTCTTCTTCGCGCTGGCCCTGCTCTCGGCGGTGACCATCCTCGGGACGGCGGCCACGGTCTACGAGCAGGCCAGTGCCCGCGGCATCGTCACCTCACCGGTGCCCGACGTGTCCAGTGTCTATCTCGTCACGGCCGCGGCCCTGATGTATCCACCACTGATCTTGCACCTGGCTCTGATCTTTCCGCGACGGCGGCCCATTCTCGAGAAGCATCCGCAGGTGATCCGTTGGATCTATGCGGCCACGTTGTTGGCCGTGCTCTCGATTCTCATCCTCACCACGATCCTGGTGATCCTGAGCTCGGGGGATGTCCGCTCGCCGGATGCTCGGATCGGTGCGCTTCTGCGGGGGTCGTGGTATGTGCTGGTGGGGGCCGCCTTCGCGATCGTCGCGCATGTGCTCTACGCCGCGCGCCGAGAAGGGGTCGTGCGCGCCATCGTCGCTCGCCCATTTGAGGTCTCGCTGGCGGTCATGGGTCTGGCGGCGGGGTTGATGCGATCGCTGATCATGGTCGTGCCCAGGAGCGCCGCCGCGCTGGTGGGAGGCGTGGCTGTGGTCCTTCCCCTTCTTCCCATCGGGCTGTTTCCCATCTTCGCGTTGATCGCGCTGCGGAGAAGCCATCGCGACGCGAACGTCGAAGAGAAGCGTCAGGTGGCGTGGCCGCTGTGGGGTCTGGGCTTCGTCGTGGGCGGCAAGATCCTCGGCTTTGTCGTTGCGACGGCGATCACGATCTGGGCCACGGTGGGCCATTTCGATATGAATGCGCTGCGCCCGGGCCTGGAGTCGATCCGGCTGGTCACGACGATTCTGACTCTGGCCATTCCGATCTCCTTCGCCGTGGCCATCCTGAAGTACCGGCTGATGAACATCGACGTCATCATCCGCAAGACGGTCGTCTACGCGATCCTCAGCGGCGCGATCGTGGCGGTCTACCTCGGCCTCGTCGGCGGCCTGGGCTCGATGCTCGTGTACATGTTCGGCCTGGAGAATCAATCCGGGATGGTCATCGGCGCCACGCTGGTCGTGGCTCTGCTCTTCGTTCCGCTGCGCAACCGGCTGCAGCTCCTCGTGGACCGCAATCTGTTCCGTCACCGCTACGACTATCCGGACGCACTGAAAGCGATTTCCGTCGAGGGCCGGAGCGCGCACGATGCCATCGAGCTGCTGACGTCCGCCGCCGAAAAGCTGCAACAGGCATTGCACAACCGCGCGCTGGTGATCTTTGCCGAGCGGCAGGACGAGTTCCTGGCCGTGGCCAAGGTCGGCGTGGCCGACTCCGTGCTTGGACGCCTGCGTTTGCCGGGATCGTTTGCCGGCTCGCTCGACCGTCCCTTCGATCCCACGCGACGGGTGGTGCCGGAGCCGGCGGCCAGCGCTCTGGCAAAGATCGAGGCCGTGCTGGTGGTCCCGGTCGGGACGCAAGCCTTCATCGCCGCGGCGCCGAAGCTCTCCGGCGGCGGATATGACGTCGAGGACATCGACTTCCTGCGCTCGGTGGCCGAACAGCTCGACGGCGCGCTGGACAGGATTCGCATGCAGGCCGAGGGGGTGGACTTCGCGCAAGCCAGCGCCATCCAGCAGACCCTGCTCCCCCGCGAAATGCCGAAGCTGGCCCGGCTCGACGTCAGCGGCTTCTGGAAGCCGGCCCGCACGATGGGTGGCGACTACTACGACCTGATCGTCCTCTCCGAGAGTGAGCTGGCCGTCTGCATCGGAGACGTGGCCGGCAAGGGCATGCCCGCGGCGTTGCTCATGTCCGGACTGCAAGCGGCCGTCCGTGCGTCCGCCAGCAGCTCACCCCGCGATCTCTGTGAAAGAGTGCGTCGCGTGGTGGTCTCCAGTCTGGCCGGCGGGCGCTTTGTGACGTTCTTCTATGCGACGGTCGACACCGCGGCCATGCGTCTGCGCTGGTGCAACGCGGGTCATAACGCGCCGGTTCTGGCCCGTGCGGACGGCACGCTGGTCCGGCTCTTCGAGGGCGGTCCGGCATTCTCGAGACTCTTCCGTTCGGATGCGTACGAGGAGCGCGAGCTGGCGCTGGAGGCGGGAGATCGTCTCGTGCTCTTCACGGATGGCGTCAGTGAAGCGTGCGACTCCAGCGGAGAGCTCTTTGGCGAGGAGCGCATCGAGATGCTGGTGGGCGAAGCCCATGAACAAGATGCGTCGTCTCTGCAACGATCCGTGGTCGAAGCGGCGACGGCGTTCAGCGGAGGCGAGCTCGAGGATGACCTCACGCTGGTCGTGGTTCGCGTGACGGAGTAGGATGATTCGCATCATGCGGAAATCCATGCTGTTCCCGGCGTTGCTCCTGCTCCTCTTCACGGGGAGTGCTTACGCGACCAAGCCGAAGGTGATCAGCGGGGAAGCGGTGGTGCGCAGCATCGGAGAAAACCGCGTGGCCGTGCTGCTCGACACCAACGACGACAAGTCCATCGACCAGGGTTTCCTGCTCTCCTCCGATCTGCCGATCTCCTCGACCGCCGCGCGTTGCCCGATGGCCAGCGTCGAGTTCACCGACTCGTATGTACGGGTCACGTACGACAAGAAGGTCTACGACCTTTACGTCGCCGGCTATCCCGAGCCTCCTGCCTCGCAGCACCAGACCACCAAGTTCATCGGCTACGCCCTCATGCACAGCGCGGGCAACAGCGGCTGCAACCTGGAAAGCGCCGTCACGGACGCGAGCGCCTGCTACCAGTACGGCAAGGAGTAGAGGGTCGCGGCTGGCAAAGGGGCCGATCCTCGCGAGAGCGACGGTGGACTAAAGTCCACCGCTCCACTGGAGTCTGGCCGTTTGACGCGGGAAGTGCGCCGGGCAGAATGCCCGCGGCCAATGGCTCATCGCGCCAAGGCACTCCGGTAAGGGGCCGCGGGCATCCTGCCCGCGGTGCGTCTTTGGTCTGGTGGAGCGGTGGACTTTAGTCCACTGGGCACTCGCGAGGAGTGAGC
>JBDTOZ010000470.1:0-7933 GCA_039932995.1 Acidobacteriota bacterium | reverse complement strand
GTTACGCGTGGTGTTGCTTTCTCCAGGCCCGCACACCACTCACCAGTCCGGCGATTGCCGCCAAGCGGCCGAAGCCGAGCAGGCGTGCCGCGCCACGGGTCGAGGTCTGGGCAAGACGGAATCGAACGAGTTTTTTGACGATGGTCAGCATTTTCGAATCCTCCATCTGCCTTGAAGAATTGCAACTGCAAAGCCAACTGTAAGTCGTTGATGTAAGATCACTTAGGACATGCGCCGCGTCATCCTCCTGTTCGTCGCCCTGGCCCTGCTCTACACCGGCCTCGGGCTTCTTCCCGGACGGACCTTCGCTCCGCTCGACGTCCCCTTCGACTTCGACGCCTGGAAGCACGACCCGGCCCAGCGCGTGCGCGTGTCGAACACTCTTCTGGCCGATGTGGTCGTGCAGTTCGTTCCCTGGGATCGCGAGATTCTCCGTCTGGCCGCGGCCGGAGAATGGCCCTGGGTGAACCGGTGGGCCGGCGACGGAGGGCCGCTGTTCGCGAATCCGCAGACCGCGCTCTTTTCTCCCTTCACCTGGCCTCGCCTGCTGCTCGGTCTCGACGGATGGGCGGTGATGGCGTTGCTGAAGATTCTCACGGCCGCGTTCTGTGCCTACTGGTTGGCGCGCGAGCTCGACGTCGACCGGCCACCGGCCATCGTCTGCGGGCTGGTCTACGCGATGGCCGGCTACAGCATCGTCTGGCTGCTCTATCCGATCACGAACGTCTTCGCCGTTCTGGCGGGACTCGCGGCGGCCGCGCTGCGCCTGATGAAATCTCCCTCGATTCACAACGCGGCGTTGGTGATTCTCATGGCCGCGCTCTGTACGGCCGGCGGTCATCCGGAGACTCTTTTCCTCGGCGTCCTCGGCGTCTGGATCTTTCTGGCGTGGGAGGCGGAGAAGCGTCCGGACCTCGGGCTGGCCGCGATCGTGCCTTCGACCGTCGGCGCGTTGCTCGGCTTTCTCCTTCTGGCCGTGCAGCTCGTGCCCTTTCTGGCCCTGCTCGCCAACAATTACGCGGAAGTCCTGCGGCCCCGCATCGCTCATCCCTTCCGGGTGTGGGGAGTGGTCTCGCAGATTCTGCCCGGTGTGCTGGGGAGTCCCGTGCGAGGGGAGCTCGATCTCACCGCGTTGCCGTTGGCGGAGAACTTCAATCTCCGTGCGGGGGGCTTCATCGGCGCTCTGGTATTGACGGCCATCCTCTTCGCCTGGCGCGAGCTCACGCCGTCGCTCCGGCGCGGACTGATCATCGGCGTCGTGGCCTTGGTCGCTTCCTGGTATCCCCCTGGACTGTGGACGACGCTGCGGCATGTGCCCGTGCTGCGCGTACTGACTCTCGAGTATGGAGTGGCCCTCTTCGTCCTCTTTGCCTCAATGGCGGCCGGCCCCGCGCTCTTCCTCCTGGCCGCGAGACGCCGGCGCAAGGTGGGGACGGCGCTGCTCCTGGCCGGCGTGCTGGCCATCGTGGGTGGACTCTTTCCGCTCGTGGCGCCCGGAACCCTCACGCGCGTCGCTCGGGGGGGCATCGAGCAGCTTCGCTCGCGCGGTCACCTGCGCCAGTCCGCGGAGGTCTACGAGCAACGACTCGGCTACTACCTTTCGGCCGCGGGTGCGACGACGCTGCGCCGGCTGGCACTTCCCGGCGCGTGCTGGCTGCTGGCCGGAATTGCGCTGGCGTTTCCGATCCGGCGGCGGACCGCGCTGCTCTCCTTCGCCGCGGCGGCGGAGTTGTTCGCATTCGGCGCGGGCTTCAACCCCGCCGTGACGATGAACGACGTCCCGCCGGAACCGGAGGTCATCCGAGAGATCCGCCTGCGTGATCCCGGCCGGCAGTTCCTGATCGCGGAGCATTTCGAAGTGTTCCCCGCCAACCTCGCCTCCATCTATGGAGTGCGCGATGCCATCTCGTATGACGCATTGACCACAAAGGCGCGCGTGGAACAGCTCCTTCCGGCCGGGTACGACCCGTACCTGCACACGTTCCATCCCATCCTCGCTCCGCACGAGGTGGGTGCTCTGGGCGATCTCGGCGTGCGCTGGGTCCTGAGCAGGGGCGAGGTGGCCGGGGCCGCCCGTGTGGCCGGTCCGCCTCCGCCGGCCGTTGGGGTCTACGAAGTGCCGTACGCACGCCCCAAGCCGATGCCCGCGAACAACCGGCCTGCCGGTCTCTTCGCCGGCATGATCGTCTCTCTCATCGCCCTCGCCGCGAGCGCGGCCTGGCTCCGCCTCTACACCCTCTCCCCGCCGGAAGCGCCGCGCAGCTCCCGGATCCTCGCGGAATGAGGCGATGAACTCAGAGCGGCGTAGCCGCAACCAAGCCGCCGTAGGCGGTAGCCAATAGCACCCGGCGGGATTTGAAGGAGACCGCGCCCATGACGCGCGAAGGCGCGTCGAACAATATTGCCCCGGGCTCGGCCCGGGGAAAACGAGATTCGATCCAACCGGCGGCCGCGAAGGCGGTCGCCACAATGTTCGCGCCAACGTCGAGAACGCTCCGCCGCACGTTGTGGCGGCCGCCTTCGCGGCCGCACCACACGGACACACGCGTTCCCCGGGCCGAGCCCGGGGCTACATTGTGGAACGCGCCTTCGCGCGTCGGCGCCCGCACGCGGGCGTAACGGGACTCTAGTTTTAGTCCACCGCGGGCAGGATGCCCGCGGCCCCACCGAAGTGCCTTGGCGCGATCGAAGCGTTTTCCTCAGAGCGACCGCACGTGCCCAAGGCTATGCCAACCGGCGCTGGCATCTCGTGCGGCCGATCCCCCACCGATCAGGCCACTTCCGCTTTGAGGGACCGCGTCATCAGGCGTTGAATCCCTTCGCGCGGGGACTGGCCTTCGTAAAGCACACGGTGCATCTCGGTGGTGATGGGCATCTCGATGGCGTGGTGCTTGGCCAGTTGCCGGGCGGACTTCGCGGTCTTGATTCCTTCGGCGACGAACTTGGCGTCGCGCAGGATCTCTTCGAGCGTCAGTCCCTTGCCGAGCTGCACGCCCACGGTGCGATTGCGTGACAGGGCGCCCGTACAGGTGAGGACCAGATCGCCCATGCCAGCCAGCCCGGCAAAGGTCTCCAGCCGGCCGCCCATGGCGATGCCCAGACGGGTCATCTCGCGAAGTCCGCGTGTGATCAGGGCGGCGTTCGTGTTCGCTCCGAGGCCGAGGCCTTCGAGAACCCCTGCAGCGATGGCGATGACATTCTTGAGCGACCCCGCCAGCTCGACGCCAACCACATCCTCGGAGTGATAGAGGCGGAAGGTCGGAGAGGAGAGCACCTGCTGCAACTCCTGAGCGAAGACCACGTCCGTCGATGCAATCACGGCCGCGGTAGGTGTTCCGCTGGCCGTCTCGATGGCGAAGGTCGGTCCCGAAAGCACGGCGAATGCGGACAGTTGCCCGCCCAGTACTGCCGCGGAGATTGCCGACATCCGATCGAGCGAATCGTTCTCGATGCCCTTCGTTCCGGAGATCACCCGCGTTCCCCCGCGCAGGTGCGGCTGCATGTTGCCGAGCACCTCCCGATAGTGATGGCTGGGAACCACCATGAACATCGTGTCCGAGAAACGCGCCGCCTCGGCCAGATCATTCGTGGCCACGATCCGCTCGCCCAGCGATGCGCCGCGCAGGTAGTCGGGATTCGTGCCGCTCTCCGCGATCGTGCGCGCCACCTCGGGGTCGTGAGCCCACAGCACGACCTCGTTGCCGGCCCGCGCCGCGCTGATGGCCATGGCCGTTCCGAACGCACCGGCTCCGATCACCGAGATCTTCATCAGTCCTCCTTCTTCCGGCCGAGCTTTCGCTCGGTCCCCTGCACCAGGCGCGAGATGTTCTCGTGATGCTTCAGGATGACAGCCAGGGCGATGGCGATGCTGATGACGATGCGCCAGAACGGAGCTTCGTGCGCGACGAAACGAAACATCACGGGGATGGAGGCGGCGGAGATGATGGAGGCCAGCGACACGGTCCGCGAGACCAGCGTGACGATTGCGAACACCAGCACGGTGGCCGCGAAGACGCGCGGATCGAGCGCCAGCACCACACCCGCCGCCGTGGCCACTCCCTTCCCGCCGTGAAACCCCAGCCACACCGGAAACATGTGCGCGAGCACCGCCACCAGGCCTGCCAGCGCGATCCACATCTCCCGCGATTCCCACGGCAGCGTCCCGGGTGGGAACGGCCATCCCGGCCGCACCACCAGCCAGCGCGCCAGCATGACCGCGCCGTAGCCTTTGGCCAGATCGAGCAGCAGCGCCAGCACACCCGCTCCCCTGCCGGCCGTGCGCGCCACGTTCGTGGCCCCGACGTTCCGGCTCCCGTGCATGCGCACATCCTTGCCGGCGAATGCCTTGGCCACCAGAAAACTGAATGGAATCGATCCCAGCGCGTACGCAAACATCACCAGAGAAAGGGGGAGCGTCATGCGCGCGCTATTGTAGTTTGCGAACTCGTTCCTCGAAGCGCTCAGGGTTGATGGCCGGATAGCGGTAGAGCTGGGGACGAATGCTTTCGAAGAACAGCATCAACCTGCGTCGGTCGACCAATCCTGCTTCGATCATCTGGCCGACGTCGAGCCGGTCGATCCTGTGGTCTCGCTCGATCTTGGCCAGAGCCTGACCGTAGAAGTCGTAATGATGAAATCCGACCTTTCCTTCGCGAACGATGAAAGGGCTCCGTTCTTCCCATCCAGGAACCGCTGGAATGAAGTCGTCCGGCGCCGCGAGCTCGACGTTGATCTGCAACGACTCCTTGAGAGCGGGGATCGCCCGAAGGAGCCTGTCGTCATCCGGAATGATCTTCAGGTCCACATCGAGAGTGCTGTCTCTCCAACCCAGCAAGACAGCGCTGGCCCCACCGGTGAGGTAAACACGACTCTCCGTCACCGCTTCCCGCGCAAGTCCGCGCAGGAAGAGTCGGAGGCGAGCCTCGTTCAGTCGCTCACGCATTCGGCGGCGCGCTCGAAACTGATCAGACGGCGGAGCAGAGCGTTGTAGCGTGAGTGCGCTTCATCTTCGTCCTCTTTGGAGAGAAGATCGTAGAGACGATGCTCGGGATGGTCCTGGTTCGAGAACGGATCGCTGACCTCGAAGCCGAGATCTCTCAGACGCGGCGCCCCGACCAGAACCAGGAGGGCCGGAACGGTCTCGACGCCGGCGGCGAGATCGCGCAATCCCTCACGGACGAGGTCCGCTCCCGGAAAATCATCCGGGACGTCTCGCCCTTGCATCGACACCGTGACCATCGCCCAAGGATACGGCGCCCGACACTAGGTGCGCCAGCGCGAATAGATCCCCTTGGACATGTAGCGTTCCGACGCGTCCGGGATGAGCGTCACCACGCGCTTGCCGGGACCGAGGCGGCGGGCCACTTCCAGCGCCGCAAACACGTTCGCTCCCGCCGACGACGCTCCCAGCACGCCTTCCTCGGCGGCCAGACGAGCCACCATGTCGAAGGCCGGATCGTCGTCCACGCGGATCACGTCCGTGGCCAGGGTCATGTCCAGCACCGCCGGGATGAACGACGACGCACCGATCCCTTCGACCTCGTGCGGACCGGCTTCGCCACCCTTGAGGATCGAGCCCTGCGGCTCCACGACGTAACACCCGACGTCGGGCAGCCGCTCCCGGAGATAGCGGGCCACACCGGTGAACGTGCCACCCGTTCCCGCTCCGGCCACCCAGGCATCGACGCGGCCCTCCATCTGCTCGAAGATCTCGCGGCCGGTCGTTTCGTAATGCGAGTCGGCGTTGTACGGATTCGCAAACTGCTGCGGCACATACGCACCCTCGATGGTCGATGCCAGTTCCTCGGCCTTGGCGATGGCCGCCTTCATGCCGCCGTCCTTCGGCGTGAGCACGACTTCGCCGCCCAGGGCCTTCATCACCTCGCGCTTCTCGGTCGAGAAGTTCTCCGGGACGCAGAGGATGACCCGATAACCCTTCTGCACGCCGGCCAGCGCCAGACCGACGCCCGTGTTGCCCGCGGTCGGCTCGATGATGGTCCCGCCGGGCTTCAGCTCGCCCGCGCGCTCGGCGCGCTCGATCATCCCGATCCCGATGCGGTCCTTGACCGAGAACCCGGGATTGAGCAACTCGAGCTTGCAGTAGATCGCCGCATCACCCGGACCGGGGATGCGATGCAGCCGCAACATCGGAGTGTTGCCGATGAGCTCGAGGATGGAGTCGACAGGGGGAGATAAGGGAGGTCTCAAGCGCGCGGATTCTAACGTAGTCCGCGACGACCGTTGATGGAGGCCGGAGGGGTCGCCATAGGGAGGTAAATCACTCCATCCATGAGGGTTCGGCCGCCGCCAATGCGTAATGTCATCCGCGAACACCGGCGCCGAGCAAGATGCGCGGGCTCCTCATTTCTTCGTCGTGAAGGAATGGGAAGCGGTGGAAAAAAACGGCCGGCGCGAAGCGCCGGCCTGGTGGGGTCGATTCAGTGTGTGGGGAAGGGGATTACGCCCAGCTCGAAGGGCGGCTGTTCGAGCGGCGCTGATTGTAGCAATCGCGGCAATACACCGGCTTCCCGCTCACGGGGGTGAACGGTACTTCCGTCGGGATTCCGCAGCTGTCGCAGGTCACGCTCACCATCTGGCGGGAGCGGCCGTCACCACCGCCGTTTCCGTCGCGGGAGGTCTTCCTCTTGTCGCGGCAGTTCTTGCAGCGCTTCGGCTCGTTCGTGAAGCCACGCTCGGCGTAGAACGCCTGTTCATTCCGGCTGAAGATGAACTCCTGTCCGCAGTCGGCGCAGTTGAGGGACTTATCGTTGAAAGTGTCCATGAAGCCTTGATCTCCTAACGTTGGTGCATGGTGATGACGTTTGCCGCAGCGGGTGACATGTGCGAGGGGCCGCGACCCTTCCCCCGCGAGTTGGGTAGATACTACGAAGAACGTTGCGAATCGACCCCCTTCCGATCCGCGAGAACAATACGATTCCCGCAACGAACGCCGCTGTCCGATCTGGAGGTGTTCATATTGATCCCGATGGCACGCGTTTTAGCATAGGTCTAGCGGGGAAGGCAACGCGCAAGGAAGGAACTCCAAATAAAGAGTCAAGGTGTTGACCATTGCCTGAAACACAGAAAATCCGCGTCGGTCCGGCTGGCTGGAGTTACAAGGATTGGGAAGGAACCGTCTATCCGCCGCATGGCTCGAAGTTCGATCCGCTCTCTTATCTGGCCGGCTTTTTCGACACCATCGAGATCAACTCTCCTTTCTATCGAATCCCTCCGCCCACTCATCCGAAGAGCTGGATCCGGCGCGTGTCGGAGAACCCCAGCTTCCGCTTCACCACCAAAGTCTTTCGCGGCTTCACGCACGAAGATGCGCCGCTCGCGGACGACGAGGTGAACGCCTTCCGCGCCTATCTCGATCCGTTGATGGAGTCGGGACTCCTCGGCGCGATCCTGTTGCAGTTCCCCTGGAGTTTCCGCAACACGGACGCCTCGCGCGAAAGACTGGCGAACCTCTTTCGCGCCTTCGCCGCGTACCCCAAGGCGCTCGAGGTTCGTCACGCCACGTTTCAGGTGCCGGAGGTCTACGCCTTTCTCGCCGAGCACGACGTCTCCTGGGTCAATGTCGACCAGCCGCTCTTCAGCGATTCGGTGAAACCGGACGACACCGTCACCGGTCCCGTCGGTTACGCGCGCCTGCACGGACGCAACTACGAGAAATGGTTCGCGCACGGTGAGTCGTGGGAGCGATACAACTATCTCTACTCGCGAGAGGAGCTCGAGCCCTGGGTGGAGCGCGTCGAGACGATGGCTTCCCGCCAAGAGACCTACGTCATCACCAACAACCACTTCCGCGGCCAGGCCATCCTCAACGCAGGGGATCTGAAAGGACGCCTGGGACAGGACCCTGCGCTGCCGCCGCAATTGAGAGAGGTGTATCCCGAGCGGTTCTGATTTCGTTGCGGTTGGCGGTTGGCGG
>JBDTOZ010000469.1:0-7162 GCA_039932995.1 Acidobacteriota bacterium | reverse complement strand
GTGCGAGCTCGCGATGAGCCGAGCGCGGCGCGACGCTTGCGCGCGAGAAGCGAGCAACCCGGAACAAAGGTGAGTTGCAAGCGGCGTGACGCGCGTCCGATCAGAGCGCGATGCAGAGCGCCATGCAAAAAAAACGGGAGGACACACCTTGCACTTCCTGGGCGAAGCGCTACGGTAGTGGTGAAGGTGGCAGATCGCTACTGAGTCACCCGCGGGCGGAGGCCGGCAACGTAGAATGAACCACGATGAACGAGCTCATTTTTCTCGTGGAAGAAGCCGCCGAGGGCGGCTACACGGCGCGGGCGCTGGGCGAGTCGATCTTCACCGAAGCCGACGATGTCGCGACGCTCGAGGAGAACGTGCGTGACGCCGTCCGCTGCCACTTCGAAGACGACACCATGCCGCGTATCGTGCGACTCCACTTCACCCGCGAAGAAGTGATCACCGTTTGAGACTGCCTCGAGATCTCTCTGGCGACGAACTGGCGCGGCGCCTTGGTCGCGCTGGCTACTCGGTCACTCGTCAGACCGGAAGCCACATGCGCCTGACCACGACCAAGCCCCGCGAGCACCACATCACCATCCCCAGGCATGACGCCCTCCGCGTGGGTACGCTCGCGTCGATCCTCGACGATGTCGCCACGCATCGGGAGATCACCCGCGACGAGCTCATGGCGCGGCTCTTCGCCTGAAGCGACGTTACTCTTCGGCAGCTTCAGCAGCTAAAGAAGAATGCAGTTCTTCCTTCTCCAGGATCTCGTCGGCGTCGGCGCTCACCGCTTCCGCATCGACTCGCTGCAGCTTCGCTCCGGGATGCGAGATCTCATGCACAAGCTTCAGCTTTCGGATCGCCACGCGCGTGTAGATCTCGGTCGTCGAGAGGTTCGCGTGTCCGAGCATGGCCTGGACGAAGCGGATGTCGGCCCCGCCGTCGAGCATCATGGTGGCCATCGTGTGCCTGAAGACATGCGCTGAGATCGTGCGCTTGAGGCCTGCGGACTTCGCCGCGGCACGCACGATGTCGGAGACACGCTCAGCCACGAGGCCCTGATGGAAGATGGTGAGGAAGAGATGTCCCGAGTCAGGCTCTGTCGCGAGCCTCGGCCGCGCCTCCTCGATGTACTTGCGGATCCAGAGCGCAGCACGCTCCCCCATCGGCACGATGCGATCCTTCTTCCCTTTGCCCTGGCGAACGGTGACCGTTCGCTCGTCGGTGTCGACGTCCCAGAGCTTGAGATTGCAGACCTCGAAGCGGCGCAGGCCAGATGAGTAGAGCAGCTCGATGATGGCGCGGTCGCGCAGGCCGGGATCGGTCGTGACGTCGCACGCGCCGAGGATCGATTCGACCTGGCCGGCGGTGAGGATGTCTTTCGGCAGCCGGTACTCGGGACGTGGCAACTCGATCTGCTCGGCGGGGCTCATCTCGATGACACGCTCGCGCACGAGCCAGCGAAAGAAGACGCGCAAGGCCATGAGCCGCTGAGCCTGAGCCGTGAACGAGAGCCGCCGCCCGCGCGCATCGCTCGCGTAGTACATGAACCGCTGATACCGCTCGAGCACGGCCACCGTCACCTCGGCCGGCTTCATGATCGCCCGCTCGTCCGCCCAGGTGAGGAAGTAACGGAGCGTCTTCTCCCGGTCGCGCACGGTCGAGGGCGAGTAGTTCCTCACCTCGAGCGAGCGGAGATGACGCTGCACGTAGAAGCCGAGCGTTCCCGGTTCGATCGAGACTGCCGATTCGATCAGCTTCCGCTTGAGACGTCGCCGGTCGGGCATGCATCACCCTTCTACGACGCGCGCCACCTGCGACGATGGCCCCTCGTCCAGATGTGCTTTTTGAAGCGTGTAGACGCGTGCTCGCGGTAACCGCCCGGCAGCATTGGGCTTGCTGCCGTTCTTGCCGTTGGCACCAGGGCGGTCCTTGGGGGGTACCGCGGGGGTCTCGGTGGGGTGCCGGTCGTCATCTGAGTGGTCCCACTCCCCTCGCTGGCGGTCCCACTTGGCCAGTTGCCCGGCGTCGATGAGACCAGGAAGGAACGGCCGGCCATCGACGCCCGCGCCGTCATAGAGCAGCTCGTACACGAACGACTGACCGCGGCCGCCGCGATGGACGAGGACGTACTCCATCGTCACGAGCTTGAAGAGATGCTTCTTCACCTGCACGTCGGTCCATCCCGACCACTCCCGCACCTCGCGCTGCGTGAAGCGCAGATCGCACCGCGCGATTGCACGCGCCGCGCAGTCGCGCGTGACCTGGCCGTCGAGGAGCGCGAGGAGTCTTCGCGACTGCGGCGCAAGCTCGTCGAGCGAGCGCCCCAGCACCTCGTGCGCCAGCTCGTTGGCCAGGGCGATGTCGCGCGCCTCGACTTCGATGTACTCGATTCGTTGACCGCGGTGCTCGTGCGTCTTCCGCGGCCGCTGGTGCTGATGAAGCAAAGCGATCGTGCGGATCAGCGTGAGGTACTTGGTGTGATCGCGTCGCGTGCGCGTGCGGCCGTCGACGAACGTGAGCGCCCGTGCGTAAGGGTTGATGACGCGGATCGGACGCAACAGCCGCTGGGCGTTGCGATGCAGGCGCAGGATGGTTTGCTTTTCCTCGCGTGCGATGAGTCCCTCGAGCGTCTCCCCCTCGCGCTGCAGCCGGTGGATCGCGCGCGTTTGCTCGCGGTCCTCGTCGACCGTGAGAACGATGCAGCGGTTGAGCAGCTCTTCGTCGATTTCCGGCGAGGTCGACGTGAGGAAGATCATCACCGGCCCTTCGACGTGATACTCGTTCGTCACCAGCCGCCCCGACTGCGGATCTTTGCCGGTCGATGCGATCGTGAGCTGCCCCTCGCTCTGCAGGAGCTTGAGAGCGTAGGAGGCGCGCTCCGCGCCTTCTTCCTCGGAGACGGCCAGGATCTTATGCTTCAGCTCCTGCCCTTCGAAGTAGAAGAGAGACTGCCCCGTCATCGCCGAGTAGCGGATGCGCTCTTCCTCGGGGACGAAGTCGAGCACGGCGTCCATCAGCTTCGTCTTGCCGGCGGCCGACGACGATTGGATGATGATGGCCAGCGGCTCGTCGAGGAGACGGGAGACCGCGGCCAGGTAGGCCACGAGCTTGTTCGTCCGCTCCCCGACGACGCCGCAACGCTCGTAGTCGGTGTGAACCCGCTCCAGCAGATCCGGCGCGCGCAACAGCTCGAGCGCTGCCGCCGTATCCTCTTCGTTTAGCCGCGGCCGTTTGTCTTTCGGCGCGAGCGTCTCGCTGATGAGCTTCTCCTGCAAGGCCTCCAGCTCGCGATAGATCGACGCCAGGTCGTTCTTCACGATCTCTTCCTTGACGCCGATGTCGACCGCCGCCTGCTTGACGAACTGCGCCCGCTGGCGCGCCGAGACGAGATCGACCTGGTCGAGGAAGACCTGCTCGCCGCGACTCACGCGCACGACCAGCTTCATCTGCGCGTACGAGAGGTTCTTGTCGAGGCCGCGGATGCGGTAGTGACGATCGCCGCGGGCGATGTCGATCGAGCCGGCCGATGCGACGTCGATCGAAGACGAGGGAGAAGCTTCAGCAGCTAAAGAAGAAGCGGGCTCGGGGTCGTGCGGCGGTTCGGCCGGCGGAGTCGGCGTGATGCGAAGCGGCTCGATCGTCAGAGGAGAAGGAGGCGGCGCGAGATCGATCACCCCGAGCTTCGGCCCAGCCATCCACTCGGCAGACCTCAGCAGCACGCCGAGCGACTGCGGGGCAGGCTGCACCTTCTTCGCGTAGTCGTTCGCATCCATCATCCGCGGGAAGAGCACCCGATAGCATGCGATCGACGCGGCGGCGAGTCGCACGGCGAGCTTCGCCGCCGCCACATCGCCGGCTTCGTCGCGATCGTAGGCGATGAGCACCCGCGTCGTGCCGCACGCTCGCAGCGCTTCGAACATCTCCTCCGTGAAGCCGTTCACCCCGAACGCCGGCACGACGTTGCGGAACCCGTGCACCCAGAACGTCAGCGCGTCGATGACCGACTCGCAGAGAATGATCTCCTTCGATTCGGTCAGCACCTCGCCGTTCCAGATGCCGCGGTGCCTGTCCTGAGCGGAGCCGAAGGACGGACCAGGCAGGTAGAGGTGCGAGCCGACGCGGTGCCGCATGTCATCGCGGATCTTTCGCCCGTAGATCTCGAGCACTTCGCCCTCACGACCGATCACCGGGAACACGACGCAGCCGTTGAAGTGCTCCCGCCCCGTGTCCGCCCGATAGATCCCCACCTCGGCCAGCCGCGCCCGGATCTCCTTGCCTTGCTTGAGGTCGGGGTTCGGAAGCAGGCCCCCGATCGAGCGATCAGAGAAGCCGACCGAGAAGCGCGCGATCGCTTCCTCGTTCCAGATCCCGCGCCGTTCGAGGTAGCGAACCGCCTCGGGCGCGTCGGTCGTGTTGAGACGCGCCCGGTAGTAACCAACGACGGACGCGAGAACCTCGCGATCGTTCATCGCCGGCGACACCGGGCAACGCACCGCTACGGGCGCGATCACTGGCTCGCTCGCCTGGGCGGCCAGGGGAAAGCCACCGTGCAGGATCTCGACGGCTCGGCGGAACGGCACGCGCTCGGCGATTTCCACCCACCGGATCACGTCCCCACCCTTCTGACACGCACCCAGGCAGTTCCAGAGATTCTTCGCTGGCGTGATCACCAGCGACGGCTCGTGATCGTCGTGGAAGGGACAGAGACCGATGAGGTTCTCGCCGTGCCCTCGGAGCTGGACCCCGCGTTGCCGCGCGAGGTCGGCGATGTTCACCTCACGCTTGATCCGCTCGATCGCTTCCTCAGAGATCCGCGGCATGGCTTCACGCCTCGCTGGCCAGCGTCAGCACGATGCGCCCACGCTCGACGGTGACCACCACACGCTCGCCCGCCACGAACCCGTTCTCTTCGAGCCAGTCGCCACGCATCCGGATCATCGGCACCCGCCGCCCTCCTGCGAACGCCGCCCGCGGCGCCTCCACATGCTCGATGATCTTTAGCTGCTTTTCGGAAGGGATCGCTTGCGCCATTTCGGGCCTCCTTGCCAAACGCTGTCAAGGGCCAAGATGACATAGGTCTTTTTGTCTTGTCAAGAATAGGCTTTAACTACATTGCATGCGATAATCACCCGGCGCCGTGGCGAGCGTTGCTCAACCCACTCGTAGACTTTCTCCCATGGCGCGGAAGGAACGGAGCAAAAGAACAACCATGCTCGCCAAGGCTTTCGGGGAACGGCTCAGGAAGATCCGGGAGAGCCGCCTCCTCTCTCAGCGGCAACTCGCCGACGGCATCGCCATCGACGTCACCCAGATCTCACGCTACGAGCGTGGGATTGTTATGCCGAACGCTGAGACGCTTGTTGACCTAGCCGAGTTCCTTCGCATCAGCGTCGGGTCCCTTCTCGTCGGCGAAGAGCAGCCGGCCGCGGCGGCCGCGCCGATCCAGGACATCGCTCTTCTCGAACGCTTTCGCGACCTCGAGAAGCTCGGTCGCAAAGACCGCGAGGTGGCCATCACACTCATCGACGCGCTCATCCAGAGCCGCCAGCATGAACAGGTCAGCAGCCGCCGCCGGCGAACCGCGTAAGCGAGGCACACTCTACGGCCGGCTGCTACTCTCGACCCCGAACTCACGGGCCAGCACCGCCAGCGTTGCCTCATCCCGCAGCTTGCAGACGATGTTCTGATTCGCAAACATCCCGGGGAACTTCTGGGCGGCACCGACTCAAGCGTGAGGACCGACTGCTGCGGGCGCTGGCCGCACCCCATCAACAAAGCGTCTGAAGATGGTGCGCGCGTTCTCATCATGAGGAGCTTCACGGAATGCAACGGTCGAACGCCAAGCGCAAGGCTGCGCCGATCTCTCCGGCTGGCTGCCCACTTGAAACGATGACGTGATCCTCGAGCGCAATCCCATCGCCACTCCAACCTTCGAGCTTCTCGTGGCAAGACGGAATGATCCGGATGACGTCGCCAGTACGCTCGATCGAGCAACTTCGCATTGACCGAAACAGTCCACGCCGATTCTTGTATTGATGGTGACTGATAGTCGCGGCAACCCAGTCCTCATAAAGCTTCTCGACATTCGCCCGCAGAGCCGTCGCCTCTCCAGGTTCCATGAAACGACTCGCAGCTAACACGTCAACAACGGCGGACCCGAGTTCCACATCACTCACGGCAGGCGCGAAGTGGTAATGCTTTCCTGCAGGATCTAAGAGTGAGAGGCGATAACCGGACAGCGTTCTGAGATCGATGAAGTCATCGTTCGCTTTCGCCGTCGCACGGTCAACGCGGGTTGGTTCTCGGGTCATCCTTACTTCACCACCGTGACAATCACCTTAATGTTTTGACGCCTACCGTATTCAACAGCTTTCTTGATCTCTGCCCACTGCGCCCTATTCGTGCTACTCGGCACTGCCACGCGAACCTCGCGAACCGTGATCATCTCGCTTGAGAGACGTACACCCTTCAACTCATATGACGTGAAGTTTGCTGCTGCGTCGACGCTGCGCGTCAACGACGTATAGACCTGTTCCGGCTTTGCCAACTTAGCTGCCGTTGTCGTGTCAAGTGTCTTCGCACTGATTGCCACACCAGTCTCGTCAGCGAAGAAATCGAATGCCTTGTAGTTCTTCGGCAATCTCGATCCGGGAGGCATCTGTTTTTCGAGGTAGTTCTCCCACGGCATCCCTTGCGCTTGGATACCCTTGCCCCACTTAACACCTGCGTCGACTGGCTGCTTCGCAGAACCCCGTCGGATCGGGAACTCACCTTCAAGCATTTCAAACGGCGCAAGAAACGTCATGACGTCCATGGCGGCGCCGGTCGTGATTTCCATGTTCTCCGGATCTGACCAATCGATGCTTTCGCCACGGAATGTCGCGCGATCCATGAGATCCACGTACTGGCCCGCAGATTCGCCAGTGCCGGCGACTAACGTGGCCGGCACAAACAAGATGCGAACCGGCGCTTCATTCATCTGCCGCATCTTTGAGTCCAGCTCTTTATTGCCGGTACTCGGCACACTGCCGAACGTCGACTCCATCAAGTTGTCTACCGCCGATCGCACCAACTCGCCGCACGATTTACCGGGGATAAAGAAACACTTCGGCTGATTCGCTAACCCGAGTGGATCTCTCCCATTGACGGGATCACCGCCTGCAAAGGCATA
>JBDTOZ010000468.1:0-2110 GCA_039932995.1 Acidobacteriota bacterium | reverse complement strand
CTCCCATCTCGAGCAGGCCTTGCTCGAGCAGAAGTGAACGCAAGCGGCATGTTTCGCAGATCAAGGACCTGGCGTGGAGATTGGATTGAAACTGGAGGTTGTCATGCAGCGAGCTCGCGTGTTGTCCGTCGTTCTCTTGACTCTGGCCTGTTCGAGCGCGGGGTCGAGTCGTCCGGCGGATGTGAAGTCGCCGACGATCGTGGTCCAGCAGGCCGGCCCGATCTTCTTCGGCTCGGGAACGAGTGCGCCGGTCTCGCTGGACGTCTACGTCAAGAACAACGCGGATGTGCCGATCCGGCTGCGCGAGGTGGAGATCCGCTCCCCGGGCATGACCCAGTACACCCTGCTCCGCGTGGCCAAACTGTTCGGCGAGACGATTCCCCCCGGCGAGACGCGCACGGTCAGCCTCGTGGCCACCGCCGTGCGTTCTTCGACCCGCTTCCAGATGGCCGAGCCGCTCTCGATCGTCGCCACGGTCCGGCTGGAGGCGAAGGGGAAAGCATTCCGCGAGTTCATCATGCAGCGGGTCGCCGGAGAAGGTCCGAACTGACTCAGCGCGGGTTGGCGCTTGGCGGTGAGCGACTCAACCCAGCGCCGGCAGGCCGGCCAGCAGCAGGTGCTTCTGCACTTTCCCCAGCGCCGTTCGCGGAATGGTCTCGACGCGGACGAACCGGCGCGGGACCTTGAAGGAGGCCAGTGCCACGCGGCAGGCGCGCTCCAGTTCCAGCGGATCGAAGTCGCCGACGATGCAGGCCAGCGGGACCTCGCCGCGGATCTCGTCGGTCACGCCCACCACGGCCGCTTCGCGCACGCCGGGCTGTTCGAGCAGGAGCTCTTCGATCTCGCGCGGATAGATGTTGAATCCACCAGAGATGATGAGATCGGACTTGCGTCCCATGAGCGTGATGTAACCGTCGTCGGAGACGGAGGCGAGGTCGCCGGTGCGAAAGAAGCCGTCGCTCGTGAAGCCGGCCGCCGTCGCGTCGGCGCGGCGCCAGTAACCGGCGAACACGTTCGGACCGCGCACGAAGAGTTCACCGCTTTCGATGCGCACGCTCACTCCCGGCAAGGGGAATCCGACCGTCCCGGCGCGACGCTCGCCGAGGTACGGATTGCTCGTGTTCATGAACGTCTCGGTCATGCCGTAGCGCTCCAGGATGGTCTGGCCGAAGCGCTCGCGAAACTTCTCCAGCACGTGCGGGGGCAAAGGCGCGGAGCCGGAGACGCAGAGACGCAGGCGCCCGCCGATCTCGCGCGCGGCGGCCGGATCGGTCTCCAGCAGGCGGATGTACATGGCCGGCACGCCGAAGAAGAGCGTGGGGCGAAAGTCCAGCAGCTCCCGTTCCGCCGTGCGGTGATCGAAGCGCTCCAGCAATCGCATGAGGCATCCACTGAGCAGCCAGGTGTGCAGGCCGTTGCCGAGGGCGTGGATGTGAAAGAGCGGTAGCGCCAGGAAGAAGCGGTCGCGGTCGGAGATCTGCCAGCATGCGGCCAGGTTGATCGCATTCGAGGCAAAGTTGTCGTGCGTCAGCACGGCTCCCTTCGACGCGCCCGTGGTCCCCGAGGTGTAGATGATGGCCGCTGGCGTACCGCCGTCGAGCGACGTCACGGGACGGTGATCGGGGGCTTGAACTGAAAACTGAAGCTGCGACCCCAGCGACCCCAGGGTGTCGGCGGTGAGGACTTCGCGGGGCTCGGCATCGCCGACGATGTGGGCGATCTCGCGGTCGCGGTAGAGGATGTTGATGGGAACGAAGATCACGCCGAGTTTTACGCAGGCGAGATAGAGGTCGATCAGCTCGATGCAGTTCGCGAGTTGGACCGCCAGCCGGTCGCCATGCACATAGCCCCGTGCCCGGAGGGCGTGCGCGACGCGGTTGCTCCGCGTCTCCAGCTCCCCGAAGGTATACGTACGCCCCGCCCACTCGAGGGCCGGAGACGCCGCCCGTCCGAGGAGCGAGTGGTCGAAGAGGTGGAGAAGGTTCACCGGTACCTACGGGATTGAGGATTTAGGATTGAGGATTGAGGATTGAGGATGAGAGAGACCGGCGAGAACGACGCTCGTCGTTCGCATCATCCTCAATTCTCAATCCTCAATCCTCAATCCCGC
>JBDTOZ010000467.1:0-4340 GCA_039932995.1 Acidobacteriota bacterium | reverse complement strand
GCTCGCGGGCGAGACGCCCACGGGCCAGCCGGCGAGGACGCCGGCGCTCCAATGCGCCGCCTGCACATCTTCGCGTCGCACGAAGAAACGCGAGGCCAGTACCACAGAACGATGTGCGTATCGAGCAACAACCGCATTACTCGAAATCTCGGAGCACGTCTTCAGGAAGCGGATCGTCAAAGTCGTCTGGGACGACAAGCGCTCCGGCCGCCAAGCCGAATGGCCGAGGACGACGGATGCGCTCGACCGGTCGAATCTCCGCCACTGGCCGATCGTCGGCGGTCACCACGAGAGTTTCGCCGTCGAGGACGCGGTGGAGAACGCCCTCCGGATCTCGCTTCACCTCTTCTACCGTCACGCTCACTGGAGGCAGTCTAACAATGTGGCTTACCACGTGCCGATGTCGCGGAAGTGTCACGGAATCCGTCACTTATGACTGAAGGCGTATTGTTTTCGGATTCTGAAGCGCAAGCGCTGAATGCCACAGACCGGGCACTACCGGCTCTGATCGGCGTCCGATTCGCCGCTACTCGTCCCGATTCAGTCGCCTGAACCTCACCTGCGCCGACTCCTCGTGGCCACCCACCCAGCTCGGATCCATACTTTTCCCAAGAGGCCCGCGGCGTCGTCCAACTGAACTCATCACCGCATCCGCTTCACTTCTCAAACCGAGTGTGCTCAAATTTCGCATGGGGGGATGCGGTGTAGAGTCCTATGAGTTAGACGGCGGGTCCTTCTCCGCCGCTGCTCTTCGCCGACCGAGCATCGACGAGCTCCTCTACTTCCTTCCACGATGCGGCATCGAGCTCATTGAGTTTGAACCAGAGCTCCGATACGCGTCCCTCGCGCTCAAGGTCCTCGAGTGTGTGAACGGTCACCGAGGGGCGATAGCTACCGCGCGCCAACCCGTCGAGACTCTGCTCAATCTTCTTGAGTGACTTGGCAGCAGCTTGTAATGGAGGCTCACCGATACGAGTGATCCCTTCCAGTTCCGCGAAGTCAATCTTGAATTTCTGTGAGTAGCGTCGACCAGCTTCATCCTGGTAATTTACGTCGATTTCGATCGGTACCTTCTTCAGCTCATCGAGGTTCCCAATCGAGCTTGCCAGAAACAGCTCGAAGCGCTGGTGCGGCCCGAGATACGCGAGCCCACGTCCGAAGAAGCCGACCTTCGAGAGGTCGGTTATCCCGTGACGGACTACCGGCTGTGTCACTTCGAACTTGACATGCAGTGCAGGCCCATTCCCCCAGTTCTCTAGAAGAAGATTTACGAAGTTGAGGCCCACGTCGCTGAGGGCGGGGGTAATGGACAGCACGGGGCGACTCGTCAACTCCCGTATCGCGATGTTCTCCCGAACGAGCCTGGCGGTGAGAACAACGTATGAGAGAGTCGCCACAGTCAAGATCGACGTGAGCAGCGCGTTGATTCCACCGCTGTTCGCATTCAGCCATTCCATTTGCACCGCCGTCTAACGTCCCCAGCTGACCGGCTTCGGCCCACGCCAAGAACGTGCAAGTAAGCGTATCAGACGCCGGGCCGAAGTCCGGTCCAGCGTCGAGTTGGCGACCGGCTCACCGCTAAGTCGAAGCTACTGCGACTCTGCTTCGGATGATGAGATTCGTGCGCTTTCCAAGCGTCGCTCTGTTGAGTACACGAGGATGCAAAAGGCAGTCGTGACGACAGGGAACGTATAGAAGGCAAGGCGCGTGCCGGGAACCCCCTCGAATGCAGCTGCGGGCAGCTTGAAGCCGGCGTAGAACACGAACCATCCGCATAACTGAACCGTGGATAAGAGGAGCCACATCTTGACTGGAACGGGCGGCGCATGGGTTGGCCCCGACTGACGAATACGCATCCACAGTTTCGAGAGCACCCATGCGATCGCGCTCCACACTGCGCTCCCGAGAACCCCTAGCCAAAACTCTGGAACCGTCACACGACAATGATAGCTGAAGTGGGGCCGCGACGACTTGGTCGTCCAACGTTTTGCCGCTCAGCCGCGGCAACTACACGCGAAGAGTAACGCACTGGAAGCACTGGCGGCGCGGGTTGCCGTCGGCTGCAGCGGCCGAGTTGAACGAAGCCGCTACGCGACGCGCTTCGCGTGGTTGAGCGATTCGGCCGAGGCCCGACCGCTTCCTCCCGCCGGCCCTGCGGTCTCCAGAGTGATCCACTGAACCGATCTCACTGAAAGGAGATCGTTCATGGTCATCACCACCACCCCACTCCGCGAACGGATGCGCCGGGCATTGTGCATTCGCAACGTCTCCCCGCGCACCGAGTCCATCTACATCCATATGGTCGCTGGGTTCGCCGCTCACTTCCGGCGTTCCTCGGACCGGCTCGGGCATTCGCATATCGAGCAGTACCTGTTCTTCATTCGCGACGTGAAGAAGGTCTCATACTGCTGGTACAACTAGTGTCTATGTGCATTGCGATTCCTTTACCTGTACGTCCTCGATCGTCCCGACCTGGTCCAGCGCATCCCCTACGGTCATCGCGAGCGTCATCTTCCGTTCGTGCTCTGCGTGGACGAAATCGTGGCCGCGATCCGCTCCCTTTGCGGGAGACGTTCGCCTCAACTCCGGAACGCAGGGATCGAGTGCGGCACCCGCGCTCCAGACCGGGCATTCCCGGCTCTGATCCCCGTCCGATTCGGCGCTATTCGTCCCGATTCAGTCGTCTGACCTCGCAATGCGCCGACTCCTCATGCCCACCCGCCCAGCTCGGAGCCATACGTTTCCCAAGAGGCCCGCGGCTTCGTCCAACTGAGCTCATCACCGCATCGGGTTCACTCCTCAAACACGAGCATCGGCCTCCTCGCGGTTGCGTGGTGTGCTCGAATTTCGCGCGGGGAGGCGGTGTAGAGTCCTATGAGTTAGCCGCGGGCGCGCCGGTAGTGCATCGCGACCGCGCCGTTGCGGAGCGGCTTCGCCGAGACCAACTCGAGCCGTCGCGTGCTGGGCAGCCCATTCTGGTACAGGGTCGGGCCGTGACCGGCGACCCGGGGGTGGAGTAGGAGCTTGTACTCATCGATCAGATCCAGCCGGTCCAGCTCGGTCGCGAGCGTGCCGCTACCGAGGAGCACGCCGGCAGGGGTCACGTCCTTGAGCTTCTGCACGCTCGCGCGCAAGTCGCCGGCGATATGGTGGCTGTTGGTCCACCTGAAGTCCGTTCGCGTCGACGACACCACGTACTTCGGCTTGGCCTCCAGCTTGACCGCCCACGCGCGCATCGCCGGCGGCGCTTCCTCGTCGCCGCGAGCGACCGCCGGCCAATAGCTCTCCATCATCTCGTAGGTGACGCGGCCCCACAGCATCGCCCCTCCCTCGTCCATGAGACGGGTGAAGAAAGCGTGTGTCTCGTCGTCGGCGATTCCCTCCCGGTGGTCGACGCAGCCGTCCAGGGTGATGTTGATGCTGAAGGTCAAAAGTCCCATCGCGACGAGTCTACTCCGACTTGGCGGAACGCCTGGACAGTCACTTGTCGACGAGTCGCTCGCGGCGCCCAACGGCACGCGGTTCACCGGCGCGGACCGCGGGCGATGACGTAGGCTCTTGGAGCATACGAGCTGCGTACCGATGAACTGCGCCTCGATCTGTGGCTCGCCGTCTTCGAGAAGCATGGCGACGACTTCGCGCAAGTTGGAGCTCAGCTCGTCGAGCGACTCCCCCTGCGTGTGCGCGGGGGGATGCGGTCTAGAGTCCTATGAGTTAGCCGGCGTTTACGTGAGACGGATCGAACTGCAGTGGAAATCGCTCCGGATGTTCGATTGCCTCAAGCGACAGGTCGACATCGAGGTCAGGCCAATAGAGATGATCAGGTGAGGGCATCCGTACGTTCAAGATTTGACGCACGGCGGCATCGGCGAACCAAGGAAACTCGGCAAACGCAAGGAAGAACTCTCGGTTCTCGAGGTTGAGCCAGAACCCGTGCTTGCCGATGCTCACTACTTCAACGCCTGTGGTGGTCGCGCCACCTTTGTTCGATTTCACCATGACGTGTTTCGACGATGCGAAGAATCCTGGTGACTTCGCGTTCGGCGACTCCATGATTCTGCGCCACTTCGATGCGAGGCTCAAGCCAGACCTTCAGTTCGCCGTCCGGCGCCTCGACGTGGACGTGCATTCGATCCTCTTCGAGCGAGAAGAAGTAGAAACGGTAGGGTCCGTCGCGAAAGACGGTAGGACTCATACCTCGATCGTAGCACTGGCGAAAGAAGCTCTACGCGGAGTGGACCTTAGCCGGCTAACGGACCCAGCTCACCCGCGTGGACCCGCACGGAATGAATGATAGCTCTTGCGACGACCGAGGCGCGGGTCCACGTCGGGTGCAGCGA
>JBDTOZ010000466.1:0-1761 GCA_039932995.1 Acidobacteriota bacterium | reverse complement strand
GCGAAGACCGAAGAGCGAAGGGGGAGCCCGTGCTACGCTCCAAAAACATGACTCCCCCGATCCACACCCTCGGCGAATTGCGTTCTTCCGGTCATCGTGTCCGTTCGGTGAAAGACGAGATGCGAGCCAATCTGCTGGCGAAGATCGGCAGAGGGGAGCCGACCTTTCCCGGCATTCACGGGTACGAGCGCACCGTCGTGCCGGCCATTCACAACGCCATCCTCTCGCGCCACGACATCATCCTGCTGGGGCTGCGCGGGCAGGCCAAGACTCGCCTGCTGCGCTCCTTGACCGCCCTGCTCGACGAGCACATCCCGGTCATCGAAGGCTGTGAGATCAACGACTCGCCGTTCGAGCCGACCTGCAAGCGTTGCCGGCGCCTGGCGGCAGAGCAGGGCGACGAGCTGCACGTGGGCTGGATGACGCGCGACGAACGCTATCGCGAGAAGCTGGCCACGCCCGACGTCACCGTGGCGGACCTCATCGGCGACATCGATCCGATCAAGGCCGCCAACCAGCGGCTGACCTACGCGGACGAGGAAGTGATCCACTACGGCATCATCCCGCGCACGAACCGGGGCATCTTCGCCATCAACGAGTTGCCCGATCTCGCGCCGCGCATTCAGGTGGCGCTCCTGAACATCCTCGAGGAGCGCGACCTGCAGATCCGCGGGTTTCCTGTGCGCATTCCGATGGACGTCGTGCTGGTCTTCAGTGCCAACCCCGAGGACTACACCAGTCGCGGGAACATCATCACTCCGCTCAAAGACCGCATCGACTCGCAGATCCTCACCCACTACCCGCAGAACGTCGAGACCGCACGCCTCATCACCGAGCAGGAGGCCTGGCTCGATCGCGAAGGCGCGCTGGTGGTGGACATCCCCGCGTACGTGCGCGATCTCATCGAGTCCGTCGCCTTCGTGGCCCGTGCCTCGGAACTGGTGGACCAGTCCTCAGGAGTCTCCGCGCGACTGACCATCGCCGCCATGGAGCTCCTGCACTCGAATCTCGAGCGCCGCGCCGCGTTGACCCGCGACCGCTCCGTCTTCCCGCGTCTGGCCGACCTGACCATGGTGCTCCCCGCCATCACCGGAAAGGTGGAGATGGTGTACGAAGGAGAGCAGCAAGGAGCGGAGGTCGTGGCGCGCAAGCTGATCGGCCAGGCCGTGGCCAAGCTGTTCGGGACGAAGTTCCCGCCCATCGAGCGCGCCGGCATCGCTCAGCGTGCCGAGCGCGAGCGCCGCGGGTACGGCGAGATCGATCCCGACGAGCTCGAGGACGCCTTTGCCGGCCGCCGGGGGAAGAAGAACAAGACGCGCGAGGAGCCCGCACCGGCCGCAGCCTCCGAGCCCGCCTACGACTCGATCCTCTCCTGGTTCAGCGCGGGCAACAAGCTCACGCTCTCCGACGAGCAGCCCTTCGCCGACTACTTCCGCGAGCTGAATCGCGTCCCCGGCCTCGCCGACCTCGGGCGCAAGCACTCCGGCGCCCACCGCGACGAGGAGCTCGCCTTCTGGATGGAGATGGTCCTCGAAGGTCTCCACCAGGCCCTGCGCCTCACCCGCGAGGATCTCGATTCGACGATCACGTTCCAGGAGCTGATGAAGTTCAACGTGCTGAGGACGGTGAGGTGACTCTCTCCGTCTTCTCGTCGTCTGGTCATCTTCGAATCGGGTCGTCGAGTCGTCAGGTCTTCGAGTCGTCGAGTCGTTTCAATGCGAAGACTTGCCGACTCGAAGCCTCGACGACTTGAAGACTTGA
>JBDTOZ010000465.1:0-8078 GCA_039932995.1 Acidobacteriota bacterium | reverse complement strand
CAGAGGCACAGAGGCACAGAAGAGCGCCGGGGGATGCCCGCGGCCCCATGGCTCATCGCGCCAAGGCACTCCCGGTAAGGGCCGCGGGCATCCTGCCCGCGGTGGACTCGAGTCCGGTGGAGCGGTGGACTCGAGTCCACCGGGCACTCGCGAGGAGTGCGCCGTGAGCCGTGTGAGTTTCTCGCCATGCTCGCGTCGAGAGCCGCGAACGGCAGAGGGCGGATCCTCGCGAGAGCGACGGTGGACTCGGAGTCCACCTGGGAGTTTGGCCATTGGAGCGGGAAGTGCGTCGGGCTCGCCGCGCTGCGCTCAGGGTCGCGGTGAGACCTTTACGCGAATCTGGGCGGCTTTCGCCAGATCCGCGGTGCGCATGGTCACGCCGACGCGGTGGGTCACGCCGACCTCGCCTTCGTCCAGACCGACTTCGCGGCGACCTTCGCCGAGGGCTTGGCCGGCCTCGTCGAGGATCTCGACGAAGTACTCGACCGTCACGTCTCCGCCGTCCCGGTTGGAGTAGGCAATCTCGACGACCACTTTCGACTTGGCCTCGGGATCGGCTTCTGCCTTCTTGATCGCCGCGTCCTTCGGCCAGCCGGTCACTTCCACCGAGTCGATCGTCACGCGATCTTCCGTGATCCCCAGCGGGACGGGCTCCCGAAGCCGGAAGGGCACCACGCGCTCGAGTCGGGAGGCGCCGTTGACCAGATCGTTTCCTCCCTCCGATTCGGTCAGATCCGGGATCGTGGCTTTCAACTGTTCGGCGTACTCCCTGACCCAATCCCGCGGGTCGCCACCGCCGAACCAGCCGCCGTTTCTCGTGAATGTCGCCTCGACGAGCACAGTCTTCGGGTCTTCCTGCGTGACCAGCACGAACAACGAGCCGAGCTCCTGGTTTCGGACCAGACGCACGGCCTGGATCGTGCCGCCCGACTTGTCCGAAGACCTCAGCGTGAACTTGGTGTTGGGGATCGTCCGCAGGTTTGCCAGGAAGACTTTGGTCAGCTCCTGGCTGGTCGTGTATCTGCCCACGGCGACGGTCTGCGCCGAACCCTCGAGGGCCAATAGCATGGCCGCAAAAAGCAACAGTGGTCTTCTCATACCTGCTCCTGTAAGTCAGAAGTGGGGGACCCGCAAATGTTTGGTGGAGGGATGGAGTCTCGTTTCAGATGCCGAAAAAGTCAAGCTTTCTTACCGTCGGTCCATAGGATCGCTCGAGATCCATGCGTCGAGCGGTGTTGGAGGCTCATGCAATCAATCGCCGGGACGCCCCGGCTTTCCGCAGCGACGACGCATGCCGCTGAAGTCCGTACAGTCACGGCCGGCGCTTCGATCGCGGAAGATCTCGACCTCCACACAGCCACAGCTCCATCGCGTGACCTCCGCGTAGGTCGGACAACCGTGCTTGCAGTGACAATGCTCGCGGTACCGCCTCTCGACATTGGCCATCCCATCCTCGTTCCCCGTTCCTTCCGAAAAAGACTCTCCTCCGGGAGAGACACGGTTTCTACTCGAACGTTGCGTAGATCTCCGGTGGCCTCCTCAGGGAACGCCAGTCGGTCGCTTGCCCTGGCGCGTAGCGCCGCCGGCATCGAAACGACTCGTTGACGACCGGGCGGGAAGGGGATCTGATAGGCGCATATCTGACCCAAACACGCACGAGGAGAATTTTCATGACCAATGCTGATTTCTGGGCGTCCCGGTGGGAGAGCGAACAGGCCGCGTTCCGCAAAGTGCTGGCGGCCCTTCCTGGCGAAAAGCTCGATTACTGCCCGCACGAGAAGTGCACCAACGCCGGCAACTTGGCCTGGCAACTCGCGATTGAACAGCGAGGGATGGCGGAGCTCCTGACGGACGGGAAGACCGACTACCCGACCGAGCCGAAGCGACCGGACTCGCTCGACGGCATCCTGGCCGAATGGGATTCAGCAACCGAGGCCGTGCGTGGCGCGTTGAAGGCGACCGACGACGCACAGTGGGATGGCGATGCCCAGTTCCTCATGGGAGGTGCGCCTGTCTGGACGGACACGCGCCGCAACATGCTCTGGGGCTTCCTCTTCGACATGGTCCATCACCGCGGCCAGCTCTCGAGCTACCTCCGCCCCATGGGCGGAAAAGTGCCGGCGATCTACGGACCCTCCGCAGACGCACAGAGCTGACCGGCGTCGCAAAGGAACTTTGGACTCGGTCACTTCAGTTGCCGCTTGGTGGCGGGATGAAGTGACCGAGCCAACTGGCCACAAGGCGGCAACTGCAGGGACCGCGGTCCAAAGCCTCACGCTCGGCCAAGATGGTCGCGAAGATAGTCGGCGATCGACGTCCTCTTGCCGTAGATGGCCCAATCCAGGGGCGTTGCGCAATGGACCGTGTCTTGAAGATCGAGGCGGGCCCCTCGGTCGACCAGCAGTCGCACGACGTCCGCATGGTTTGACCAGACCGCCTGATGCAGGGGCGTCGAGTGGGAGTGGTAACCATCGGGGTTGTAGCGGCTCGGATCTTCGCCCGCGTCGAGGAGCAACCGTACGATGGCCGTGTGTCCGTGCTGGGCGGCCAGCGCAAGGGCAATGTGTTTGCTCTTTGAGTCCGCGGCTGGAAGGAGCTCAATCGTCTGGGCGAGGCGGCCCAATCCTGCCGCGGCCGCAAGGTTCGTGATGGCGGCGCCACGCCGGGCCAGTGTTTCCGCGGTATCGGCGTATCCGAATGCGAGCGCGGTCAAGATCCCGGATTGCCAGTTCGAGCCCGGCCCTTCCAAGGCTGCGCCGTAGTCGAGCAGAGTCTCCGCCAGCGCCGCCTGCAGACCGGCCTGGGCCGGGTGTGCGCTCGAGACCAGCATGCTCATGGTCGTGCACTTGCTCTCGTACATATCCGCCAGCGCGTCGACCTCGGCACCGGCATCGAGCAGCGTCTTCGCAACCTCGACGGCATTCTCCGGAGTTCGTTGCCGGCTCCCCTCCACACCATTGGCGGCGACGTAGTGCAGCAGCGTGGCATGGTGTCGACGCATCGAGCGAGAGCGCACCAGCTCCGGATGGTCCGTCAACATCGTCCGTAGCGCCGCGAGGTCGCCCGAAATGACCGCCTCCACTGCTGCCTCGAACTGCTCCACGCTCTCGTCGCGGGTGACGGCTTCCGTGAACTCGCGAAGGTCCGCCCACGTGTCGAAGCCATACTCGCGGGCCACGACGTCTTGTGCGTCCGTGAGCCCGGGCCTGGCGGCGCGGACGTCGCGCACCGATTGGCCGCGGAAGCGCGGGTGTTCCCACTTGAAGCGCCACGCGGCCGCCTCGTCGTCCGACTGCAGCGCGGCGAACAAGGCCTCCGCTTGGCCTTGGTATTCACCCAGGCTGGCTCGATACGAAAGAGAATCGGCCCTGCTCATGACGTTGCGTCGCTCGAGCCCCAGTGTACGCGCAGGATCAACTGAGGCTCAAATCACGGCTTCCAGCGCAACACCGGTTGCCTTGCCGCCCGTGCCTCATCCAGTCGTCGGACCGGGGTCGTGTGCGGGGCGCTGCGCACGAGCTCGGGGCGTTCCTGCGATTCGTGTGCGATGGCGATCATGGCGTCGCAGAAGGCGTCCAGCTCTTCCTTCGGCTCGCTTTCCGTCGGCTCGATCATGAGCGCTCCGGAGACGATCAAGGGGAAGTAGATCGTCGGCGGGTGGAAGCCGAAGTCCATGAGGCGCTTGGCGATGTCGAGCGTGTGCACGTCCTTCGGCGTCTGCAGCTTGTCGCTGAAGACGACTTCGTGCAGTGACGGCGCGTCATAGGGAAGGTGGTAGTGCTTTTTGAGGCGCGCCCGGATGTAGTTGGCGTTGAGAACGGCCATTTGAGCGATGCGCCGCAGGCCCGTGGGGCCCATGGAGCGCATGTAGGTCAGCGCGCGAACGAGGACGTTGAAGTTTCCATTGAAGGCGCGCATCCGTCCGATGGAGTCCGGGTGGCTGTAGTCGAGATAGAAAGTCCCGTCTTCTCGCTTTTCCACGGTCGGTGTGGGCAAGTACGGGATGAGGCTCTCGCTCACTCCGACCGGGCCGGCTCCCGGACCTCCTCCGCCGTGCGGCGTGGAGAAGGTCTTGTGAAGATTCGAGTGAATGACGTCGATGCCCATGTCGCCCGGGCGGGCGATGCCGACGAAGGAGTTGAGGTTGGCGCCGTCACAGTACAAATAGGCACCCTTCGCATGAAGGATGTCGGCCATGGCCTTGATCTCGGACTCGAACACTCCCAGGGTGTTCGGCACGGTGATCATCAGTGCGGCCACGTCCTCGGTGACCGCCGCTTCCAGCGTCGACAGGTCGACGGTGCCGCGGCTGTTGGACTTGAGCTCCCTGATCTCGTAGCCCGCAAAAGCCGCGGACGCGGGGTTGGTGCCGTGCGCGGAATCAGGGATGAGGATGTATTTGCGGGCATTGCCGCTTTTCGACAGCGCCTTGTGCACCATGAGGATACCGGTCAGTTCCCCGTGCGCTCCGGCCACCGGCTGCAACGTCACGCGCGGCAGGCCGAAGATTTCCTTGAGGGTCTGCTCGAGCGTCCATAAGAGCTCGAGATTTCCCTGCACCTGATGCTCAGCTTGTAATGGATGAGACTGGGCGAATCCTGGCGTGCGCGCGATCTCTTCATTGATGCGCGGGTTGTGCTTCATGGTGCAGGAACCGAGAGGATAGAGGCCGGCGTCGATGGAGACGTTGAGTTTGGAGAGCCGCGTGAAGTGGCGGATCACGTCGACCTCGGAGACTTCGACCTCGTCCTGGATCTCCGAGCGCCGCAATCCCGCCGGCAGAATGGCATCGAGATCCTGCTCCGGCACTTCGAGGTCGGGGAGCTGGTAGCCCCGGCGGCCGGACTTGGAGCGCTCGAAGATGAGCGGCTCGAGGGCGGTCTTTTGTTGGGTCTGTTCTTCGGTCATGGGGTTTGTTCCTGTGCGGCCGGGGAACGGTTCACCACAGAGGCACAGAGCAAAGCAGAGAATCTCTGTGTCTCCGTGCCTCTGTGGTGAACGTTCTCTCTCACCGCCGCTCCCGCGAAATGGCCGCGCTCAGTGCGGCGGCGTACTGGTCGAGGTTTTCTTTGGTGTGCAGCTCGGTGACGGCGACGAGAAAGTCGTTCTCGTGGCCATCGTGGAAGGGGCCGAGAGGGATGCCGCCGAGGATCTTTTGTTCTTCGAGGTCGGCCAGGATCGTCTCCGCCGGGAAGGGCGTGCGCACCACCAGCTCGTTGTAGACGGGGCCATCGAAGGGAAGCTCGAGGCTGGCGATGCCGCGCAGTTTGTTGCGCAGGTATGCCGTCTTCTGCAGGCACTGCGTGGCCACTTCGCGCAGCCCTTCCTTGCCCATGAGAGAGAGATACATGTTCGCGGCCAGCGCGATCAGGGCCTCGTTGGTGCAGATGTTCGACGTGGCCTTGCCGCGGCGGATGTGTTGCTCACGCGTGGCCAGCGTCAACACATACGCGCGCCTGCCGTCCACGTCGACGGTCTCGCCGACGAGGCGTCCGGGCATGTGGCGCTTGAGCGCCTCGCGTACGACCATGAAGCCGACGTAGGGTCCCCCAAACTGCGGCGGGATTCCCCAGGCCTGACCTTCGCCGACGCAGATGTCGAAGCCGTGTTGTCCCGGCGGCGTGAGGATGCCCAGCGACGTGGCCTCGGCGATGACCGAAATGCGCGTCAGGCCTTCCGTGGCCTGGGCCACGGCTTCGTAGTCTTCCACGACGCCCAGGAAGTTCGGCGACTGCACGGCCACTCCGAACGCGCCATCCGTGGCGGCGCGAAGCGCGCCCAGGTCGATGCGGCCGTCCGCACCCCAGCCCACTTCCACGATCTCGATGCCGAGGTTCTGGATGTAGGTGCGCACGGTCTGCAGGTAATGCGGGTGAATGGACTTGGCCAGCACGATCTTGTGCTTGCCTTTGACCAGTCGCTCCGCCAGCAGCACGGCCTCACAGAGCGCGGTCGATCCGTCGTAGAGCGACGCGTTGGCGACATCCAGTCCGGTGAGCAGGCACTGATGCGTCTGATACTCGAAGATCGACTGCAGCGTGCCCTGCGAGACTTCCGGCTGGTACGGCGTGTACGCGGTCAGGAACTCGGACCGCAGGAGCATCTGGTCGATGACCGCGGGCTGGTAGTGCGCATACGCTCCCCCGCCGAGGAACGAAACGTGGTCGGCGCCGGTCTTGTTGCGCGCGGCCAGGCCGCGGAACCAGCGTCGCGATTCGACCTCGGACCACGGCCCCGGGAGGTCCAGCAGCTCGCGCAGCTTGACGTCGTCGGGGATGGTCTCGAAGAGACGGTCGATGCTGTCGACGCCGATGACGTCGAGCATCTCCCGGATGTCTTCCCCGGCGTTGGGGATGTAGCGGTGCGAGGACTTTGGGTCAGTGGGATCGGGGAGGGTCATAGGGCGTCCGTGTCAGTGACCGGACTCTTTTTCGATGTATTCGTCGTACTCTTCCGCGGTCATCAGCTCATCCACTTCCGTGGCGTCGCTGACGCGCATGCGGATCATCCAGCCATCGCCGTACGGGTCCGTGTTGATCAGGGCGGGGTTGTCGGCGAGCGCTTCGTTGATCTCGACGACTTCTCCGGTCATCGGGGAGAAGAGCTCCGAGACGGCCTTGACCGACTCGATGCTGCCCAGTTCGTCGGCCGCTTCCAGCACCGAACCGACCTGCGGCAGCTCGACGAAGACGACGTCGCCGAGCTCTTTCTGCGCGTATTCGGTGATGCCGATGGTGGCGATGTCGCCCTCCAGGTGAACGTACTCGTGGCTCTTTGCGTAGTGGTTGTCTTCAGGAGTGGCCATGCTTGCCTCCGGCTATTTCGATCGCTTGTAGAACGGGGTTGGGATGACGCGGGCCCGGGCTTCTTTGCCACGGATCAGGACCGAGAACTCGCTTCCCTGGGCCGACTTGTCGAGGGGAAGATAAGCGAGTCCGATCGCTTTTTTCAATGTCGGCGAGTGGGTACCGCTGGTGACGACGCCAATCTCTTCCGTGCCAGAGACGACGGGATAGCCGTGCCGGGCGATGCCGCGGTCGATCATCTCGAAGCCCACGAGCTTGCGGGCCGGCCCTTCCTGCTTCTCGCGACGGAGCACGTCGCTGCCCGCGAATTCGCCCTTGTCGAGCTTCACGATCCAGTTCAGGTCGGCCTCGATGGGCGTGGTGGTGTGGTCGATGTCGTTGCCGTACAGGGCCATCTTCGCCTCGAGGCGCAACGTGTCGCGCGCTCCCAGGCCGCACGGCTTGACGCCGGCGGCCACGAGCTTCCTCATGATGCGCGGGGCGTGCTCGGGGGCCACGTAGACTTCGAAACCGTCCTCACCCGTGTAGCCGGTTCGCGACACAATGGCCGGCGCACCGTCGACGGTTCCGTGACCGAAACGGTAGTACTTCATCTCCGCGAGCGGGACGTCGGTCATCGGTTGCAGCACCCGCTCGGACTCCGGACCCTGGATGGCCAACTGTGCGTAGTCGGCACTGACGTTCCGGACCTCGGCATCGAAGCCTTTGGCCTGCTGGAGCAACCACTCGAAATCCTTGTCGGTGTTGGAGGCATTGACCACGACGAAGAAGTCGCTGGGATCGTTCTGGTAGATGAGGATGTCGTCGACGAAGCCGCCGTTCGGGTAGAGCAGACCGTTGTAGTGGATGCGACCGTCACCGAGCTTCGCGACATCGTTGCACGTCGACTTCTGCAGGAGCTCGAGGGCCTGGGGGCCCTTCACGGTCAGCTCGCCCATGTGGGAAACGTCGAAGACGCCCACACGGGTACGCACGGCCTCGTGCTCGTCGAGGATGCCGGTGAACTGAACGGGGAGCTCCCAGCCCCCGAAGTCGACCATCTTTCCGCCGAGCTCTTTCTCGACTTGGTTGAGAGGGGTTTGTTGCAGCGGTTCGGTCGAATCAGACATGCAGCCTCCGAGGGAGGCGTAACGTAGCACACTGGCAGCCGGCACGGCCCGCGGCATCGCTGGTTGGCCATGGTTCATGGGCCGCGGGCATCTTGCCCGCGGTGGACTCTAGTGTCGCGTCCGGTGGAGCGGTGGACTTTAGTCCACCGGGCACTCGCGAGGA
>JBDTOZ010000464.1:0-2185 GCA_039932995.1 Acidobacteriota bacterium | reverse complement strand
ACCAGCAACCAGCAACCAAAGTGCGGAATTCGGAACACGGTCGCCGCGACGATTGCGCTACTATCCGCGGTCTGTTCTTTCCCAACTCGCGTTCGAGACGGTGAACGGGAAGCCGGTGTGATGCCGGCGCGGCCCCCGCCACTGTAACCGGCGACGACTCACGCCTTGGTCGGCGAGACCCCCACTGCGAACAGCGGGAAGGGGGCGTGAGAAGGACGACCCGGAAGCCAGGAGACCGGCCGTCTCGGACACAGTGGGCAGTTTGCAGTTGCGACTGCAGACCTGCCCACTCCACATGTGTTCGACCTTCGGAGGGAAGGAGTCCATGCGTCGTCTCCTGTTTTTCTCGCTCATCCTCACCAGCCTCTCCCCCATCACTTCACGTTCCGTACGCGCACAGGCGGCGTCGCCGCAGGTGCGCGACGAGATCGTCGTCACGGCATCTGCTCTGCCGGAAGAGGTGGATGAAACTCCCGTTGCCGCAACCGTGATCACGCGCAAGCAGCTCGAGGAGCGTGAAGTGCATGACGTGTCCGATGCACTGCGCGAAGTGCCGGGACTGGCGGTCTCGCGCACCGGTTCCCCCGGGAAGAACACCTCGCTGTTCATCCGTGGCGGCAGCTCGAAGCAAGCCCTCGTGCTCTGGAACGGAGTGCAGATCAACAACCCTTACTTTTCCGGCTACGACTTCGGCCAGCTCTCCGCGGCGGGGGTGGAGACGATCGAAGTGGTGCGTGGGCCGTTCTCCGCGCTCTATGGCTCGGAGGCGGTGAGCGGCGTCGTGAATGTACTCACCGAGGCGAAGGACAGTCGCGCGGCACTCGACCTCGAGGGAGGAGAGAAGGGCCTGTTCAACGCGGTGTTCTCCGGCGCGTTTGTGACCGAGGGCTGGAACGCCAACGGGACCGTCGAGCGCCGCCAGGACGATGGCTATGCCGCCAACGACGACTTCCAGTCGACCTCGCTCCTGGGCGGTGTGACGGTCACGCCGTTCGCCGGTTTCTCCGCGGGCGTGATGGCCCGTCACATCGACTACGACCTCGGCACGCCGTTCACGCCGAACGCCAGTTCCACCGCCTTCGAGCCGTCGCTGCGCCGCCGGGAAGAGGGAGGAGAGACGCAGGTCATCGCGCCGTTCCGCTATGAGCGGCCCGGCTCCTCCTTCACGCTGCGCGTTTCCGAGACGCGGCGCGACGACACCTTCAGCGACCCGGACGCTGCCTTCGGACCGGTCCACGACGTCGTGGAGTCGCAGGTGCGCGGGGCCCATGCGACCGCGCAAGTGTCCACAGGTTTTGGGACCCTGACCATCGGTGGCGAGCTGGCACGCGCCTCCGTCGATCTCGCGGCCGGCTACGGCAGCATCGACAACCGTGAACGGACCAACCGTTCGCTCTTCGTCGAGGATCGACTCTCCAAGGCCCACGGAGCCAACGGTTCGTTCGAGCTCACCGCCGGAGTGCGCTACGACGACTTCGAGGAATTCGGTAGCGAGACCTCGCCGCGCATCGCCGCGGCCTACGTCCGCGGCGGCCACAAGATTCGCGCGTCTTACGGAGAGGGGTTCCGCGCGCCCGCCATCGGCGAGCTCTATTTTCCGTTTGGCGGCAATGTCGATCTCGGCGCGGAGCACAGCCGCAACGTCGAGATCGGCTACGACCACTTCACGACGAACGGCCGCTTCGGCGTGGCCGTCTTCTCCACCGACTACGACGGGCTGATCACGTTCGGTCCCACGTTCCAGTTCGAGAACATCGCCGCGGCCACCGCCCGCGGCGTGGAGGTCGGAGCCGCACGGCGGTTCGGTGCGCTGCAGGTGGACGCCAGTTACACCTGGCTCGACACCGAGGATGAGGCCACGGGAGAAGCGTTGGCGCGCCGGCCCGAGCACTCCGGATCCCTCGGCATCGGCTATCACGCCGGCGCCTATGCGACGCAGCTCGTCATCACGCACAAGGGCGCGCGCAACGACGTGACCGACCTGCTGCCGTTCCTCCCCGTAGTCAACGAGGCCTACACCGTGGCCGACATCGTGGTGCACTACCGCCTCGGACGTCTGACCCCCTACGTCAAACTCGAGAACCTCACCAACGAGCGCTACGAGGAGGTGTTCGGCTACGCCAGCGCAGGCCGCCGCGCGGTGGTGGGAGTGCGCTACGCGCTGCGATAGGCGCTGATGAAGGCC
>JBDTOZ010000463.1:0-4128 GCA_039932995.1 Acidobacteriota bacterium | reverse complement strand
CCGACGCGGTCACGGTCGCGGAGATCGTGAGCCTGTACCGATCCGGCGGCGATCCATCCGCCCTCCGTCGAGCGGCATGCCTGCGCGCCCTCCCGGAGGCCTGGCGCCAGCACTTCAGCAGATCGCGATAGGTCGACGGTCGACTCCGATCATGTCTGCAGCCCCGACCTCGTCCATCTGGTCGCCGATCTCATCAACCGCCCGGTTGATGGCATCCGTCACCTCATCCGGGGCATGACGCGCGATGTACTCTCGGAGGGCGGTACCTGAACCTCGCTTCGGGAACGCTTCGTGCGGCGTGAGAAACGCTCCACCTTCTCGAACACATCATCGGGAATGGACACGCCGTCTTCCATACCCTGAGTAGACGGTGACGGCAATCTCAGCGCCGGCCTGTGCCTGCCACGGCAGTTCGGTGAGCAACACGTCTCCCCCTGCCTCGGGCCGCCGGAGGCCAAGTCACTACAGAGGGGTCCAATTCGTGCAAGCTCGTTCATGCCGCGCGGGTGGTTTTCGAAGTTGGATCCGCCGCTTGTTGTGAGCCGCGAAGATTTCGTGCAGGAACGCCTCCTGGTTCGCACGATCCCACAGTTCTCCCTTCTGCGAGTAAGTGTTGGGTCGCGTGAAACTGGTGGTGGTCGCTGGCCGAGACGCCGAACGAGTGGTCCGAACGCACGTTTTCACATCTTGGTCAATGTCGATCAAATCAACGCTCGCGTCACGCGCGATCAGAGAGGCTTCACCCGAACACGGAACATTCGTCGTCGAGACCGACGCAGAGCGTTTCCGCGGTTCGATGGGTAGGGAAATCACCTGGTGATGCACCCCCTATACAGAGGAATAGTTCTTGCGAAAGGTGCGCATGCTGCAGACTCACCACGTAGTCCAGGTTCTCGGTGCCGCGCACGGACGCAAAACGCTGGCATATTGGAATACGGGTGCGGCATCGCGCCTGATTATCTTCGTCCACGGTTTTGGTGGAAAGCCCGACACGACGTGGCCAGATTTCCCCACGCTGCTCCGGCAGAAGGTAGGACCGCCGCCCTTCGACTACGTCTTCTTTGGCTACGATGGGTTGCGCCAGCAGGCCACCAACAGTGCGAAGCAGTTTCTTGGCTTCCTGCACCGCTTTCTCGGCGACCCATCGGCACTCGTCAACGCGACGATCCCGTCCCTGGAGAAGCGTCAATCATTCACCTATGATCGCGTCGTGATCGCCGCGCATTCGCTCGGAGCGGTCGTCACGCGACGTGCATTGCTCGATGCGCACGCCCTGCACGCGGCGGGCAAACTCATGCCATGGCTGTCGCCTGTGCGCCTAGTCTTCTTTGCGCCAGCGCACACTGGTGCATACGCCGCGGGGCTCGTCACCGAAGCACTCACCGATCAACCGTGGTACCTCGCGAAGCTGGCTGGGTATTACGCTCGATTCCAGAGCCCGCTCCTCGCAGATCTCAAGGAAGATTCGCAGGTGTTGCGCGCCCTTGCCAATGATACGGCCAATATCACCGACCGCGTCGTGCCCCCACCATACTACGTGCGCGCACGTGTCCTGCTCGCGGAGGATGAGATTGTCGTGAACAACACGCGCTTCGGCGTCGACCCCGTGGTGCCGCCGGACGATGTGCTCCCCACCAGCCACACTGGAGTCTGCAAGCCACGCCGCATCGACCACGCCGCACTGCTAGCGGTTTGGAACGAGCTATGACGATCAAGGAAGACAACCTTCGCGCGGTCGACCACTACTACCTGACCGCTCGCGAACGCAGGGCTCGACGGTTCCTCGACACGGCAAGTCCCGCAAAGCGCGCGCGAACGCTGGAGAGTCACCTCCTGCGCGAGCCGAGTAAGAAGGCACAAGGTGTGCGGCATGAGGTCGACTACCTGCTGCGCTACTACAGCTTGCTAGAGCTAGCGTCCATCACCGGAGCGATTCCGGTCCTTCCCGCTGCGACGCGCGAGATTGCGCTGCGGAACCTCAACGACGAGTACCTGCGCCGGTACTATGAGCAGTACTACACGCAACTGCTACCGCAGCTTTTCCGTGCGCGTCTCAGTGGCGACCGCGCCCTGACTGCGGACGATGATTGCACAGAAGACTTCCTGCGGTTCGTGGCGCTCGATGCGTCACGCGACGATGATGACATCGAGGCGTTCCTGGGGTTTTTAGACCATTACATATACGTGATCGATGACGAGACGCATGACCTGAGCAGCGTGGTGCGCACGATCGCGAACCCCAAGCGCTTCCTCGCTGCGCTGAGCGTCGTCGACGATAACCGGACGCCGACCGATGAGGGGGTGGTAGGCCTCCTGCGTTTCCTCTCGTTCTCTCGCGACCTCGACGACTTCCTTCGCCACGTCGACAGTGCCTTGGTTCGATCCTGCTTCTGGCACTACTACAGCTACTGGTATCAGGAGTTGGGGGGGCAAGTGCTGGGTGCATTGCTAACAGGCATCCACATCTTGGGCGCGTACGTTCCACCATCTGCGGCAAACGCAGCGGAAGCGAGGGCGCTCGCGCGTACGCATGCGGACATGGCCGCTGCCGTGGCCTCACTCCAACGACTGACGTCGAGCGTGTACCGCGTGTGCCTTGAAGAGGTAGTCTACGGCGGGCTGCAACTCCACACGAAGAATGCAGACGTAGAGCTCGCAGAGGCTCAAACAGTGCCCGCGAAGGAAGTAGCGACTGAGGAGGACGAAGTACGGGAACCGCAGGAAGACGATGACGAGCATGTGCCTGCACCGCCCCAAAGCGTATACCGTGTGCAGTTCGTTGGCTTGGTCTGTTTTGTCAGACGCCCTGGCGAAAGGTACGTGCTCCTCCCTGACGGCCGTAACCCCGGTTACGGCATTGATCCGTATTTTGCGACTATACACATAGCGCCGGATGACATTTGTGACGTGAGCGGATGGGACCACCAAACGGACATCTCGCGTGGCGTTTTCCAACTTCCTCCCTGCTCCCTAGCAATTCAGGGCGCTGATGAGCCGGGGGTACTTGACACATCGCGACACGATGGTCACTTACCGGAGCTGCGACAAATTGACCCTGCTTTCGCGATAGATCCGTCCAGAGCCGACACAATCGCCAAGCTTCACATTCGCCGAGGAACCCTTACGGCGTATCAAGTTCCGGGTGGGACTGCGATCATGTCGCAGCTTGAGTTCTCAAACGGTGGGAGCATCATGATCGCTGTCTCGCCAAGCGACGAATCTGCCGTCCGAACGATCACTCTGCGATCGGGCGCTGAGATCGCTATCGCGAATATTTCAACTCCTAGATATGCGAGGGCGATGGCGAATGGTACAGAGGAAGACTCTTTTCGGGTGTATGAGAGACTCGGTGCCCTGCCCGTGTCGCTATCCGCTCCGCGTTACGTTGCTGACGTCCCCGTATCACCTTCTCGTCATGCGCTATTCAGTGCTCGTGCGGGTTCCTCAACGAATGTCTCGAATACGAGTTTCGGCTGATGATGCGTCGCGAAGCGTGCATTCGGTGAGGAAGAGCTTCCCGACCTCTTGTGGATCCGTGCGTCCTCCACCGCCTCCCAGTTGTCTCGCTTGCAGTTCCACAGGCGCAGGTGGCGGGAGTCTTCACGCATTCTTTGATGCAGCGTTTGTCGTGCGGACATTGTTGAGCGTCGATGCCGGCGCGTCCGAGCGTGCCAGCGATCGTCGCGATGTGCCACGTCCACTTCGCGATGGTCGCCGGTCGCACGTGCAGCTGCGCCGCGAGCTCCGTCCGGGAAAATGCGTCCTTCGTGCATGCCGAACTTCCGCGCCCATCGTCGCGGGCGCGGGCGGCGAGGAATCGGAATGGGCAGGCGCTGATGCACCGGTATCGAGTGGCGGCGAACCAGACACCGCAATAGACACACGACCTCTCGGGCCGTTCTCGCTGATGGGTGGTTACTCAAGTTGTTGTGGGCTGGGGAAGGTTAGTTTTGGTCGGGCAGGGAGGATTTTGAACCCCCGACCACCTGAACCCCATGAAGCCCCATGAAGCCCCATGTCGAGATGTCATGGGACCTCCTTTGTCCAAGTGCCTATTCTACCAGCATTTACGAGGCCACAGCAGTTCGGGACATCTCGGGACAGAGGGTGAAAACCGCGTCACTAGGC
>JBDTOZ010000462.1:0-5890 GCA_039932995.1 Acidobacteriota bacterium | reverse complement strand
GGCGTGGCATTGCTGACGTCGATGTCGGTCCGCAGCGTCGTCCCGGCCACGGTGTCTGGATAGAGCAAGTGCAGCGTGAACGTGCTGGCCGTGGGCACGACCGAGACGCGCAGATTTTCCGACCACCGTCCGACCATGGCCAGCTCGCCCACATCCGCTCCGACGTTGAAGCGCGTCAGCTCGCCGTAGGCCAGCGTCCTCACCCAGCCAGCCGCGGCCTCCGCCGGAACGTCCATGGCCGTGAGCGTGGACAGTCCCTGGACACTGAGCGCGTAGGGACGCTCGCCGCCCGCGGCGTTCGGGCCGTGCGCGTAGGCGACAAAGAACGGCGAGCGGTGGGAGGCCGACTCCGCGAAGTCGTCGATGAATTGCACCGGACTGGCGGCGTGGGTGGCGATCCCTCCCGCCGACGCTGCCGCACCGACCTCGAGCTGACGGGCCATCGCCGCCCCCGCCACCCGTCCCGCCTCCTCGGTGCGCCGCAGCTCGTCCCACTCCGCGAGCTCCGGCATCAGCTCGGCCATGTCCAGCCGCTCCACGTTGCCGAGGAGATCGAGCGACAGATGGTGGAAGGCGTCGCGATTCTCCAGAGGATCGTTCGACTCGCGATCGCGCCGCGTCGTGAAGATCCGCTGTCCGGCCAGTGCGATCTGCTGCGCGCGGCGGAAGACATCCGTGGTGATGACTCGCGGCTTGGTGGCCGTGAATTTCGTCAGCGGCGCGGTGGCCAGGCTGTAGCCGAGGCCGAGCAGTTGCAGATTGGCATCGACGAGCTCGATGGGGAGGAACTGGGTGTGGTACGGCATCACCAGCGTGGCGGGGGAAAGCGGAATCCCCGACTGACTGACACCCATCGTCAGCCGGACGCTGGTGCCGACACTCTCGTCGTTCGACGTTCCCGCGGCCGCGTAGACCTTCCCGGTCACACGGGAAATGAGCTTGTGCGGGACCGTGACCATCTGGCCCGGCTCGATGTCCAACTCGACGCGGTCGCTGCCGTCGTAGCGGCAGACGTTGTTCGCGGCGCTGCCCGACGAACAGGCGGGGATGTCGGAGAGATCGAGGAAGACGTGCTGGCGTTGCGCGCTGAGATTGGTGACGAAGGCGAAGGCGGTGTACTTGTCGTCCTTGCGGACGACGTCGGGATGCGAGAAGTTGACGTGGAAGCGGGGATCGCTGACGACGATGGACGTGGAGACGCGGCCGCCCAGGGAAAATGGGGCCTGGCCGGGCTTCTGATACGTGGCACGCACTTCGATGTCCAGAGTGTGCGTGCCGGACTTGAGCGCTTCCAGCGTCCACTCCGCGCTGCCCTCTGCGCCGGCCACGAGAAACGTCGCGCCCGTCCGCTCATCGACGACCGGGACCGGCTGGCCGATGGCCACCGCGGGCACGACCTTGGAGACGCGCATCGCCAACGGTGAGGCCAACTTGGCCGTGATGGAGTCGAGACGGATGTTGCTTCCGTCGGGAGCGTTGTTGTCGACCTGCAGGATGACCGCGAAGAATTGATGCAGCACGCCGAACCCGTTCGGCACCACCAGCGCGGCCGGCAGCGTCACCCCGCTCGCTTTCCCCTCGCGATCCTTCTGATCGCCGGTCACGTCCGGGCCCCCATCCCCGAGACCGAAGGTCACGATGTCCGGCGGGCGGAAACGGGGCGGCTTCTGCAGCTTGGGAAACGGCAGCAGCCCGAACATGCCGGGCGTGAGCGGCCGGATCTCCCGCGTGCGCTTGTCGATGATGACCGGATAAGGAATCTCGACCTGTTGCCCATCGACGCCGAAGATGAAGGTGTACTCGTAGACTTCGTAGTTGCGCTCGTCAATGTGGATGCCGCGCTCGCGCAGTTCCGCGGGAGTGAGCTGGCGGACTTTGACCTTCGTCTGCAGCACGTCCGAGACCTGAATCGTGGCAAAGGAAGGGACGCACTGCTGCAGGAACTCGCCGCCCGTGCCCACCAGCCGCACGTTCTGCAGCGTGTACTCCCCCTTCTCGTGCAGCGAGGGGATGGCGAACTTCTGACCGGGGATGGCCGAAAGAGTGATGGGGGCGTCAATGCCCGGACCGGTCAGCTCGGCGAGAGCGGACAACCCGGGTGCGGGAGGTGCCTCGGCTCCGACCTTGCCGCCGAAAAACGTCTGCACGTAAGAGGGAACGTCGACGGCCGTGATGACGGGATTGCGGTCCACTTCCAGGCCCAGCCCGGCGATGGCCAGATCGCCGCGGGCCACCTCTCCGGCGTGCATCGTCGACCCCGTCAAAAACACGGCGGCGACAATGAGAAACGCTCCCCCCCGCCCGCCCCATGTGGATGAGGGCCTGGCCATTGCTCTCCCGTGAATTGTGAGATCTGAACCCGAAACGAATGGTCATTAGATCAGGTCATCCGCAGGAACGGAAGGGCTCATAGGAGGAAGACGGGAACCGCCGAGCAGCGACGGTTGGGCCGGAAATTCGAAACCCGCGTGTCGTCTCATTCACAAACGCCGGCACGCCGCCTCTCACGTCGCGGGGGATCGTCCTGGTCCGAAAAGGCCGCGCGTCCTGCTCCCTTACGCGGGCACGGACTCTTCGACGCGCACGTGCACAGGGAGGGTGACGGTGAATTCGGCGCCGTGGCCGAGTCCCTCGCTGGAGGCCACGATCTCCCCGTGGTGGAGCTCCACGATGTGGCTGGCGATGGCCAGTCCCAGACCCAGCCCGGCGCGCTTGTTCGAGCCTTCGGCCTGGCGAAGGCGCTCGAAGACGTGCGGGAGGAACGCGGGGTCGATGCCCTCTCCCTGGTCCTTCACCCGGATGCGCAGCTTCTCGTCGCTGCGCTCCATGCGCAGATCGACTTTCTTTCCGGCGGGGGTGAACTTGATGGCGTTGGTGAGCAGGTTGTGGATCACCTGCTGGATGCGGTTCGGATCGGCGTCGACGATGGCCTCGCGGTCGTCGATCTCCCAGGTGAGCTGGACCTCGTTCTGCACGGCCATCGGGCGGGCCGTGGTCAGGGCGGCCTCCACGATCTCGGCGATGCGGGTGGGCTGCAGATCGACCTGGAACTTGCCGAGGATCATCCGGGAGACGTCGAGCATGTCGTCGATGAGCCGGGCCTGGAGGCGCGCGCTCGATTCGATGGTGCCCAGCGCCTCGGCCAGTTCCTCTTCGTCGAAATGACCGCTGCGCAGGAACTGCACCCATCCCAGGATAGAGGTCATGGGCGTGCGCAACTCATGGGAGAGCGTGGCCAGGAAGTTGTCCTTGGCCAGGTTCTGCGCTTCGGCTTCCTGGTACCGGCGCTCGGCCTCGGCGGCCAGTGCCGCGGCCCGTTTCTCGGTGACGTCGCGGAACGTGATCACCGACCCCAGGAGCTCGCCCTGTTCGTCGCGCATGGGCGAGGCGCAGAACTCCACCGGAAAGCTCGACCCGTCCGGACGGAAGAAGATTTCTTCGATCTCGTCGTAGGCCGGATCGCCATGCAGCACCGCGTCGAACTTGCACCGCGTGATGTCGCAGCTGACCACCCCTGGGAAGACAGGGTGGACCAACGAGTGGATGTTCGCACCGGCCACTTCCGCGGCCCGGCGCCCGATCATGCGCGCCGCGGCGGGATTGACGAACGTGGTCGAGCCCTCCAGTCCGACGCCGAACACACCCTCGGCGGCGGCATTGAGAATCAGCTCGTTCTGCTTGATCAGCCGGGCCAACTCGTGCGCCTGCCGCTTGAACGCCTCCCGTTGCCGGAAGAGCTCCACGAACACATTCACTTTCGAACGGAGGATCTCGGGATGGAAGGGCTTGAAGATGTAGTCGACCGCGCCCAGCTCGTACCCGCGAAAGACGTTCGTCTCACTGCGGGAGAGAGCCGTGAGAAAGATGATGGGCGTGTCCCGCGAACGGTCGCGCGAGCGGATCAGGTTGGCCGTCTCGAAGCCGTCCAGATCGGGCATCTGCACGTCCAGCAGCACCACCGCGAAATCCATCTGCAGCAGGTGCCGCAGCGCGGCGGAACCGGATTCCGCCATGACGAGGTTCTCCCCCGACTCGGCCAGGATGGACTCGAGTGCCAGGAGATTGTTTCTCTGGTCGTCGACCAGGAGAATGTTTACACGTTCATCCGTCATCCGCTGTACCGGCATATCTCAACGAGAAAGGGCCCGATGCGATCGAGAGGCAAAATCCGGTCCACGCGCGTGGCGGCGATGGCCGCCCCAGGCATTTCCGGCGATTCGGCTGTCCGAGGATCCTGGACCACGACGAATCCTCCCTGTTCCTTGATGCGTCTCGCACCCTTGGCGCCGTCGGCGTTCGAGCCCGTCAGGACCACTCCAATGACCGCCCCCTGATAGGCATCGGCCGCCGACTCGAAGAGAACGTCGATGGAGGGACGCGAGTAGGCCACCGCGTCGTCCACCGAAAGACTGAGCTCTCCCCCCCGATCGACGAGCAGATGATAGTCCGCGGGAGCGAGATAGACGTGACCGGACCGGATCCACTGCTTGTCGCTGGCATCCACGACGTTCAACCGCGAATGGCGCCGGAGAAACGCCGGCAGCGCCTCGCCGGACGTCCGGTAGCGGTGCTGCACGACCACGATCGGCACGCGGAACTCCGCGGGGAAAACGCGGAAGACTTCCTCCAAGGCGGCCATCCCCCCCATGGAGCAGCCGATGGCGATGAGCTCGTAGGCTTTGGTTGCCTCCTCGAGCACTCGGCCGTCGGTCCAACTGCGGATGCCGGAAGGGAGCTTGGAGGGTTGACGGCTGGCGGCTGGCATCAGCGCACCCTCCGGTACAACCTCTCCTCGGCGTCCACGACTTCGTAGTGATCGGCCACGACGGTGTACTTGAGCGACTCCTTCTTGCCGAGACCGAGGATGCCGAAGGTCTCCATCGACTGGAGGAAGAGCTGCTGCACACGGTCTTGCAGGGAGTTGTTGAAGTAGATGAGCACGTTGCGGCAGAAGATGACGTTGAAGTGGTTGAACGAAGAGTCCGTGACCAGGTTGTGCTGCGCGAAGACCACGTTCTCCCGCAGGGAAGGGCGGAAGATGGCGTAGTCGTATCGAGCCGTGTAATAGTCCGAGAAGGTGCCGGTCCCGCCGGCGGTGATGTAGTTGGACGTGTTCTCCTGCATCGTGGAAAGCGGGAAGATGCCCGATTTCGCCTTCTGCAGGACGGCCTCGTTGATGTCGGTCGCGTAGATCCGGCAGCGGTCGTAGAGGCCCTCCTCCTGGAGGAGCATGGCCATGGAGTAGACCTCTTCGCCGGTCGAACAGCCCGCATGCCAGATGCGCACAAAAGGATAGGTGCGCAGCAGGGGCACGACCTTGTGCCGGAAAGCCAGGTAGAAGGTGGGGTCGCGGAACATGGCCGTGGTGTTGATGGAGAGATCGAGCAGGAGCCGCTCCATGGAGAGCGGGTCGTGCAGCACTTTTTCGATCAGGCCGGCGATCGTGCTCAGCCCCTCCGCGAGCACACGTTTCCAGATCCTTCGCCGCAGTGAGGGAAGCGAGTAATCACGAAAGTCGAAGCCGTAGTGCTGAAAAATCCCTTCCGTCAGCAGCCGGACCTCGATCTCCTCGAGGTCTGCCTTCGCCTTTTCGTCGATGATTGCAACGGGTTGGTTCGCCATCGGTCTGGTCACTTAGAGCAAACGCCAGACCGTGCAAGGAGCAGGCCCAGCCATTCGGCTGTCCGGATGGTTTTTGGGGGGCGCGGGCATTCTGCCCGCCGCACTCCGCGCGACCATATGGCCAACTCCAGTGGAGCGGTGGACTTTAGTCCACCGTCGCTCTCGCGAGGATCGGCCCCTTGCCCTTCGCGGCTCTCGGCCGCGAGCATGGCCAGAAAACTCACACGGCTCACGGCTTACTCCTCGCGAGTGCCCGGTGGACTCAAGT
>JBDTOZ010000461.1:0-4607 GCA_039932995.1 Acidobacteriota bacterium | reverse complement strand
CAACCGCCAACCGCCAACCGCCAACCGCCAACCGCCAACCGCCAACCGCTCACTCCTGATAGGTCAGCGCGAGAAACGCGTCTTCCAGCGCTTCGTCCTTTTTCAATTCCGCGGGAGTGCCGCTGGCGACGATGCGGCCGCGGTTGATGATGGCGATGCGGTCGCAGACGGCTTCGGCGACGGAGAGGGTGTGTGTGGTCAGGAAGAGGGTCTTCCCCTGGTCGGCCAGCTTGCGGAAGAGCAGCTTCACCTGTTTCTGCGCCAGAGCGTCCAGTCCGACCATCGGCTCGTCGATGACCAGCACGGAGGGGTCGTGTACGAGCGCGGAGACGAGGACCAGCTTCTGCTTCATCCCGTGCGAGAGATTCTCGATGCGGGCATCGATCCAGTCGCCGAGGTCGAGATAGCGCAGCAGTTCCACCGCGCGGGGCTCGCATTCGGTCCAGTTGCGGCGATAGAGGTCCACCACGAAGTGCAGCAGCTCACGGCCAGTGAGTTTTTCGTAGAGATAGGGACGGTCCGGCACGTAGCCCATGACCGATTTGGCGCGCACCGGGTCGGCCAGCACATCGATTCCGTTGACGGTCACCGACCCGCTGGTGGGGAGCGACAGGCCGGCCACGACGCGGATGGTGGTGGTCTTGCCGGCGCCGTTGGGGCCGAGGAAGCCGAAGATCTCGCCGGCGGCGGCGCTGAGGCTGAGGCCGTCCACGGCCGTGAAATCACCGTATCTCTTGGTGAGATCGTGGATTTCGATCATCGCGCGAGAGGGTATCATCTGCTTTCTAGCTGTTAGCTCTCACTGGTTAGGAGCGGGTTCAGGTGTTCATCTCTCCTGACGGTGAAGGGCGAATCGCGAACAACAGCAGTGCAGCAACCTTCGGGAACCCGAACCGTAAAACGAATGGCAGAACGCGAGCAGCTCGACGACCGCACCTTGGTGGAGCGGATCCTCGGCGGCGAGAGAGACCTGTTCACGACGCTGGTGAGACGCTACGAGAAGCGCCTCGTCAACTACGTGTACCGGATCACCCATCGCTACGAAGAGGCGCACGATCTGGCGCAGGAAATTTTCGTGAAGGTCTACCTCGCACTCGATCGATACGACTCGAAGTACCAGTTCTCGACCTGGCTCTTCCGGATCGCCCAGAACAGCGCCATCGATGCGCTCCGCAAGAAATCGATCGCCGAGGTCCCGCTGGCGCGTCCGACCGAGGACGAGCCGTCCGGCAAGGAGCGTGAGTTCGCCGACGACGGGATCTCGCCCTACCGCGCCCTCAAGAACAAGCAACTCAGTGCCGCGATCGATACCGCCGTGGGGAAACTCCCTCCCGACTATCGCGAGCTCATCCAACTCCGCCATTTCGCGGAGCTCTCGTACGAGGAGATCGCCTCGATGAAGAGGCTGCCCCTCGGCACGGTCAAGAACAAACTGTTCCGTGCGCGGAACTTGCTGAAAGACGCGCTCGGCTCTTTCGTGGAACCGTTATGACCTGTGAGGACTACCTGGAGGATCCCGAGGGGAACGCGAGCCATCTCGCGTCCTGCTCGATCTGTGCGGCTCTCGAGGAAGAGGTCGAGGTGCGGCACCAGCCCATGAGCGTGGATGCGCTCCCTCTTGCACCATGGGAAGGTGCGAAATATCGCACATGGCCCCTGGTCGGCGCCGGTCTTCTGGCCGTGTTCACGCTGGCCATCGTGCTCTCGGCAGCGGCCGAAGTCTCTCCCCTGACGGCAGTTACGGCGTCGATGCCGTCGGTCAAGGCACTGCTCACGTTCTTCCAGTTGACCGGACGGGCCATGGGGGCGCCGGTCGTGGCGGTGCTCTTCGTGGTCATCAATACCGTACTGTTCCTGCTCCTGCGCCGGGCGCCGAAAGGGGCCGATGTATAGGCGTCTGGTGGTTCCGTTGATGGCGGTGACGGCGCTGCTGGCGCTGTTTGCGGTCGTCTCCCCGACCGGTGCCGACGGTCAGTCTCGTGGGAAGGACGCCGTCTACGCCAATCGAGATGTGGTCATTCGCACTCCGGTCCTGGGCACCGTGCAGTTGTACGGCGGCACGCTCGTGCTCGACGAGGTCATCCACGGCGATCTGCTGGTGATCAGCGGCAAAGTGATCTTCGGCGGGCGGGGACGCGTGGAGGGAAACCTCATTCACGCGGGGAGCACGATTCTCGGCGCGGAGGGACGGATCGGCGGGCGGATCTATCCGCTGGCCTCGCTCGAAGGGGCGGTCAGCGCGCTGACCAAGACGGCCATCATCGCCTCGCTGCTGCTGGTGTGGATGGTGGTGGCGGTGGTGGTGACCTTGATGAGCGGCCGGGAGATCCGGATCTCATCGATCGAGCTGCGCAGCAGCGCGCTGCACTGCTTCGTTCTGGGCCTGGTGGCCATGACCAGCTTCGTCCTCACCGCCATTGCCTTCAGCTATCTGGTCCCGTACGTGGTGGGGATTCCGCTGCTGGCGGCGCTGGGTGTGTTCGGATTGCTGACGAAGGTTTACGGCATGATCGCGATCTTCCACACGGTGGGCACGCTCGTGGCGGGCTCGCGGACGCGGCAGCAACTCGAGCGCCGCACGTGGCTGCGCGGCGACCTGGCCATGGTGGTGGTCGGTGTGCTGCTCCTGGGCGCGATCCGGCTGATCCCGATCGTGGGCACGGTCCTCTGGTCCCTGGCCAGCATCTTCGGCATCGGCGTGGCCCTGGCCACCCGCTTCGGACGACGGGAGCCCTGGTTCCTGGCGTTCCGTGCCGCGAACGCCTGAGGGCGGCATTCGCAGCCGAGAGTCCGTGAAACGGCAGCGCTGGTTGGCAGAATGGTTTTCGCGAGGACGCACCGACGGAGCGACCGCACGTGCCCAAGGCTAGGCCAACCAGCGTTGCCGGCCGTGCCGGCGGCCAACCAGCGCTGCCGGCCGTGCCGGCTACATGTTGTCGACGATGTACTGCGCGAACTCGCTCGACTTGACCTTGGTGGCGCCCTGCATCTGGCGTTCGAGGTCGTAGGTGACCTTCTTCTGCTGGATGGTGCGGGCCACGCCGCGCTCGATGCCGTCGGCGGCTTCCCACCACTTCATGTGGCGGAGCATCATCACGGCGGAGAGAATCAGTGAGCCGGGGTTGATCACGTCCTGATTGGCGTATTTGGGAGCGGTGCCGTGCGTGGCCTCGAAGATGGCCACCTCGTCGGATTCGTTCGAGCCGGGCGCAATCCCCAAGCCGCCCACCTGTGCGGCCAGGGCGTCCGAGATGTAGTCGCCATTGAGGTTCGTCGTGGCCAGGACGGAGTACTCGGCGGGACGGAGCAGGACCTGCTGGAACATGGAGTCGGCGATGCGGTCTTTGATGACGATGCGGCCCGCCGGAGCCGGTCCGGCCAGCTCGTTCTCCGGAATGGTCACGTCGCCGAATTCTTCGCGCGCCAACTGGTAGCCCCAGTCCTTGAAAGCGCCCTCGGTGAACTTCATGATGTTGCCCTTGTGTACGAGCGTGACCGATTCCCGCTTCGCGGCGATCGCGTACTCGATGGCCTTGCGCACCAGACGCTTGGAGCCGAACTCGGAGATGGGCTTGATGCCGATGGCCGAGTTCTCGCGAATCTTGGTGGTGGTCCGCCGTTCCATGGAGTTCAGGAAGTGGATGACCTGATTGGCCAGGTCCGATCCGGCCGGCCACTCGATCCCCGCGTACACATCCTCGGTGTTCTCGCGGAAGATGACCATGTCCACCTTCTGCGGCTCGCGCACCGGCGAAGGCACACCCTCGAAGTAGCGCACCGGACGCACGCAGGCGTAGAGGTCGAGGACCTGGCGGAGCGTGACGTTCAAGGAGCGAATGCCGCCGCCCACGGGCGTCGACAGAGGTCCCTTGATGGAGACGCGGTAGTGCGCGAGGTGGTCCAGCGTCTCTTGCGGAAGGTACTCACCGAACTTCTCGAAAGCCTTGTCGCCGGCGAAGACCTCGTGCCAGTGAATCTTCCGCTTGCTGCCGTAGACCTTCGCCACGGCGCCGTCGACGGCGAGCTTGGTGGCCCGCCAGATGTCGGGCCCGGTCCCGTCGCCTTCGATGAAAGGCACGATCGGATCGTCAGGAACGACGATCTTGTTGTTCTCGAAACCGATGCGGGTGCCGGACGTGGGTGCTGCGATGCGGTCTGCCATGCGAGGCGGACTTTAACAAGAGAGAGCGCAGTCTCAAAGCGCGAACGCTGGTCAGGGGCGCAGCGCGGACCGCGCCCGCACCCAAAAGGAACGCCGGCGTCTCGCCGGCTGGCGGTGCGGCGTCCTCGCCGCGGGCGGGGGAAATCGGGCGAGGAGCAGCAAGTACCGCTCTCGCAAGAAAGGCTCGCGGGCGAGACGCCCACGGGCACGCAGTGTCGGTGGCGCTTCATCACGCCGGAGGCGTGCCGTAGATGAGCCGGGGGCGAGCGCCGATGAGGCGCGCTGCCCCCGGAACCGGATGACGATCTCTTCAACCCCGGCAGGGGTGCCGGAGTCCGCAGTGCCCGCATCGGCTCGGCCACAGCCTCGTTAGGCCACGAGCTCTGTCTTGTGATCTCCGCGACCCCTCCAGGGTCGATTGCAGGTCGGCACGGTTCCGGGGGCG
>JBDTOZ010000460.1:0-4545 GCA_039932995.1 Acidobacteriota bacterium | reverse complement strand
TTCCGAATCGCGAGTTGCGCTTCTCGCACGAACCCGCAAGCAACCAGCCACCAGCCACCAGCAACATCGGTGACCAGGGTCACCGGCCAGCCCTGGTTAGTGGCGGGCTCGCGTGCGAAGCCGAGTCACGTCGAATGGTGTTCGTTGTTTTTGAATGAGTTCCGAATCGCGAGTTGCGCTTCTCGCACGAACCCGCAAGCAACCAGCCACCAGCAACCAGCAACATGTGACCAGGGTCACCGGCCAGCCCCCGATCGGTGACCTCAATCACAACCCGGTCTCCAAAGCCCTGAATCTCTCTCGGATTGCGCCACACTTCTGCCGCAGTCCGTTCTTACCTTGAGGACCATGCAAAGGCTGACGGTCCTCCTCGTGACAATCCTGGTCTCGATTTCCCTGACGGCGCAGACGGTCGAAGTGGCTCCGGCCACTCCCGCGGCGAGCGCCCTGCGGTCGTTGGTGCTCCCGGATGCGAGCAGCGAGCGCGTGGCCATCAACAACTTCTACGCGCCGGCCGGCTTCCGGCTGGTCTGGACGCGTGGCGGTCAGCCCACTGCGCAGGCGATGGCGGTCCTCGGCCAGTTCGCGGCGGCGGACGTCAAGGGCCTGCGCGCGGCCGACTACATCGCGGCCCGCACCCCGGCCGGCCGCGACGATGCCTCGCTGGCGCGTTTCGATTACGTGATGACCGCGACGCTGGTCCGCTACGCCAACGACCTCCGGTCCGGCCGCGTGGCCCAGAGCCTCGACCCGACGTTCGACTTCCCAGAGCTCGTGACCCGCGCTTCCTCGGGCGACGCCCTGACCGCCCTGACCGCGGCCGAGCCGCAGCAGGCCGAGTACCGCGCGCTGCTGGCCGCGCTGGCCACCTATCGCCGCATCGCTCCCGCGGACACCGAAACCCTGCCCGTGGTCACCAAGCTCGCGGTGGGAGGCACGTATGCCGGTCTGCCCCAGCTCGCGGCCAAGCTTCGCCTCTACGGCGACCTGGCCGCGAGCACGCAGGTCGATGCCGCCCAGTACGACGGCGCCATCGTCGACGCGGTCAAGCACTTCCAGTCGCGCCACGGCCTCGACGCCGACGGCGTCATCGCCAGGAACACCTTCGCGCAGCTCAACGTCCCGGCCTCGAAGCGCGTGCAGCAGATCGAAGTGGCCCTCGAGCGCGCCCGCACCACGCCGGTCGTCACCGACGGCCCGTCCATCGTCGTGAACATCCCGGAGTTCAAGCTCCACGCGCGCACCGGCAACGCCGCCGACAGCGAGCTGACCATGCGCGTGGTGGTGGGCAAGGCGGCCGGACACAAGACCCCGATCTTCGAAGGTGGCCTCAAGCACGTCGTCTTCCGCCCCTACTGGAACGTCCCGCCCAGCATCGAGAAGGGCGAGATCGCGCCGAAGCTCGACTCCGCGTACGCGGCCAAGCACCACTATGAAGTGATCGACGACGCCGGTCGCGTGCAGTCCGTCGACGCCGACGCGGTGAGCAAAGTCCGCCGCGGTGTCTATCACGTGCGCCAGAAGCCGGGCACCGCGAACGCCCTCGGCCTGGTGAAGTTCCTCTTCCCCAATGACAACAACGTCTATCTGCACTCGACCCCGCAGCAGTCCTTCTTCTCCCGCGCCCGCCGCGACTTCAGCCACGGTTGCGTGCGCGTGGAAGACCCGGCCGCGCTGGCCGAGTGGGTCCTGCGCGAGAAGCCGGAGTGGACCCGCGAGAAGATCGAAGCGGCCATCAGCGGCAAGCGCGACGACCTCTACGTGAACCTGGCCAAGCCCATCGACGTGAAGCTCATCTACCAGACCGTGGTGGCGCAGCCGAACGGCGACATCCAGTTCTTCGACGACATCTACGGCCACGATGCCAAGCTGATCGCCCAGCTCACGCCCGCCAAGTCGCAACAGGGTGGCGTGCTGGTGGCGGCGCGCTGAATCGAGGCAGGGCGCCCTGCGCCCTGCCTCCCGCGCGATGCGCTCTGGGCTCTACGCGCTGGACCCTGCCGTAGATAATGTCGCTCATGCAAACGCGCGACGAGAGCACGGCCGGTGTCTGGAAAGTGATCGCGGCGGCCGCCGCGGGGACGATGATCGAGTGGTACGACTTCTACATCTTCGGAAGTCTCGCGGCGATCATGTCCGGGCTCTTCTTTCCCAAGGAGAACCCGACCGCCGGCTTTCTGCTGACCCTGGCCACGTTTGCAACCGGGTTTGCCGTGCGGCCGTTCGGTGCCGTGGTCTTCGGTCGCGTCGGTGACCGCGTGGGACGCAAGTACGCGTTCCTGGTCACGCTGCTGATCATGGGCGGGGCCACGTTTCTCATCGGCGTCCTGCCCACGTACGAGCAGGCCGGCATGCTGGCCCCTCTGGCCCTGGTGCTGTTGCGACTCCTGCAAGGCCTGGCCCTCGGCGGCGAGTACGGCGGTGCGGCGGTGTACGTGGCCGAGCACGTCCCCGACCGCAAGCGTGGCTTCTACACGAGCTTCATCCAGACCACGGCCACCCTCGGGTTGTTCGTCTCGCTGGGCGTGATCCTGCTCGTGCGCACGTCGATGTCGGAGGCCGACTTCACCACGTGGGGCTGGCGGATTCCGTTCCTCCTCTCCATCGTGCTGGTGGGCATGTCGGTGTACATCCGCATGCGGCTCAAGGAGTCGCCTCTCTTCACGCAGCTCAAGAGCGAGGGGAAGACGTCCACGGCGCCGCTGCGTGATTCGTTCGGGAACCGCCGCAATTGGGGTGTGATCCTGCTGGTGCTCTTCGGCGCCACCGCCGGACAGGCGGTGGTCTGGTACACGGGCCAGTTCTACGCCCTGATCTTTCTGCAGAAATCGCTGGCGGTCGACTTCGTGACGGCCAACGTCATCGTGGCCGTGGCCCTGGCCCTCGGCACACCATTCTTCATCGTCTTCGGCGCGCTCTCCGACCGCATCGGCCGCAAGAAGGTCATGATGGCCGGCAATCTCATCGCCGCGCTGTCGTACTACCCGATCTACCAGGCCATGCACGCCGCCTCGTCGCCCCTGCGGCCCGTGATCATGACCCTGCTGATCTTCATCCAGGTGATCTTCGTGACCATGGTCTACGGCCCGATCGCGGCCTTCCTGGTGGAAGCCTTCCCCGCCAAGATCCGCTACACCTCGCTCTCCCTCCCCTACCACATCGGCAACGGCTGGTTCGGCGGCTTCACCCCCCTCATCGCCACCGCCGTCGTCGGCGCCACCGGCAACATCTACGCCGGCCTCTGGTACCCGATCAGCGTAGCCGCCCTCACCTTCATCGTCGGCTCGATCTTCCTCCGCGAGTCCAAGGACGTGAGGATCTGGGACGAAGTGGGAGAATCGGATTGAGGATTGAGGATTGAGGATTGAGGATTGACGGGATTGAGGATTGAGGATTGAGGGGGGCGGGAAATCCTCAATCCTGAATTCTCAATTCTCAATCCCGCCAATCCTCAATCCTCAATTCTCAATCCTCAATCCCGCTAGGCCATGGCGGCGCTTCCGATCTCCGGATGGGCGCGGGCGAAGGCGACCAGGCGCGGGGCGTAGGCGCGGAGGGGTGGGACGGTGATGCCGGCGGGGGCGAGGTCGCGGGTGGCGTTGCGTGTGTCGTAGCTCGTGGGGTGGACGAAGTAGTCGACGGCCGCAGGGGGGATGCGCATCAGCCGGTAAAGACCGGGCACATAGCGAAGCGCGCCTTTGGCGACGGCCTTCGTCATCGGCACGCGCAAGACCCGGCGGCCCGTGGCGGCGGCCATCGTGTCGATGGTCTCGTCCACCGTCAGTGGGGCAGGGTCGGCCAGCGCGTACGTCACCCCGGCATTGGTCTTCAGTCCGCTCAGGTGGGTCAGGGCCTCCATGATGAAATCACGGGGGACGCAGTTGAAGCGATAGCGGGACGGCCGCCCCACCACCGGCAACACCGCCAGCCGCGGCTGCCGCAGCAACCACTGCATCACAAAGTACGGACCGTCGAATTTCTGCGTGGCCCCGGAGAGGCTGTCCCCCACCACCACCGACGGACGGTAGACCGTGGCCGGGATGAGGGTCATCCGATTGCGCACCTCGAGCTCCGCCAGATACTTGGTCTCTTCATAGAAGTTGTTGAACGTCTGCCCCTTCTCGAGATCGTCCTCCGTGAACGTGCCCGCATGACGGCCGCTCACATAGCAGGTGCTGACGTAGTGCAGCCGCTCCAGGCCACCGGCACGCTCCGCCAGATCGAGCACGCGCCGTGTCCCGGTGACGTTGACCCGCATCCCCAGCGCCCGCGGCACGGCGAGGTCATACACCGCCGCCAGATGGTAGATCTCGCGCACCTCATCCACCGGCACGTGGTCGAGCGCCTCCGTGAGGTCGCCGTCGATCAGGTGGACGCGGTGAGCCAGCGCGGGATGCAACGCCACGAGCTGCCGAATGCGCTCCTCCGCCAACGCCCGGAACTTCGGCTGCACGAGACAGAGAGCATCATGATCCGTCCGCAAGACCACGCGCGGCAACAGCTCAGACCCGAGAAAACCCGGAAACCCGGTGAAGAAGATGGTCG
>JBDTOZ010000459.1:0-3040 GCA_039932995.1 Acidobacteriota bacterium | reverse complement strand
AGGGGAGCTCATCCGTGCAGGGGAAGGCGTCCCTCAGTAGCTGACATCCTCCCGTTTGTGCTATTGATCGTGACCCATGCACGCCATTCGCGCGGCTGCGCGATACAACCGGGCCATCCATGCAACCGCCGAGCTCCTGGAGAAGCTGCGTGTCGAGTCGATCTTCGTGGGTGGAGTGGCCCGCGCGGCGTGGCTGGATGCGGAGGTCGGCTCCGGGGCCGTGGACGTGCTGGCGCTGATGAACGCTCCGCAGAAGGGGCAGTTGGCGATGATGGCCAGCAACCGCGGCTTCCGCGTGGATCGGGATGAAGTCGAGCAGAGTGAAGAGCTCGACCTGGTTCCGCTGAATTTCGTCCACGAGGACGGAGAAGTCCGCGTGCACGTGCTGCTGGCCAGCAACGCGCTGTATGGACGGATGGTGGCGGCGGGACGGGAGACCACGCTCGACGAGCGCACGGTCCGCGTGCCGCGCGCCGAGGATCTGGCATTGATGCTTTTGTTTGCGGAGGATGAGGGAACGGTGCGGCGCCTGGCGGTCTTGCCGGAGTTCGACCGCGACGCGTTCCAGGAACGGCTCGTCTCCATCGGCGGGTCGGGATCGGGATGGGTGGCCGCGGAATGACATGGATCGACCGGCAGGACACACTGGAAGGGGCTTTGGAGCGCGTCGGCTCGCATGGGCAGATCGCCGTCGATACCGAAGCCGACTCGCTGCATTCGTACTTTGACAAGGTCTGCCTCATCCAGATCTCGCTGCCGGATGAAGACCTCGTCGTCGATCCGCTGGCCCGTGTCGACCTGACCCGCTTCGGGGCCATCCTGGCGGATCCGGAGATCACCAAGGTCTTCCACGGGGGCGACTACGACCTCCGCATCCTGCACCGCGACTTCGGCTTCACGGTCCACCATCTCATCGACACCTCGATCTGCGCTCAACTGCTCGGATACGAAGGTCTGGGGCTGGCCGCGCTGCTGGACCGGCATTTCGGGGTGAAGCTGAACAAGGTCCACCAGCGCGCGGACTGGTCCATGCGTCCGCTCACTCCGGACATGCTCGCCTACGCCTCGATGGACACCCATTACCTGGTCGAACTGGCAGCCAAGCTCCGTGAGGAGCTGGAGGCCCTGGGCCGGTGGGAGTGGGCGCTGGAAGAGTTCACGCGGTTGGAGAATGTCCGCTACCGCGAGAGCGACGACGAGTCGGAGACGTGGCGGAAGATGAAGAACCTGGGTGGCCTGGACCGGCGCGGTCTGGCCATCGTGCGCGACCTCCACGTGTGGCGCGACGCGCTGGCGCGCAAGGCCGACCGTCCGCCGTTCAAGGTCCTGGGCAACGACACGATGGTGGAGATCGCCAAGGAGAAGCCGGCCACACTCCGCGACCTGGCCGCTCTGCGCAGCGTGGCCCGTTATCACTCGGATCGTTACGGCCGCGAGCTGGCGGCCATCGTCAAAAGGGGCATGGAAATCCCCGAAGCGGAGCTGCCCGAGCGCAACGAGCCCAAGCCGTGGATCCGGGACAAACAGCTCGAGAACCGCATCAACCGCCTCAAGGACGTGCGCGACCGCTACGCCCGGGAGCTCAAGATCGACCCCTCCGTTCTCTCCGCCCGGCACATCCTCGCCGCCATCGCCACGAATGGGTCGCTGGACGTCCCCAACATGCGCGAATGGCAGAAGAAGGTGATGGGCGAGGAACTGATGCGCGTGCTGCAACCCGAACCGAAGTTGTTCTGACTTCGTGTTGCTGTGTTGCTGGTTGCTGGTTGCTGGTTGTCTGGGGGATTTCGCCTGCGCGATCCGTTTGGCGATTTGCACTTGGTGAGAGTCATCCCCGATGGGCGTCCAGGCGAGAAGCCGCAGACAACCAGCAACCAGCAACCAGCAACACAGCAACAGCAAAAAGCAACGCCCGCAACGGAAATAGCCGCCACGCGGGCTCTCTCACGAGAAGGGGGAGAACCATGGCCACAGAGGACGCGCGAACCCGGAAGATCATCGCCGCGGCACGGTTGCAGGCCACGGCGGTCGCGAAGCAGCGGGAGCAGGTGCTGAAGCGGCGGCGGAAGGTGCTGAACGCGTTGCCGGAGGCGATGATGCCGGAGGCGGCACCGGCGGATGCGATGGCGCTGGAAGCGGTGGCGACGCGCGGGCATCTCATCGCCGAGGGGGACTCGTGGTTCGACTACCCGGGCGTGGACGTCATTCGCGTCCTGGAAGACGAGCTGGGGTTCGACGTGGAGTCGGTTGCTCACGCGGGAGACCGGGTGGAGATGATGGCCTTCGGGCGCGATCAGCTCACGAAGTTCTCGGCGGCGATCGAAAAGGTGATCCGAAGGAACGGCACGCCCAAGGGCATCCTCCTCTCGGGGGGCGGGAACGACGTGGCCGGACAGGCCTTCGGATTTCTCCTCAACCATTTCGGCTCGCCGGATGCGGGCCCGAACGAGAGCATCGTGCGCGGCGTCATCGACGAGCGCTGCCGCGACGCGTACATCCACATCCTGGCCGCGGTGACGCAGCTCTGCCGGGAGAAGCTGTCCGGGCAGGTCGTGCCCATCCTCATCCACGGCTACGGCCGTGTCGTTCCGGACGGCCGCGGCTTCCTTGGCGGGGCCTGGTTCCTTCCCGGGCCGTGGCTGGAGCCGGGCTTCATCGAGAAGGGCTTCAGTGATGTCGCGCAGCGACAGGCGATCATGGACCAGATCATCGACCGCTTCAACGCCATGCTGGCCGACATCGTGACGCTCAGCGCCTTCCAGCACGTGAAGTACATCGACCTCCGCGACGTGCTCCCCAACTCTCCGAATCGGAAGCTCTTCTGGGCCAATGAACTGCATCCGACGGATCGCGGCTTCCGCGCCGTGGCCGCCAGGTTCGCAGCGGCCTTGTAGTTTCGCGTTCTGGTCGCCGTGAGCGTTGTTGTGTTGCTGGTTGCTGGTTGCTGGTTGTCTGGGGTGTCTGGCCCTGGACCGCAGTAAGGTTCAGGCCGGAGGACTTTCAGAAGGCGAGAACCCGCAGACAACCAGCAACCAGCAAC
>JBDTOZ010000458.1:0-3391 GCA_039932995.1 Acidobacteriota bacterium | reverse complement strand
CCGGTGGACGCTTCGCTGCCCGAAGATCGCAAGACCGCGCAACGCGTCCGCAAGATGCAGAGCGAGCTCGAACAGGATGCGGCCTATCGAGAGCTTTTCCTTCCGATCGGAAAGCGCGCGACGCCGCTGTCGACCGCCGAGCTGGCGACGTTCACCGTGGAAACCATGCGCAGCGTGGCCGGCGCCGACATCGCGCTGTCGACCAGGAGCAGCTTCCGCAGCCCGCTGCCCTCGGGGACGCTGACCATGGAGCTCCTCCGCGCGGCCATGCCCTATGACAATGAGATCGTGACCTGCACGATGGCCGGCCCCCAACTGCAGCGCCTCCTCGATGTCGCCGGTCCCGACTCCATCACCGCCGGCCCGCCGTCGATCGACCCCGCGAAGAGCTACCGAGTGGCCACGACCGACTACCTCGCCAACGTCGCCTACAAGTCCGTCTTTGACTGCGACAAGAGCTCCAGCGGTCTCAAGGTGCGCGAGGAAGTGCGGAAGAAGCTGGTGCAGTAGCGGGATGCTCGCGAGAATCGCCGTTCGCTGGCGCCCTCATTCTCCGCGCAACTTCTTCAGCATGGCCTCCGCGTTTGTGTTCTTTGGATTGAGCTCCAGGGCCTTGCGGTAGCTCTCGATGGCCAGGTCCCGCTTGCCCGCGCCCATGTAGGCTTCGCCCAGGCTGTCCCAGGCGTTGGAGGATTGCGGGAACTTTGCGGTGTTCTCGCGGAACAGCGCGATGGCGTCGTCGAAGCGGACGTGGTTGAGGAGCGCGTAGCCCTCCGCGTTGCGGCGCTGCTCCTCGGTGACCGTGTCGGGTGGCACTTCCAGGAGGTGACCCTGCTTGATGCGGGTGACGATCCTGCCCATCGCCGAGGGGTCTTCGAGCGGGTTGCCGTCCAGGGCCAGGAGGCTGGCCTCGTAGCCATCGTCCAGACGGCCGATCTTCCGCTTCGGGAAGATCGTGCGCGGCGTGGTCTCGACGAGGAGGTGCAGGAGCTCGGGCATCGTGTACACGCCCAGTTGCCCGACCGCGTGCGCCTCTTCGACCACGAGGTGTCCGCTGTCGACGCCCAGCACGACGTTCACGCCGGCCCGTTCGAGCAGAGTGAGATTCGCGCGCTGGTCCTTGAACCCTTCGTCCGGACGGTGGCTGAGCAACGTCGTCACGACCGTGATCTTCTTGCGGGCCGCGAGCGTGGCATCCGCTTCCGTGATCGTACCCAGCGGAAGGTGCGCGATCTCGTCCACCCCCGCGGCCACGGCGGCATGAAAGTCGGCGGCGCTGGTGACGTGCGCGGTGACGGTCAGTCCATCGCGGTGGGCCCGTTCCAGAATGGCCGGCAGCAAGGCCAGCTTCAGCCCGCGGTTGGTCGCTGCGTCCTCGGAATGCTGGAGATAGATCTTCAGGAAATCGGGCCTCCCCGCGAGGATGCCCGCCCATTTCGCGGCCAGCTCGGCCTCGGAATCGACGGTCACGTACGCGTCGGCGAACCGTTCGCCGAGCGGTGCGTAGATCTGCGAGGGATGTCCGCCGGCTTTCGTCAGGCCGCCGTTCGCGTAGATCACATCCACCGACTCCGGCTTGTTGACGTGGGGTCGCACGGCGTTGGCCAGCGAGGCGCTGTTGTTCGGGTTCTTGACGTAGAAGACGCCGGCGCGGAGGAAGCGGGCCAGCTCCCGTTCGAGGTTCGTATCATCGCCGAAGGCGTGGTTGTGGGCATCGCCGAACGGTGGGATCACGAAACGGCCTCCGAGATCCACGACGCGGGCCTGGCCGTCGAACGAGGTGCGCAGGACCCCTTCCACCGAGTACATCGTCTTCGGCACGAAGCCGGAACCGTCGTACCAGCGGCCGTTGATCAGTTTCAGATTGCCGTGCGCGGCAGCGCCGCCTGCCAGGAGTATAAAAAAGACTAATGTCAGTTTACGGAGCATGAGCTCTCCTTTTCGAGTGGTCGTCAGTGGTGGAGGGCGTGGCGGGTGGCGTGGTCGAACGCGAAGCGGTTGGAGGCCGAGATGCGCAGGCCGGGGAGGAGCAGCAGCGCGGTGACGAGCAGCAGGAGCACGGCCGTGGCTCCCAGGCGCGCCGAGGGGGTGAAGCGCGCGTCGGAGATGCGGCGGATGCGCTGCAGCAGCGAGTGGGGCGACTCGGCGATGGCCGCGGCGGCGGCGGGTGCCTTTCCGGAGACGAAGGTGGCGGCCTGCAGCAGAGTGCGGGCGTAGTGCGCTCGCGTACAAGTTCCCCCGGCCAGCAGGGCGTCGTCGCAGCGCTCCTCCCGCAAGCCGCGAGCCGTGGACGCCAGACGGTGCACGAGAGGATGGAACCACCACAGTGCCGCCACGATGGCCTGCATCGTGTTGAGCAGCGTGTCGCGCGTGCGGATGTGCTGCGCCTCGTGCGCGAGGACGTCCTCGAGCTCGGCGGGCGTGAGCGAGCGGGCCAGCGTGGTGGGGATGAGAATCACCGGGCGGAAGATGCCCGCGGTGAGCGGCACACCGATCTCGTCGGAGAGGAGGTAGCGCGTCGAGGTCGCGGCATCCTGCGAAGGGCGCGCCCCGCGCACGATCGCGCGCAGCCGCCATGCCTCCCAGGCCAGGCGCGCCAACGCGATGACGGCCCCGCCCGCATGAAGGAGAAACAACGCCAGCACGACGCGCGGGTCGAGGGACGCGATCCCGTCCCGCACCAGCGTCAGCTCCGGCACGGGAGGGGCGGCGCTGAAGACGCCGGTGGGCAGCGGGAGCATCGGCGGGAGTACGAACTTCACGATGCCGATCATGGCCAGCGCGTGCCGCAGTCGCGGACTGGTGCCGCGCAACGCGCGCAACAGAACGAGGATCGCCGTTGCCGCCAGGGTGGTCTGCCACAACGCGTGGGCGAGATGAAAGGCCCAGCTCTGGAGCAGCGCGGTCACGATCGCTTCTCCAGCTCTTCCACCAGCGCGCGGATCTTCCGCAACTCGTCGCGCGTGGGAGGCTTGGCCTCGAACAGCGAGGCCACCAGACGGGAGGGGTCGTTGGCGAAGATGCGCCGCACCAGACGACGGATCAACGTCCGGTACATCGGCTTCGGCGACTTCGCGGCCGTGTAGACGAAGGCCTTGCCGACCGGCCCCTTGCGCCGCGTGACCAGCTCCTTGACCTCGAGCCGGCCGAGCAGGGTCAGCACCGAGGCGTGACTCATCGGGCGATACGCGGTCAGGGCCTCGCGGATCTCGCGCGCGTCCGCTTCCCCGCGTCCATGCAGCACAGCCAGGATCTCCATCTCCGCCTCGGGGAGGATCTGCTCGTGAGCGGGCGCCTCCTGCGAGCGCGCCTTGCGACGGATGGCCATGTGCACGCAACCTAAGTTGACAACAGTCTGTATGTCAACGGGCGTTGCCGTTTCGCTACAGAG
>JBDTOZ010000457.1:0-3475 GCA_039932995.1 Acidobacteriota bacterium | reverse complement strand
CGTCGAGAACGCTCCGCCGAACGTTGTGGCGGCCGCCTTCGCGGCCGCACCACACCGACACCCCGCGTTCCCCGGGCCGAGCCCGGGGCTACATTGTGGAACGCGCCTTCGCGCGATGAGCCATGGGGCGCGGGCATCCTGCCCGGCGCACTTCCCGCGGTCCACCGCGGGCAGGATGCCCGCGGCCCCTTACCGGAGTGCCTTGGAGTGAGCCGTGAGCCGTGTGAGTTTTCCTCCTCAGCCGCCGAGAAAATCCCACACAAACCTCTGTGTCTCTGTGCCTCTGTGGTGATCGTCTCTTCGCGCGTGCTACCATCCCTCTCGCCGTCACGTTCCGTCGATGAAGAAATCTCGCGCCTTTGGTGGTCGTAAGGGTGGGTGGGTCAAGCAGCCGCGAGCGTACGTGGCCCTGGCTCTGCCCATCGCCATCCCCTTGTTCCTGGCCGCCGTTCGGGCGAGACCGGAGCTGGGTGGACCCGTCGAGCCTGTCGCTCTCGCTGCCATGGCCCCTCCCCAACTCCGTTACGACGAGCTCGTTCGTGCGGCCGAGGCGCGCCTTCCCGAGCATGCGCTCGTCCTGACCGTCGAAAAGAACGACACCCTCGACCAGCTCCTCGCGGCCGGTGGCCTGGGCCGCAGCGAAAGCAACCTCCTCACCACCGCCTTCGGGAAGGCGCTCGACGTGCGAAAGCTCCGTCCGGGCCAGTTGATCCGCTTCCACTACGACCGCACAGGCATCGTCGACGCCGTGCAGATCAAGATCAAGGGCACGGGCGAGATCGAGGCGCTGCGCAACGCCGGCGGCTTCGAAGTCTCGTCGCACCCCTTCGCCCTCAAGAGCGTCGAGACCACCATCGCCGCCCCCATCGACCGATCGCTGTACGAGGCCTTGCGCGAGCAGGGAGAGAATCCGCAGCTCGCCCAGCAACTGGTCGACATCTTCCAGTGGGACATCGACTTCTTCGAGCTGCGCCAGGGCGACTCGTTCAGCCTGGTCGTGCCGAAGCAGTACTCCGGCCCTGACATGATCGGCTACGGACCGGTCATCGCCGCGCGGTTTACCCACAAGGGCACGACCTTCGAGGCCTTCCGCCACGAGATGGCGGATGGACGTTCCGGCTATTACGCCTCCGCCGGTGCGCCGCTGCGTAAGCAGTTCCTGAAGGCTCCGCTCAAATTCTCGCGCGTGACCTCCGGCTTCTCGAAGAAGCGGTTTCACCCGGTCCTCAAGTACTTCCGCCCTCACTATGGCGTCGATTACGGAGCGCCCATCGGCACGCCGGTCATGAGCACCGCGGACGGCGTCGTCGTCGAGGCGCGCTTCAGCCCGGGCGAGGGAAACTTCATCCGCCTGCGCCATTCCTCCCGTTATGACACCTGCTACCTGCATCTCTCGCGTTTCGCCAAAGGGTTGAAACGGGGGACCAAGGTCGTGCAGGGAGACGTCATCGGCTACGTCGGAATGAGCGGACTGGCCACCGGTCCGCACCTCGACTATCGCGTCTCCGAGAACGGCAAGTGGCTCAATCCATTGGAGCTGCGCTCCATTACGGCCGACCCGCTGCGCGGCGCCTCGCTGACGAACTTCCGCGCCAACGTGGCCCGGCTGCTTCCCCACCTGAGCCATCCCCCCACAGGGGCTCCGCAAAAAGAAGTGCAACAGCGGGCACTCTTCTAGCAGAATCGGTATCACCCATATGAACAAGGTCTCCGTCCGGGCGCCGGTGCGCGCCGATCTCGCTGGTGGAACTCTCGACCTCTGGCCCCTCTACCTCTTCCACCCAGGCTCGCGTACCGTCAACGTGGCCATCTCGTATTACGCCGAGTCGGAGGTCTGTGAGAACTCCGGAGCGGCCATCGAGATCCACCTCACCGATCAACAGTACCGACAGAGCTACGAGTCGCTGCAGGAGATGTCGACCGATCCGAAGGCGGCGCTGCTGCACCGTCTTCTGGAGCACTTCAAGCTCAGCGGAATCCGCATCACCACGCGCACGGACGCCCCACGCGGCTCGGGCCTGGGAGGCTCGTCCGCGCTGGCCATCACGCTCGTTCGTGCGCTCTCCGAAATGGCCGGACAGCCGATCGAGGGAGAAGACCTCATTTTTCTCGTCCGCGATCTCGAGACGAGGCTCCTCGGCGTTCCGGCCGGGATCCAGGACTACTACCCGCCCGTCTACGGAGGCCTGGCCTCCCTGCACCTGAATCCCGGCAAGCCGGTGCGGCACGCGCTGCAGACGTCGATTGCCGATCTCAGCGCCCACATGGTGATGCACTACACCGGCATCGCCCACTTCTCCGGCACGAACAACTGGCAGCTCTACAAGCGCCAGATCGAAGGGAAGAAGAAAGTCCAGAAGGGCTTCGACGTCATCGCCGCCATCTCCATCGAAATGGAGCGCGCCCTGGAAGCCGGGAACTTCGAAGCGGCCGGCACCGCCCTCGGCAAGGAGTGGGCAGCGCGCAAAGCCCTCGTCGAAGGCATCTCCACCCCCGAGATCGAGACCGCCATCGCCGTGGCCACCGCCGCCGGAGCGTGGGCCGGGAAGGTCTGTGGCGCGGGCGGCGGCGGATGCATCGTCTTCCTCACCCCGCCCGAGCGCCGGGAGGCCGTCGTGGCCGCGCTGGCCACCGCACCCGGCCGGGTGCTCGACGCCGCACCCGTGGCCCACGGACTGACCGTGGAGCGCGAGCGCGACGCTCACGCCACGCCCACGCGCATGCGCATCACCTCGCGCCGCGACGTGGCCTCGCTCGAACAGCTCTATGTCTACGGAGGCTTCGGCAACTACCGCCCGTACGTCCTGGCCGAAGGCATCGTCACCCACGCCGAATCGCGGAGCGGCGTGCACGTCTCCACCGTGCGCTCCTACGTCGCGCCGATCACGCCGCAGGACGGACGCGTGCTCTGGCAGCAGGCCTCCCTGATCGACGCCGACAAGCTCGACATCCGGGCCGTGCCCGAAACCTCGCGCAGGCTGGAGATCGACATCAGTCCGGAAGCGCTGGTGCAGAACGCCGCGCAGGCGCAGGACGGCTTCCGGCAGTTCCTGGCCTCCAGCGAAAGACTGCTGATCTTCCACAACGCCGCCTTCGGCTTCTACTCCGAGGCGGCCGAGACGCGCGAGGCGTTCATCGAGCGCTGCATGGAAGAGGCGAACCGCCAGCTCGAGGACGAGCAGGAACGGCTCGAATCCACCTTCCGCCGGCGCATCGATCAGCTCCGCGAGCGCTCCGAGCGCGAACAGCGGGCCATCGACGAAGACGAAACGTTCCCACACAGCGACAAACGCGAAGTGAACGTGGCCTGGGGCCAGACCCTCTACAACATCACCAGCGGCAAGCCGGCCGCCGTGGCCGACCCCGACGTCTCCGTCCGCGAAGTCGACTACCTCGACAACATCGCCCAGATGCAGCGCGCCTGGGACCGCGAGCTCCTCTCCCGGCGCGAAGACCTCACCTCCAAGGCCAAGTC
>JBDTOZ010000456.1:0-7904 GCA_039932995.1 Acidobacteriota bacterium | reverse complement strand
CACGTCGTTTGTGGCGGTCGACGGAATTCCGTACCAGCAAATCGCTCCGGAAGACCGCGGCTTTGCTCTGACGCTTCGTGATCTGCGCGCCCTGGATCACGGCGGTCGTGTGCGCGCCGCGGCGGAGCTCGCGGACGAGGAATCTCGTGCACCATTTGATTTGAGTGCAGGTCCGTTGATCCGCGGCCAACTGCTCACGCTCGCGGACGACGAACATGTGTTGCTGGTCACGCAGCATCACATCGTCAGCGACGGCTGGTCCCTGAACATCCTGGTGCGCGAAGTGGCCACGCTGTATACGGCGTTCTCTCGTGGCGAGAGCGATCCGCTGCCGCCGCTGGAGATTCAGTATGCCGACTACGCGCAGTGGCAGCGGAACTGGCTGCAAGGCGAAGAGCTGACGCGCCAGTTTGACTTCTGGAAGAAACACTTGACCGGCGCGCCGACGCTGCTCAACCTGCCGCTCGATCGGCCGCGACCGGCGTTGCAAAGCTATGCTGGCGATGATGTGCCGCTTGTGCTGTCATCGGGATTATCTGCCAGCTTGCGCGCCGTCTCCCATCGCCATGGCGTGACGTTGTTCACGACGCTGCTCTCGGCCTGGGGTCTGTTGCTGGCGCGCTTGTCCGGACAGACGGATGTCGTCATCGGCACGCCGGTTGCGAACCGGCAGCGGCGTGAAGTCGAGAACCTGATCGGCTTCTTCGTCAACACGTTGGCGCTCCGTCTGCGTTTCGATGAGCAGCCCAGCGTCAGGGCACTGCTCGGGCAGGTGAAAGAAACGACGCTCGCAGCGTTTGCGCACCAGGAGTTGCCGTTCGAGCAGGTGGTCGAGGCGGTGCGTGTGACGCGCAGCCTCAATCACAGCCCGCTGTTCCAGACCATGCTGGCGTTCAACAATACGCCGGAGGGGGATGAGGCGCTGAGCCTGCCGGATCTGCAACTGGCACCGGCGAAGCAGGCGCTGACGACGGCGCAATACGAGCTGTCTGTCCACCTGAGTGACAGCGGCGAAGCGCTGTCCGGGATGCTCGTCTATGCCAGTGATCTGTTCGAGCGTGCGACAGTGGAACGCTGGGCCGGTCATTACGTCCGGCTGCTGGAAGCGATGGTGGCGGATGCCGCGGCCGGGGTCGAAACGCTGCCGATTCTGTCGGCAACGGAACGGAAGCAACTGCTGTACGGCTTCAACGCCACGCAGGCGGAGTACCCGAAAGACACACTCATTCACGAGCTGTTCGAGCAGCAGGGCGCAGGCAAGCCCGATGCGGTGGCGGTGGTCTTTGAAGATCAAAGCCTGAGTTACGGCGAGCTCAATGCGCGCGCCAACCAGCTCGCGCACGAGCTGATCGATCGCGGTGTGCAGCCCGACGACCGCGTGGCCATCTGCGCCGAGCGCGGTCTGGAGATGGTGATCGGCCTCCTCGGCATCCTGAAAGCCGGCGGCGCCTACGTGCCGCTGGACCCGACGTACCCCATCGAGCGGCTGCGGTACATGGTGCAGGATGCAGGGCCCAGGGTGGTGTTGACCCAGCACGCACTTCGGCCCTTGCTGGCCGAGAGTGAAGTTCGGACGCTCGTCCTCGATAGCGACGAATTGCGGATGACGTTGGCGGCGCAGCCGGTGAGCAATCCGGAGGCACGAGCGAACGGACTCACCGTGCGCAACCTGGCCTATGTGATCTACACCTCAGGCTCCACCGGCTTGCCGAAAGGCGTGTTGAACGAGCACCAGGGTGTCGTCAACCGGCTGTGGTGGGCGCAAGCGGAGTATCGCCTCCAGGACGATGACCGCGTCTTGCAGAAAACGCCGTTCGGTTTCGACGTGTCGGTGTGGGAGCTCTTCCTGCCGCTGCTGGCCGGTGCACGTTTGGTCATGGCGCGGCCCGGTGGTCATCAGGATCCCGTGTACCTGACGGAAGTGATAGCGCGGGAGCAGATCACCACCATTCATTTCGTGCCCTCGATGCTGCCGGCGTTCCTGACGCGGGCGAATCCTGAAAATGGCAGGAGCTTGCGTCGTCTGCTGTGCAGTGGCGAAGCACTGCCGCACGGCGTGCTGCAGGAGGTCACCGACAGGCTTGCGCACGTGGAAGTCCATAACCTCTATGGTCCGACCGAGGCGGCCGTCGATGTGACGGCGTGGCCGTGCAAGCCGGGACAGTATGGACAGACGGTGCCGATCGGGAAGCCGATCGCGAACACGCAGATGTACATCCTGGATGTGCGGGGCGAGCCGGTGCCGGTGGGTGTGGAAGGGGAGCTGTACATCGGAGGGGTCCAGGTTGCGCGCGGTTATCTGAACCGTCCGGAGCTGACGGCCGAACGATTCTTGCGTGATCCGTTCAGCGCGGCGCCCAACGCGCGGATGTACAAGACCGGCGACCTCGGTCGCTGGCTTTCGGACGGCAATATCGAGTACCGGGGCCGCAACGACTTCCAGGTGAAGATCCGCGGCTTCCGGATCGAGCTGGGCGAAATCGAAGCGAAGCTCAGTGAGTGCGCGGGTGTGCGCGAAGCGGTGGTCATCGCGCGCGAAGATGTGGCGGGTGACAAGCGCCTGATCGCGTATCTGGTGGCGGACGAGGGCTTCGACCTGTCGGTGGCGGACCTGCGTCAGGCGTTGGCCCGCAAACTGCCCGAATCCATGATTCCGTCGGCGTTCGTGCAACTCGACGCCATGCCGCTGACGTCGAATGGCAAACTCGATCGCAAGGCGCTGCCTGCGCCGGAAGCGACGGCGCTGATCAGGCACGACTACGAAGCACCGCAAGGAGAAACCGAGCAGACCTTGGCCGCGCTCTGGCAAGCGCTGCTGCGGGTCGAGCGCGTCGGGCGTCACGACAACTTCTTCGAGCTGGGCGGACACTCGTTGCTGGCCGTGCAGTTGGTCTCGCGTTTGCGCGCCGCGCTGGATGTCGAGTTGCCTTTGCGTGCGCTGTTTGCGGCGCCCGGTCTGATTGCACAGGCCGAGGCCGTGCGTAACGCTGGTGCGAGCACGATGGGTCGCATCATGCGTGCTGATCGGACCCGCGCGTTGCCGCTTTCACTGGCCCAACAGCGGCTGTGGTTCCTCGATCAACTCGACGAAGCGGCCGGCGCGGCGTACCACATGCCGGCCGCGCTGCGTTTGCTCGGGAAACTGGACGTCGCCGCCCTGCAGGCCACGCTCGACCGGCTCGTTGCCAGGCACGAAGGTCTGCGCACGTCGTTTGTGGCGATCGACGGAGTGCCGTATCAGGAGATCGCGCCGGAGGACTGCGGCTTCGCCTTGCGCCGTGAAGACCTGAGCTCTCTGTCCGCCGGCGAGCGGGAACCATTGGTGGCCAGGGTCACGGCCGAGGAGGCTCGTGCGCCGTTTGACCTGAGCAAGGGACCGTTGGTCCGCGGCCAATTGCTCACTCTCGCGGTCGACGAGCACGTGCTGCTGATCACCCAGCACCATATCGTCAGCGATGGCTGGTCGATCGACGTGATGATCCGGGAAGTGGCGGCGCTCTATACGGCCTTCAGCCGCGGCGAAGCCGATCCGCTGCCGCCGTTGGAAATCCAGTACGCCGACTATGCGCAATGGCAACGTCAGTGGCTGCAAGGGGACGAGCTGACGCGGCAGTTCGAGTTCTGGCAGGAACAACTTACAGGAGCGCCGACGCTGCTCGAATTACCGCTCGACCGGCCGCGGCCGGTCGTGCAAAGCTATGCCGGAGAGAGCGTGCCGCTCGTGCTGCCGGCGGAACTGACCCGCGGGCTGCGCGCGCTCTCCCAGCGTCACGGCGTGACGTTGTTCATGACGCTGTTGTCCGCGTGGGGACTGCTGCTGTCGCGCCTTTCGGGACAGACCGATGTCGTCATCGGCATTCCCGTGGCCAACCGGCAAAGGCGCGAGGTGGAGAACCTGATCGGCTTCTTCATCAACACGCTGGCACTGCGCGTGCGCTTCGATGAGCAGCAGCGCGTCGAAACGCTACTCGCGCAAGTGAAAGAGACGACACTGGCGGCGTTCGGCCATCAGGAGCTGCCCTTCGAACAGGTCGTGGAAGCGCTGCAGCCGCAGCGCAGCCAGAGTCATAGTCCGCTGGCGCAGGTGACGTTCACCTGGAACAACCTCGAGCGCGGCCGAACGGATGGCAATCGATCGGACGGCGTTGCACTGACGGCGCCCGACCTGTTGTTGGCGCCGGTGGACCAGGCCCATGAAACTACGCAGGTCGATTTACAACTGATGTTAGGCGATGCGGGCGCGGCCGTGGCCGGTGGATTGGTCTACGCCAGCGGGCTATTCGATCGCACAACCATCGAACGCTGGGCCGGTTATTACGTTCGCGTCCTCGAGGCGATGGTGGCCGATGCATCGGCAGCGGTGGACACGCTCCCGCTGTTGTCCGCCTCGGAGCGGCAGCACCAACTGAGCGCGTTCAATGCCACGGAAGCGGCGTATCCCAAAGACCAACTCATCCACGAGCTGTTCGAGCAGCAGGTATCCGCGCGGCCCGATACCGTCGCGGTAGTCTATGAAGACGAATCGCTGACGTACGCCGAGCTCAACACGCGTGCCAACCAACTCGCGCATTACCTGCTCGGCCTGGGCGTGAAGCCCGATGACCGCGTGGTGATCTGCAGCGAGCGCAATGCCGATCTGATCGTGGGCATGCTGGCAATCCTGAAAGCGGGCGGTTCCTATGTGCCGCTCGACCCGAGCTATCCGCGTGAACGTCTGGCCTGGATGCTCCAGGACTGCGCACCGGTGGCGCTGCTGATCCAGTCGGATGTCGAGACGTTGCTGCCCGAGACCGAGCTGCCGGTGTTGCGACTGGATGTCGACGTGCCGGTGCTGGCGTGTCGCCTGCCGGTGCACAACCCTTCAGTGCCGGGCTTGCACGCGCGGAACCTGGCCTATGTGATCTACACGTCGGGATCGACCGGCACGCCCAAGGGCGTGATGGTCGACCACCGTTGCGTCCTGTCGCTGGTCATCAACAATCCGTACTTCGGGGCCACACCCGACGACTGCTTCGCCCACTGCGCGAATCCGGCCTTCGATGCCGCGACCTGGGAGATCTGGGGCTCGCTGCTCAATGGTGCGCGGCTCCTGGTGGTGCCGTCGTCGGTGGTCATGGATCCGGCCAAGCTGAACGCGACGTTATACGCGGGCGGAGTCACGGCGCTGTGGCTGACCGTCGGCCTGTTCAACCACTACGTGGATAGCCTGCCCGACGCCTTCGGTCAACTGCGTTATCTGCTGGTTGGTGGTGATGCCCTCGATCCGAAAACGATCCGGCAACTGCTCAGCCGCGCACAGCGTCCGGAGCACGTGGTCAACGGGTATGGCCCGACCGAAACGACGACGTTTGCCTGCACGCACGAGATTCGGGCCGTCGCCGGCGATGCGCGTTCTATTCCGCTGGGAAAACCGATTGCCAACACCCGGATCTATGTTCTGGACAGGCGTGGCGAACCGGCGCCGGTTGGCGTTGAAGGTGAGATCTACATCGGTGGTGATGGCGTTGCCCGCGGCTATCTGAACCGTCCCGAGCTGACCGCCGAACGCTTCCTGCGCGATCCGTTCAGTGCTGACGTCGACGCTCGGATGTACAAGACTGGCGATCGTGGCCGCTGGCTGGCCGATGGCACCATCGAGTTCCTGGGCCGCAACGACTTCCAGGTGAAGATCCGCGGGTTCCGGATCGAGCTCGGCGAGATCGAAGCGAAGCTCAACCAGTGTGGCGGTGTGCGCGAGGCGGTGGTGCTGGCGCGGGAAGACGCACCGGGTGACAGGCGCCTCGTGGCATATCTGGTGGCGGACGGGGGCCTCGATCTTTCGGTAGCCGATCTGCGGGAGGCACTGGCGCGGCAACTGCCGGAGTACATGGTTCCGTCGGCGTTCGTGCAACTCGATACCTTGCCGCTGACCGCAAACGGAAAACTCGATCGCCAGGCCTTACCGGCACCGGAGGCAACCGCGCGGAATACGCGCGAATACAGCGCTCCGCAAGGTGAAATTGAAGAAGCTTTGGCCACGCTCTGGCAAGAGCTGCTGCGGGTCGAACGCGTCGGTCGTCACGACGACTTCTTCGAGCTCGGTGGTCACTCGCTACTCGCGGTGCAGCTGATCTCGCATATTCGCGCGACGCTGCATGTCGAGTTGCCACTGCGTGAGCTGTTCGCAACGTCGAGCCTGAGTGCCTTGGCCGGCGCCGTGCGCGGGGCGGGCACGAGCACGCTGGGACGTATCGAGATCGCTGATCGTAACCAGCCGCTGCCGCTGTCACTGGCACAACAACGCCTCTGGTTCCTCGATCAACTAGATGGAGCGGCGAGTGCGGCTTACCACATGCCGGCGGCGTTGCGGTTGCTCGGCCAACTGGACGTGGCGGCGCTGCAGGCCACGCTCGATCGACTGGTGGCCCGGCACGAAGGTCTGCGCACGTGTTTCGTGGCGATAGGCGGTGTGCCATATCAGCAGATCGCACCGGAAGACTGTGGCTTTGCGTTGACGCCGCGCGATCTGAGCGCCCTCGATCATGAGAGTCGTGCCCGCGCCGTCAGCGAGCTCACGGCCGAGGAAGCTCGGGCGCCATTTGATCTGAGCAAGGGCCCGTTGATCCGCGGTTGGTTGCTGCGCGTGAGCGATGACGAACATGTGTTGCTCGTCACGCAGCACCATATCGTCAGCGACGGTTGGTCACTGAACATCCTGGTGCGCGAAGTGGCCACGCTGTATACGGCGTTCAGCCGCGGCGAAACCGATCCGCTGCCACCGCTGGAGATCCAGTACGCCGACTACGCGGCGTGGCAACGTCACTGGTTGCAAGGCGATGAGCTGACGCGGCAGATCGCGTTCTGGAAGACGCATCTCGGAGGCGCGCCGGCGTTGCTCGAGTTGCCGTCCGACCGCCCGCGTCCGCCCGTGCAGAGCCATGCCGGCGGCATCGTGCCGTTCATGCTGCCCGCGGAACTGACCGGGAGGCTGCGGGCGTTCTCGCAGCGCCATGGCGTGACGTTGTTCATGACGCTGTTGTCCGGGTGGGGCTTGCTGCTGTCGCGGCTGTCCGGACAGACGGATGTTGTCATCGGCACGCCGGTGGCGAACCGGCAACGGCGTGAAGTGGAGAGTCTCATTGGATTCTTCGTCAACACGCTGGCCGTGCGGCTGCGCTTCGACGAGCAGCCCAGCGTCCAAGCGCTGCTCGCGCAAGTGAAAGAGACAGCGCTGGCGGTGTTCGCCCATCAAGAGCTGCCGTTCGAACAAGTCGTGGAAGCGCTGCAACCGCAACGCAGCCTCAGTCATAGCCCTCTGGCACAGGTCACCTTTACCTGGAACAACCTGGAGGGCAGTCAGACGGACGCTGGTGCGCTGGAACTGCCCGGCCTGAAGCTGGCTCCGGTGGAGCGAGCTCACGAAACCACCCAAGTCGATCTGCAGGTGCTGCTGGACGATGCCGGCGAGGTGTTGGCCGGGGCCTGGGTCTACGCCAGCGCGCTCTTCGATCGCACGACCATCGAACGCTGGGCCAGTCACTACGCTCGCTTGCTCGAGGCGATGGTGGCCGATGCATCGACAGCGGTTGACGCGCTACCGCTGTTGTCCGCGTCGGAGCGGCAGCGACAACTGACCGCGTTCAATGCCACAGGAGCGGCGTATCCCAAAGAGAAGCTCATCCACGAGCTGTTCGAGCAGCAGGTGGCCGATCGACCCGAAGCCGTCGCGGTGGTCTATGAAGACGAATCGCTGACCTACGCCGAGCTCAACCTGCGCGCCAACCAACTCGCACATTACCTGCTCGGCCTGGGCGTGAAGCCCGATGACCGGGTGGCGATCTGCGGCGAGCGCAATACCGATCTGATCGTCGGCTTCCTGGGCATCTTGAAAGCCGGTGGCGCGTACGTGCCACTGGACACGACTC
>JBDTOZ010000455.1:0-12876 GCA_039932995.1 Acidobacteriota bacterium | reverse complement strand
GCTTTTCGAGTCTCTACCTTTTTCTCATCTCAGCTCTTCGCTTCTTTCAGGACTAACCCGGTCTTCCTTGTGCGCCTGCTGGACAACGGCCGTGCGGAGGTTTTCCAGGACCATCGACGGGAAGGCCTGCCGCGGACCGAGGCCCCTCTTGCGGTTGGCGATGGTGGCATTCAGCGCATGGTGCAGGTAAGCAGTGGGTTTGTGTGTGAGGCTGTCGGCGGAGAACGGTCGTAAGCCTTCCTTCTCGTTGCCATGAGGCAGTTGCCGGCGGCAGCCCAGCCGCATGGCGCCGCCCTGCGCTGCCCGCGAGCCGCGCCGGCAGGACCTTAGTCCTGAAAGAAGTTTTGTACGTGCCATTCGAGAAGCTCACGATGTGGTCGATCCTTCTGGTCTTCAGTAACGACGGCTAGCTTTTGGTCGTGGAGTCGATAGTATGCCTTACCGTGTGAACCACGCCTCGCGGATCTTCGGGCTGACTTTGATCTGGTAATCGGGCGTGACGGTAACTAAACCCTCATCAAACAAGCGGTGGAAGTCGGCTCTCAGCAGGAGTCCGTTGGCGACGGAATGCTGACCGTCCATCGAGTAAGGTATGATGTGAGCCGCTTCGAGCGTGACCAGAGTCGACTCACCGGTCATCGCGCACCGCTGTTGTAGGCATTGGTGACCAGCACGCGAAATGAAGCCTGCCCAAGACGCGGGTGCACCATGGTCGTCTCGCCATAGTGGGGTGCATCCCTGATTGACGCCGTACCCGGCCGACTGGGAACAGACTCCCCAGTGAAGTAACGTTCTACGGATTGCCCCTTCCTCACCGACCTCGATCCACGCGCGACAGTCAAAGGCTCCCGGGGTCCCTTGGCTTGGCTGCCATCTGGTCGCAGTTCGCTCGGGAAGTGGTCCGGCAATCTGTCGATGGTGACGTCGAGCGTTTGCAGGGTTCACACTCTCTCCCCTTAGGCTTCAGCTGCGGCGGTTTCGAAGAAGGTTTGGTCATCACCTCTTTCTGATTACCACGATGACAGGGCGTCGCCGGTTGTATCCGCCGGACGCTCCTGGTCAGGACGTGAGATAACAGCGACGCCCTGCCCCGAAGGGCCTAACCTCAAGTCACGGCCTCCGCTCCGTCGCCTCGAGCCTCCGGACACTCATCCTCTTCAACTGTGTGCCCGCCGCGTACCGCACCAGGAAGTCCACGAGGTGGGGATTGAACATGTCGTTGTGATCGTCGGAAATCTCACGGGTGGCCTTCACTACGACGAAAGGGTTGTTCGGGTCGAGCTGATCGAGCGCCGTGAAGCGGGTGCCCACGGCGCTGAAGGTGCGAGCCAGTTGCATGAATTCGGGGTGGTCCATCAGCGGCTCCTCAACGCCGTGGATGGACACCTTGGATTTCCAGACGCCGGCGTTGCGCTCCGCCGACGCCCGATCGAAGACGATGGCATCGGCCTCCGGGCAATCGCACGCATTCCGACGCTTGCGCATCTTCGCGGGCGGTTTATCTGGTTGCACGGTGTCGTAGCAGGAGGAACCACCCTCTAACGAGAGGCAGTGTGTGACCTGCGGAAGATACCAGCCAAGTGTCCGCAGCTTCTGCTGGAACTGCTCGGGGCTCCCGTCTGGCTCGTGGCGGATGGAAAACGTCCGCCCGATAGGAAAGTACTTTTCGTTGGCGCGATCCCCCTCGGATGACACGACCATCATCACAGGCGCCTGCAGAGGGCTGAATGCAGTATGACGCGTCATCGCGTCGATGGAGTGGTAGACCGACGCATCCAGCGCTGCATTGACCAGCACCACCAGGTCTCCGAACCCGTCGATGGGGCGGACCGGTATTCCTTCCTGTCCCGTCAACGGGACGACCGCGCCGAGCCGACTCTTGAGCAGGTCACTGACTGCGGCGAACAACACCTGCCCGCCGAAGCTGTGTCCCATCGACACGAGTCCCGTGTATCCCCTCTTCTTACGGTTGCCAGCGTCATAGATCGTCTGCAGGCGCCCGAGCACACCGGGCAGGTCCCCGTGACCCACGCGGATCGCGGCAGGCCGGCGATCCCAGAAGGTAAGGTAGTCCAGCCTCTTCGGCAGCGACCTCCCGCGCCAGCCGACATAGAGTCCCACCACGCGCGCCTCCGCGTCGCCGGCGAGCTCCCTGCGCGCGCCGCGGTACACCTCGAGCTGCGCTTCCTGATCGAGCCGCTCCAGGACGCGCCGGAATGACGCCAGGTTGCAATCGCACGGATTGGCGTTGTGATGCCACCCATGCACGAACACCACGATGTTCGTCGTCTGCCCCGCGGCCGTCCTCTCCAGCTTCTCGAGGATGTGCTCCGCGTCACTACGGTTCGTCAACCACCCCTGGTCGTCCATCTCGATGATGCCCAGGTCGTACGCCGCAGTGCTCTCCCACGTCGGAGCAGAGCACGACTGGGGTGTGGTGTAGAGCGAGCCACAGCCGGCGAACAGCAGCGCAAAAAGAGCTACCCCGGTTCGTTGCAGCAGTGCTTCCATCGATCCTCCTTTTGACGGGATGCGTGACAACGACACGGCCGGTCAACCTGGCGATGAAGGAAGAACTGGCTGGGAAAAAGGATCTGGTTCCGGGCGCTCTCGATCCGCATCCTCGACCGTGGTTCCCGGTACGACACCGCCGATCCGCATCGCTGCAGCGACGATCAAAAGCGCGCCGCTGATGAGAGTCATCAACGATAAAACCGGGCGGCCAGGCAGTCCCAGCAGGGTGAGAATGGCCGTCCAGCTTCCGGCCGTGGCTGCCGCGCGAAGCCACACGCCGAGCCCGCGCCACGTGACGTACTTTTCGAACTGAATGCTCACCGCCCGAATGGCCAGGAAGACGAGCAGCCACTTCACGGCACTGATGATCGGGAGGCCGATGAGCGTATGTGTGTTGCGGAGAACGTCGCCCTGATCGAGCGACTCGAGCAACTTGAAGACGGTGTAGTTTTCGACGCAGTCGGCCACCGCGGCCACGACAGCGCAATGAATCAGGCTCTCCCACATCGTCGTACGCTCTGCGCCGGGAAAGGAGAGACTCACGAAGAGCGCGACGTAGCTGAGGATGAAGAGGAAATCCCAGCGGAGCGAGCTTCGCCACAACGGGCGCGTCGCTAACGGTGCGAGGGCCCTCACCTCTGCTTCGCTGCGCGGGAGCTCGAGCTGCATGGTCAGGTTGTCCAGCCCGTGCTTCTGTTGCATCTTCTTTGGGTCCTGATCGAGGGAGGATCTGCCGCCGATCTGAGCGCTTCGGGCCGCGTTCGCCGTCAGGAAGTCCTGAATGGATTTCTCGACATTCTTCAGTTGCCTGGCCGCGATCACGAGCAGCACAAGACTCGCCGCGGCCAGCGCCCTGCGTACGTTCTCACTCATGAGGTCCTCTTTCCCGCCGCGTCAACGGCTGGCCCCAGCTCTGCACGCGCGCTACGCGTTGGCCGTGAAGATTGACGTTGGCTTCTTGGATCAGTCGGCGCACGACGCTCCGCCGAAAGTCCATCAGGAACGGACTGGGGCCGCTCCAGTCGGGATAGATCGTCCCCACTAGGGCCTGGCGCGAACGCTGGACGTCGATTCCCTGCGACCGCTCGAACAGAAAGTTGAAGCCCTTGGCCAGGTTCGTCGTCAGAGTTCCAAGCCGCCGGGAGTCCGGCGGGTCCGCCCCACCGAGGCTGGTGTTTTCCACGACCAGCACCTGGGCCGCCCGAACGAGACTGGCCGCCTCAATCGGGACGCGGTGAGCGTAACCTCCATCGAGAAAGAGTCCCGGCTTTCGATCCCGCTCCACGTGCACGCTGGCGGCGGGATAGATGGGAAAAGGGGAACCTGACGCAAAGACCGCGTCCTGAAAGTCGGCAGCCGGAAGACGAAACAATCTCGCCGACGTGGTTCCATCCGGAGCATCCACCCCCAGCCAGCCTGTGCGACATGCGTAGTAGTCGCCCGGGTCATACTTTCTGTAGCCCGCGCTGTCGCCGCCAAACTCTGTCATGGAGACGATCAGCGGAACACGCTCGTGCGCATGCGGATGCGCCTTCTTGGCGCGCCCGAACTCTGCACGACCGTTCTCGCTTGAATACAGCCCCGGCGCGACGAACGCCAGCCAGACCGTGAGCACGATCCCACCCCACATGGCGAAAGACATCGCAGGGGTGTAGGGAATCGGCGCGCTGCCGGTGGCCCTGGCGAGAAACTCGATCCCCTTCCGCAGCGGCGCTTTCCGGTACACGCGACCCATGGTCACGACGAGCTTGGATGCGAAGAGCGCTCCAATGAAAACCCACAGCCAATAATCAACCGTCATCTCCAGAGTGGTGACATGCTCGAGCCAATAGCCGACCCAGAACACCGCGCCGCCCACCCCCACGAGCAGGATGAGAACGAGCCAGGCCTGAAGGTACTCACCCACAAGCGCCATGTCGGGCCGCGTGTGGGAAGCCGCTGCGACGCTCAGTCCGCCGACCATCAGCAGAATCGCTAGCCCCGTGAGCAGGGACCAGACTCTTGAGTCCATGAGAACATGTGCTGCGACCGCATGCGACCCCGGCGCCGGAGTTTGAACGATCAGGAACCACGCCGTGACCACTCCCAAGGTCAGCACGAGAAGACCGAGCGGCAATCGGCGACCCACTGGCAGCAGGCCGTGTCGCGGCCGGGTCACAGAGTGGATGAAATGCGCAACGACAACAATGGTCAGGAGCGCGAGTGTTTCCCAGTTTCCCGGATACACCGGGTCGTGAATCAGATGCCGCCAGATCAGAAAGGGAGCGGCGGCGATCACGACGGTGACGAGGGAGGTATACCAGAACGGAGCTTGCTCCCTCCCCGCGGACTTGGACCTCTGTGGCAAATGCACCGCGGCCGTCGCCGCGAAGACGGCGAGAACCAGGAGTAGAGAGAACCAGCGAAGGACGCCAAACCCCGGAAAGATGTCCTTGGGCCGCGTGACCAGGTTGTCGTGCGCGTCGATCCATTGCTCGGTGAGCTCGTTCGATTCCTCAGTGTCACGCCGGGAGGCGAGATATCCCAAAAGAGCCCCGCCAGAGGTTCCGGCGATTCCATTGATCAGCAGCCGATCGGCCGGTGCCTCGCTCGTCGCGCGTTCCACCACGCCGGTCGGGGCGGCCGGTTCCGTTTCATCGCCCACAAACGTCCCGGTATTGGCGATTCGCTTTCCGCTTCCGTAGAGATAGTCGAGGATCACCGACTGATACGTCGCGCGCACCCCGCCGCCGGGTAGGACTAGAGCGGCCCGAGGAGCCTCGCGGATGACCTGGTCCGCCTGGAGAAGATCGATGAGCTCATCGACGGTGAATGCGTACTCCCCATCGCGGTACCAACGGTCATAGAACACCGCGAGGGGCCGCCGGTCCTCGCTGGGGGTGTCCTCTTTCGTAGCATCGTCTTTGAAAACTGCGTCGAGCGCGGTGGAAAAACTCTGGCGGTCATGTTCATTCCACGCGTTCGTCCCCACGTAGCCCGACCAGGGAGCGGGCTTTGCCGAGGATGCTGGATCTGATGCTCTCACCCTGGCGGCCACGCTGGCCATCACCTGCCCAGCGGCAATCCAAGGGCTGTCAAGGTTGCGCGAACCGTTCTCTCCGACGGCGGACGAGGGGAGCATGTCGCGCAGAAGAATGCCCCCTGCCTCTTCCATCAACACGTCGGCGCGATCGAAGTCATTCCGCCTCGGCGGCCCGGAGATGAAACGTTTGTGCGTGAGGAGCAGCACGTCGCCTAAGGAGGGAAGAGCCGTCTTCATGGTGAGGATTTGTCCCTCGCCACGATACGAGAAGCGGATGGTGGGCACCTGCCGGTGATCTCCCACGGTCACCCCGTGCCAGAGCTCGAACCGGGACCAGGCCATGACCTGCTGCCAGAATGTCCACTCGTCCCTCAGCGTAGCGAGCTCCTTCGACCGATGCATGTCCACGAACTCGTTGATGTACATGAGGGGAACGATGAAACCGGTGGCCGAGAGGTGGCTGACGAACCGGAATTCGCAAGGCTGCGTCACCAGTTGGTCTGCGACCGCAGTCAGCGCTCCCTGCAGGCAGGCGTCGAGGAGATCCTTCGCCGGCTTGTCGGGAGTTACACCGGCTCCGGACGCCCTAACCCTCACATTGAGCGTGGGAGAAGGGGCGCCACCATCGGGAGAAGGCCGTAGGAATTCAGCAGCAGGAAAGGCCGCCACGTTGGGATCATTCGTGAGCAGATGCGCCGTGAACGAGGACACGACCGCTCCGTCGATGGAACCCTCGCGTGCCCACTCGAGCACCTGGTAGTAGTTGCCTTTGACGGGGATGACTTGCAGGTCGAACCCGTTCTGTCTGAACCGGCGCCCTACTTCCTCGAAGTAGGCCTGGAGCGACTGATCCGTTTCAGTGACGACTCCAACCTTCGCCGCGTTGAAAGGGATGACGCCGATGCGCAATGTGACGGTTGCCAGCTGGCGCTCCGGCAACCGAGAGGGAGCCGTGTCAGGAACCGTCCGCTGTTGTGCGAGGCCGCTTGTCGCGAGCCCAGTTGTCAGAATCAGCGCCATCAGGTGCAGCATCCGACAGGTTCTCATCCCACCTCCGTGCCCTCTTGTGTTGACGCAACGCGAAGGCAGGCGATCTCCGCCGCCTTCGTTGCGCGACCTCCAATGGAGTGACACGGGGACGGATTTCCCTCATCGCTTTAACGAAAGCCGACCGGTCCCGTGGACGGCGTTCGCCGTCACCTACCGCTATATGGGGAATTGCGCCATTACGTCCCTCCATAGCTGGGAGGGTTCCATCGCGTTCGGTGCCCAGTTCGAGAAAGAGGATGACCATGCGAAAGACGATTCTGATGTTCACGTGCCTGCTGACGGCCCTCTCCGCGAGAGCGGCTGACGATGTCGTGGTGGACCTGGCTGAGCAGAACGACAACCCGCCGGCGGTTTACGTACCGATCGGAAAGGATGCCCGTGTCGTTGGCCAGCATCGCCTCCCTAAAGCGACCTACACCGTGGACAACAGAAAGGTTGCCCCTGCCCTGGATCCCCCTCCGAAGGCGCCGGCGGACAAATGTACTGTCGCTGGCTCGCTCGAGTTCATCACGTCGCAGATGTTTGCCGTGGCCGAAGAGAAAGACCTCGATGGAGCAGCCAAAGCGGCGAAAAAGGCGCTCAAGGACGACTGTAAGGATAAGCCTGTCGCCAAAGATGAGGAGATCAGCGCGAAGATCACCGGCCTCACCACGTTCGACGTCGGTAGCTACCCCGTGACAGCTACGACTGATCTGACTCTCTCGATCAGCCGTGTGGGGAGGAAATGGCCCGTCGTGATCCAACCTAGCAGGACTAAGGCGGAACTTGACGTCGCCAAGACAGCGGCGAGCAACGTCAAGGGCCTGAACGACATTCTCAATCGCCAGAACTCTGCGGATACCGTGAAGCACTGCATCTGGAAGGACCCATGTGACGCGACGCCGGTGTACATCAACGCCGATCACGTAGGGATCGCGTACATAACGGGGATTCCTGCCGACGCCAGCGTCGTTCGCGTGTCCGCTGGCGAGCACTTCACCGATTGCGGCGTGCTCGACTCGAATTACAGGAGTTTTACCGAGGGGCACGATACGATCGTCGTGCCGCTTGTGATGCGTTCGGCGTTCACCGGCAAGATCACTCTGGCTAAAAGCCGTAATCAGTACGGCTTGCAGGCCTATGGGCTCATCGACCGGCCGGTGAAGGAGGGTGATCTGGCCTCACTGTGTGTAGAAAACGCCCAGAGCTTATTCACCTCCAGACGAGCGTCCTCCCAAATGACGACGTACCGCATCGGCGACGACGAGTTCCCTTCTGTCCCTCTCATGCTGCGGGGCAAGTCCGAGCTCGTCACCGTCGAGATTGTTCAGGCGGGGGGGCGACGTACCTTCCAGATCCCCATCCGCTACCAGCGTTTCTGGCTCGATGCCGGAGGCTTCTTCGCTTTTTCACGCCACATGGACGAAGACCTGATCAAGGAACCGGCTGAAACCGGCAAGGTTAAGGTCACGCAGGTACGCGAGAACAAGGACGTCAACCCTTCCACGGGGATCGTTGTCAACATCCACCCTGGCAACTATCCTTACTACGCGTGGCAGTTCGGCATTGCCGCACAGCAGAACCGCCTTCCGTCGTACTACCTGGGTGTTGGTCTTCGAGCGCGAGAGATAGGAAAGCACAGCTTGGCAACCGTGGCAGTTGGGCTTGCCGCCGTCCAGTCGAATCGCTTCAACGGCCTGCACCTCGACACACAGGCAGACGACTCTCGGTCGATCGTTCTACCGTCGGACTCCCCTCTTCTAACGCCATCCCCGAAATACACGATCGAACCGTATATCTCCATCTCGCTCGGATTCAGTTTCGGCGGCGTAAGCGACCGCCCTGACACCGTCGTCTCGCCGCCGGGCGGCGGGTCCTGATTTTTTGATTCGCTCGCGACAGGCGCGCGAGGGCGGTCCCTTCGCCAGCGACAAGAGACACTTCGTGAAGCTCGCGAAGCAAGCGGTTGGAGATCGGGAAGCCCGCCCTTACTCGCTGCAGACCATGGTCGAGTGCAGCCACATAGTTCGAGAACTCCCCGGTTCGTCCAGCGCGCTCTGCCTTGAATCGGGACTTCTGCTATTCAGAGTTCAGCGCGCAACGCTTAAAAGGACGGGCGCTATTCAGAGTCTCTTCAAGGACATCGTTCTCCCCTACCCAAACGACCGAGCCTCCGGCCAGATCTGCTCCAACGTCACCTTCATTCCGCGGCAAAGATAGACGTCGCGGTGGCGGGTGGTCTCTTCGTTTTCGATGCCTTGGCGGTTCGTGAGGTGGCCGGCTACTTCGACGCTGGTGCAAAGCATCTCCATGTCGGTGCGGTCGGCGCCGAGCACGATCAGGTTCTTTGGCTCCGGGCGATCGTAGCCGCGGTACCAGAAGGAGTTGATGCCGCTCATCGCACGCGGGATGTTGAGCGCGGGGCCGTAGAGGTTGATGGCTCCGGCTTCGCCGTAGTTGCTGGCGAAGATGCCGGTCTGGGCTCGCTCGCTCGACGGGAGGGTATTGTAGATCCTCGCCACTTCAGTCGTCAGCTCGGGCCAGCCGTACTGCTCTTTGAAGTCGTCGTTCTCCTCCAGCGCTCGCTTCCACATCGCTGAACCCTCGGGCGCAATCGGAAGGACGATCGCTGCCACCAGCGAGCCCGCGATCAGCAGGAGCACGGTGATGACGGCTGCAACTCGGCGGAGGCTGGGGCGCCACTCGTTCGCGACTGCTGTGAGTTGCACGGCTCCTGCGGCGATGAGGGGGACGTACAGCGGCGTGGCGTAGTAGCCGCGGCCCTTCGCAATCAAGAAGAGGATGAACGGAGTGATGACGAGGATCGCCAGCGCGCGGAACTTGCGCAGACGCGCGGAGACGAAGAGTGCGATGAGGCCGGCGATCCAGAGCGGGACGGTGACCAGGTTCGAGGCGATGTAGAACTGCTCCTTCAGGAAGTCGTCGGTCCTGCCGATTGCCACGTCGCGCTCGTGGATGTGCTTCAGGAAGTCGAGCGAGATGTAGTCGTGCTGGTATTGCCAGATCAGGTTCGGCGCGGCGATCAACAGCGACAGGGCCACGCCTGCCCATAACCACTTGCTCTTCAGGTGACGGCGCAAGGGTGTGAGCAACACGGCCACGACCACCCCCGCGATGAGGAAGGCCATCGTGTACTTGGTCTCGACGCCCAGACCGATGGCGGCGCCGAGGGGGAGCCACCAGCGGGGGTCGTCGGTGTCGATGAGGATGGCCAGGGTGAACGCGACCACGACCCACCAGAGGATGTCGAAGGAGACGTACTGGAAGAGCGCGCTCGCGGAGAGGGACACGGGGCTGATGGCCACGGCCGCGGCGGCGATCCACTGCGCTGCGCGTCCGCCGCCGAGGCGTCTCGCGAGGAGCGCGGCGAGGACGATGACGACGCATTGCGCGACGGCGGCGAAGAAGCGGAAGCCTGTGAGTGAGGTACCGAAGAGGGTCAGTTCAATGCGCCCGATGAAGGCGGTGAAGGGTGGATACGCGACGTAGCCCCACGCGAGATGACGCGCGTCGTCGAGCGTCTGCAGCTCATCGCGATGGAAGCCGTACGCGTTGTTGGTGAGGACGTGGAAGAGGAGCTTGATGGCGGCGAAGATGGCGATGCCGCGGGTGGCGGATGTTCTGTTCACTGTGCGTGAAGTGTACGGTGGGGTTGGGTTGCCCGATGCGAGCAGCGTATTGCTTACTTACGGACGACATGAAGGGTACGGCTTAAATGAGGCTGCGATGGGGAGAGGGGACTGTCTATCGTGGGACGGGCTGTGCTCAGCGGAATGACCGAATCAGCCAACGCGCTGTTCTCTCTGGAGTTTGGCCATCAAACGCGGGAAGTACGCCGGGCAGGATGCCCGTGCCCCATGCTTCATCGCGACAACGTACTCCTGCGGGGCCGCGGGCATCCTGCCCGCGAGCGGGCGCTGACGCGCGAAGGCGGCCGCCACAACGTTCGGCGGAGCGTTCTCGATGTTGGCGCGACATTGTGGCGACCGCCTTCGCGGCCGCGTTGAGAATCGAATCTCGTTTTCCCCGGGCCGAGCCCGGGGCTAGATTGTTCGACGCGCCTTCGCGCGGCACTGGTGGACTCAAGTCCACCGCTCCACCAGCCAAGAGTCGACCGCCTGGAGGTTTGCATTGGACGGCGGCTTGGTTGTGGCTACGCCGCGCTGTGCCTCTGTGGTGACCGTCCCCGGGGGGCCGAAAGCGTATCCTTGCTCACGCATGGCCGCGAAGGATGCTCGGGCGCGGGCGCTGGGTTTGTTCGGGGAGGACTTTCGGGTCCATCCGGGCGTTCCGCTGCCGTTTGGGGTGACGCGGCAGAGCCGGGGGCTGAATTTCAGCGTGTTCTCGCGGCACGCCAGTGCGGTGCGGCTGGTGTTGTTCGATCTGCATGGGGACGAGCCTCTGTTGGAGTTGCCGCTGGAGCCGCCGTTTCACCGCACCGGCGATATGTGGCACGTCGGCGTCGACGGTCTGCTCGGCGATTTCCGCTACGGGTGGCGGGCCATGCGCGATGGCGATGGGATGTCGGTGCTGCACCGGTTCGATCCCGGCGTGGTGCTGCTCGATCCGTACGCCACGGCGGTGGACGGACGTCAGCATTGGGGAGAAGGCCAATCGCGGGTGACGAGCGTCTTTCCCGATCGCACGTTCGAGTGGCAGTTCGATCACAGTCCCACGTTTCCGCAGGCGGAGCGGATCATCTATGAGCTGCATGTGCGCGGGTTCACGCGCGTCGACGGTTCGGTGCAGCATCCCGGGACGTATCACGCGCTGGCGGAGAAGATCCCGTACCTCGAGTCGCTGGGTGTGACGACGGTGGAGCTGCTGCCGGTGTATGAGTTCGACGAGAACGAGTGCGGGGACCGCGTGGACCCGGTGACCGGACGGCGGCTGCACAATTTCTGGGGCTACAGTCCGCTCTCGTTCTTCGCGGCCAAGTCCGGCTACGCCGTGGCCGGGCTCCCCGAGGAGACGGCGGACGAGTTTCGCACGATGATCCGCGCCTTCCATGCGGCGGGCATGGAGGTGATTCTCGACGTCGTGTTCAATCACACGGGCGAGGGGACGGGCCGCAAAGGCGACGCGGTGTCGCTGCGCGGGCTCGACAACTCGATTTACTACATGATCGACCCGGTCACGGGCGCGGACCTCGATTTCACCGGTTGCGGCAATACGCTCAATTGCAATCACCCGCTGGTGCGCGACGTGATCCTGGACGCGCTGCGCTACTGGGTGGCGGAGATGCACGTGGATGGGTTCCGCTTCGATCTGGCCTCCGTGCTGGGCCGCGGGCAGGATGGGTCGGTGTTGGCGAATCCGCCTCTCCTGGAGCGCATCGCCGAGGATCCGGTGCTGCGGGACGCGACCCTGATTGCGGAGGCGTGGGATGCGGCCGGGCTGTATCAGGTGGGGCAGTTTCCGGACCGTTGGGCGGAGTGGAACGGTCCTTATCGCGACGACGTGCGCGACTTCCTTCGCGGCAACGGCACGCCGGACCGGCTGGCCACGCGCCTGGCCGGCAGCGCCGATCTGTTTCTCTCTTCGGGGCGCTCGCCCGCGCACTCGATCAACTTCATCACCTCGCACGACGGCTTCACGTTGCGCGACCTGGTGAGCTACGAACGTAAGCACAATCATCGCAACGGCGAGGAGAGCCGCGACGGGACGGACGACAACCGGAGCTGGAACTGCGGAGTGGAAGGGGAGAGCGACGATCCCGCGATCGAGGCGCTTCGTCGCCGGCAAGTGCGCAACTTCCTGACCCTTCTCCTGGTCTCCCAGGGGACGCCGATGCTGCTGGCCGGCGATGAGCTGGGGCGGACGCAGAGGGGGAACAACAACGCCTACTGCCAGGACAACGAGCTCAGTTGGGTGCAGTGGGATGCGGCGGACGAGGAGCTGTTGGCGTTCACGCGGAGGCTGATCGCGTTTCGCAAGGAGACGCCCGCGGTGCGGCGTGACACGTTCCTGCGCGGCGCGACGTCTCCGCGCACGGGAAGGATGGACGTGACCTGGCATGGCGCGCGGCTGGGGCAGCCCGAGTTCGGCACGAGCGCACGCGTCCTGGCCATGCACCTCGGCGGAGAGCAGCTCACACCCGCGGATCGCGACGTGTATGTGGCCGTGAATGCGTGGATGGGAGAGGTGGCGTTCGAGCTGCCCGATCCTCCCGAGGGAGAGGTTTGGCAGTTGCTGTTCGACACGTCGCGGCCGGAGGTCACGGAGGCGCTGCAGGGAGTGCGTTCTTACGCGCTCGCGGCGCACAGTTGTCTGGTGTTGCGGAGTCTGTA
>JBDTOZ010000454.1:0-9883 GCA_039932995.1 Acidobacteriota bacterium | reverse complement strand
GGCCCGGGGAACGCGGGGTGTCCGTGTGGTGCGGCCGCGAAGGCGGCCGCCACAATGTTCGGCGGAGCGCTCCTCGACCCTGGCGCGACATTATGGCGACCGCCTTCGCGGCCGCGTTGAGAGTCGAAGCTCGTCTTCCCCGGGCCGAGCCCGGGGCTACATTGTGGAACGCGCCTTCGCGCGTCAATTGCGGTGGAGCCGAGTCCACCGGTCCACAGCGCGGACTGCGCCCGCAACCCAAGGAACGCCGGCGTCTCGCCGGCTGGCTGTGCGGCGTCCTCGCCGCGGGCGGGGGAAGCGTGCGAGGGGCAGCAATCACCGCTCTCGCAAGAAAGGCTCGCGGGCGAGACGCCCACGCGCCAGCCGGCGAGGACGCCGGCGCTCCAATGCTCCGCGTACAAATCGTCGCGTCACGCGAAGAAACTCGAGATCATGGGCCTCATCCGTCACCCGGCTGAAGCCGGGTGCTCGTGCTCTGATGCCGCGTACGGCGGCGAGGAGTCTTCGCGTCTCGCGAAGAAATTCGAGGTTAGTCGTACAGAGGCTCCCCGCAGCGCCCTCCCGTCCTTCTCAACGTTAGCGCGTGCCCGCGCTCCCGGCTTTACAGGCTCAAACCGCCTGCCAGACCAGATCGAGAAACGCCTTCAGCATGCGACCGGTCAGTCCCCAGATCTCGTACTGTTCGTAGCGGTAAAAGTACGCGGGGAACTGCTTGCCGCGGAACGGGACATAGCGGATCTCAGGGTTGCGGACATCGAGCAGCGCTTCGAGCGGCACTTCGAACACTTCCACCACTTCCGCTTCCTGGATCACGTAGTCCACGTTCTCGTGGAGCACCCCGACGTACGGGGCCACGAGAAAGCCGCTGTGGGTGATGACGTCGTCGAGGCGGCCGATCAACTCCACATTGCGGGCCGGGATGCCCACCTCTTCCTCGGCTTCGCGGATGGCGGCGGCTTCCAGCGCCTCCCCCACTTCCACCGAGCCACCGGGAAACGCGATCTGTCCGCTGTGCGCGACGAGGTGCTCGGACCGTCGCGTGAACAGAATCGACCAGCCACCGGCAGCAGGCGAAGCCCCGCGCGACGGCTCCGCCGGCGCATCGCGACGGATCAGAGGGATCAACACACATGCCCGCCGGTGCTGGGGCGCATCGATCTCGATGGCCGGCCTGCGGGCCAGAAGATCGCGCAGCGTGACCAGCGCGGCGTCATCGAACATCTGCGGTCTCCCACGGCTCCGGATCGAGCATCGGCACGTCCTGCAACGCGTGGTAGAGACGAAGGGTGGTGGCGCTCGCGGTGATCCGCGGGAAGGTCAGTCGCGTGCTCTCTCCCGCGCCGAGGTCGCGGGGCAGGGACAGCCAATGGTCCTGCACGACCGAGTGGCCGTCGAAGAGTCGCGCGATCAGGCGATACTCGGGCTGCCCGTAAGTACGGGTGCGCAGCGGCTGCCCGAGGTTGCGAATGGTGAGGGTCACCTCCTCGGCGAACTGCGCTTCCACCAACTCGAGACGTGGGAAGAGCGGCATTCCGGGATGAGGCGCAGACCTGGGGACAGACGCAGGCCGAGCCCCCAGCAACACCCGACGGTAGCCTGCGACGGTTTTCTCCATGGCCGCGTTCTCTTCGAGCCAGGCCCGCTGCCGTGGTGCGGCATCGTCGAGCTCTCGCGTGAAGAACTCGAGGAGACGCTCCACCTCTCCCTCGCCAAGAGGAACTTTGAACGCGACGTCGTCGGGGAGCTCCGCGAACTGCGCGTAGTCGCTGACCGCCACCGGCTTTCCCGCGTCGAGGGCGCGAATGAGCGTGCCCGACGTCTCCCCCGCGGACGGATAGCGCAGGTTCACGAACCGGTCGGCGATGGCGTAGTACTCGGGAAACGCATCATCCGCGACGAAGCCGGTCATGACGATGCCGTCGCCGCGCAACCCCTCGAGATCGATGTTAGGCGCCGGATCGCCGACGATCAGCAGCGCCAGCCGCGGATCCCGCGCCCGCGCTTCCCGGAAGGCCTTCAGGACGACCTCGGCGCGCTTCGCCGCGGTCAGGAAGCCGAAGAAGCCGATGACGCGATGGTTGCGGTCGAAGCCCAGTCGCGCGCGGAGCGCATCACGGTCGAAGGGCCGCGTCTCGGGGATGTACGGATGCGGCACGACATGAATGGGCGTCTCCACGCCAAAGGAACGGAGGCGTTCCGCGGCGTAGTGGTTGTGGACGATGACCGACAGAGAACGCCGCGCCACCTCCACCGAGGCCGGCAGCAGGAAGTTGCCCATCTCGCTGTGCAGTCCCGCGGCGCGACCGCGCGCCCACGCCACGCCGGCCGGACCGTGGCTGGCCTCGAGCGCGTGGACATAGCCCTCCACGTCACCGCGGGCCAGGGTCATCTCCACGATGAGGTGGTGCAACACCAGGTCGTGCAACACGACCACTCCCGGCACGCGCAGCGCTTCCGCGTACATCCACTGGTGATAGGGATTGTTGCCGAGCTGATAGATGTGGTGATCGAACTTCGCGCTGTCGTAGCCATCGGGGGAGGCAAAGGCTTCGACGGTCATCCGTTGGCCGTCCACGGTGGGAGGATCGCTCTGGAGAGATAGCCTCAACGCGGGCACGACCATGGACGCGTAATGCGCCACGCCGGTCTTGCTGGGCGGGAGCGGGGTGAGGATGGCCACGGTTGGCGGTTGACGGTTGGCGGTTGGCAGTTGACGGTTGGCTGTTGACGGGAGACCGGCCGGCTCTGGCTCCCCCGCCAACCGCCAACCGTCAACCGCCAACCCGCTACCCACTAGTCCGCCGTCTTCCGCGCCTGCGCCGAGAGCCAGGCCTCGATGAAGCCATCGAGGTCGCCATCGAGGATGCGCTGCGGGTCGCCCACTTCGTACTGAGTGCGCATGTCCTTCACGAGCTGGTAAGGCTGCAGGACATACGATCGGATCTGGCTGCCCCAGCCGATCTCTTTCTTCTCGCCGGCCAGCTTGGCGTTGTCTTCCTTCTGCTTCTCCAGCTCCATGGCGTAGAGCCTGGAGCGGAGCATGCGCATGGCCGTATCGCGGTTCTTGTGCTGGCTGCGCTCGTTCTGGCAGGTCACGACCGTGTTCGTGGGGATGTGCGTGATGCGGATGGCCGAATCGGTGACGTTGACGTGCTGCCCGCCAGCGCCGGAGGAGCGATAGGTGTCGACACGCAGATCCTTGTCGTCGATGATCACTTCGATGGTGTCGTCGATGTCCGGCATCGTGGCTACGGAGGCGAACGAGGTATGGCGCCTCTTGGCCGCGTCGAACGGGGAGATGCGCACCAGCCGGTGCACGCCCGTCTCCGCCTTCAGGTAGCCGTAGGCGTACTCCCCGCGGACCATGATCGTGGCGCTCTTGAGGCCTGCCTCTTCTCCGCCCTGATACTCGAGAATCTCCGCGGACCAGCCCTTGCGCTCCGCGTAACGGAGATACATGCGCAGCAGCATCTCCGCCCAGTCCTGCGATTCGGTTCCGCCCGCCCCCGGATGAATGTTCACGATGGCGTCGCGGTGGTCGTGCTCGCCGGCCAGCTTCATGGTCAGCTCGACGGCGTTGATGTCCTTCTCGAGCTGCGCGACGAGCGCCTCGATGTCGGCGTCGACGTTCTCGCCCTCTTTCTGGAGGTCGAGCATGACGTCGAGGTCTTCGGACTTGCTGTCGAACGACTGCCCGGCCTCGATACGCTTCTCCACGCGGGAGCGCTTGCGGCCGGCTTCCTGCGCCTTCTCCGGGTCATCCCAGAAGCCGGGCGCGGACATCTCCTGCTCGATCTCTTCTAACGATCTACGTGCGCCGGCCGGGTCAAAGATAACTCCGTACGGAGCGGAGTCGGTCGCGGAGGTCGTCGATTTTCGTGAGGGTGTCTTCTCTCATAGGCCTGGCGGATGAGTACCACGACGACGCCGCTTCGCGCAATCGGCGAACGGTGGCGACGGCGCCTGAGAGCGGCGGCCGCGGCAACCCGTTAAGATGGCGCGCTTGCCGATCCGTTCGATCACTGCCACGCAGTACGTCACTCCCCTTCGCGAAGGAGGCTCCCTGCCGGCCATCGTGGAGGGCGATGACGACGGGACGTACGTGCTCAAATTCCGCGGCGCGGGTCAGGGGGCGCGCGCGCTCATCGCGGAGCTGGTCTCGGGCGAACTGGCCCGCAAGTTGGACCTGCCGGTGCCGGAGATCGTCTTCGCGCACCTCGATCCCCGCATGGCCCGCACCGAGCCCGATCCGGAGATCCAGGACCTGCTGCGACGCAGCGAGGGGTTGAACCTGGCCCTCGACTACCTGCCCGGGTCCATCACGTTCGATCCGCTGGTGGAGCGTCCCATCGCCGGCAGGGAGCGGCTGGCCTCGGCGATCGTCTGGTTCGACGCGCTGGTGACGAACGTCGACCGCACGGCCAAGAACACGAACCTGCTGGTCTGGCACCGCGACCTCTGGCTCATCGACCATGGCGCCACACTGATCTTTCATCATCACTGGAGCGACGCCGCTTCGCGCATCCGCAAGCCGTTCGCGCAGATCCGCGAGCACGTCCTGCTGCGCTGGGCCACCGCCCTGCAGGAAGTGGACGAAGAGCTGACCGCACGCCTGACGCCGGAGGCCATCGCCGAGATCATCGAGCTGATCCCCGAGTCGTGGCTGGGGGACGATCCCCCGTTCACCAGCATCGAGGAGCACCGCGCCGCGTATCGCCAGCATCTGACGCAACGGCTGGAAGGTCCGCGAGAATGGCTGCGCGAAGCCGTCCAGCGGATGGAGGAGGCCGTCCGTGCACGAACGCTTCGCGTTTGATTACGCCGTGGTGCGCGTCGTGCCGCGCGTCGATCGAGGTGAGCTCCTCAACGCCGGAGTGATCCTCTTCTGCTCGACCGCGGCCTACCTCCAGTCTCGAATCGGCCTGGATCGTGCGCGGCTTCAGGCCCTGGCACCGTCCATCGATGTGACGGCGGTGGAGAGCTATCTGGAGCTCATCCCGAGGGTGTGCGCGGGAGGCGCCCAGGCCGGCTCCATCGGCGAGCTGCCGCAACGCGCGCGCTTTCACTGGCTGGTGGCGCCACGCAGTACGATCATCCAGATGTCTCCGGTTCATGTGGGCGTTCATCACGATCTCGACGCCGCCCTCGAGCATCTGTTCGAGAAACTGGTCCGGCCACCGGTCTGAGCCTTAGGGCGGCCACGCGCGCATGGCGCGACGCTTCGCGACGATTTATTTGCTCGCCACGGAAAAGAGGCGCAGCATGGCCTTGCATCTCCGCACTCCGCGGAGACGCCAGCGGGCCAGAAGTTGCATGGATTCCTGACCTGGAAAGCGTAGGTGTCGAATGATCGGAGAAAAGCTCCGGGGAGCCCGTCAGTCGCAGTGCCGCTCGTTGGCAGATGTGGCCGGGTTCGCCAAAGTCAGCGTGGCCACGCTTTCGCGCATCGAGAACGGCAAACAATCGGTCGACCTCGGGCTCTTTCTCATTCTGGCCAAAATTCTCCAGGTCCCGCCGCACGAGCTGCTGGCCGAGGACAGCGGCGCCAGCAAGGTCGACCCCATGGCCCGGCGCATCGCCGGTCTGGGAGCGACCGACCGCACCGACTTCTGGCGTGACCTCGCTGCCGAGCGCCGCACCCAGCGCAATCGCCGCGGAGCGGCCTCCCGCGACCTCGGCCAGCAGGTCGAAGAGCTCCTGGCGCAGGTCGACTTCCTTCGCGAAGAGCTCGAGTCCGTCCGCAAGCGCATGAAACGACGGTCCTGACGCGCGCGGCCGGTGAAGACGACCACGGACTCACCGAGGAGCGCTGGCGTCCCGCCGGCTGGACCGCAGGCGTCCTCGCCTGCGCCGCGTGCCCGTTGCGACGAGCGATCCCTTCGCGAAGACTCCTGAGCGGCGAGACGCCGCTGAGCCAGCCGGCGGGACGCCGGCGTTCCGCGCCCGCGAGCGGGTGCTCCTGATCACACCAGCATCAACACAGCGCCCTCGACCCGGTTCTCGCTGGTCCGGTATGGGTGGAGGCGCAATGAGTAGGAGTGGCCGCGGCGGTCGGCGACCGGTTGCTCCCGCGGCTCGAGGCTCTCGGTCACTCCGCGGACGATGCCTTCCAGATCCTCCAGCACCAAGGTCGTCTCCAGCACACTGACCGGCCGTCCGACGTCGGCGGCGATGAGGTGCAGCGCACGCTGGGCCTCGGGATTGAAGCGCCGGATGCGCAGGTGCGCGTCCAGGATGACCACCGGCCAGTCCACCGCGGCCATGACATTCTGGAGATCCTCGTTCACCTGAGACGTTTCATGGTGCCGGTTCTCCAGCTCTTCGTTGAGAGTCATCAGTTCTTCGTTCGAAGACTGGAGCTCCTCCTTGGCCGTCTCCAACTCCTCATTCGTGCTCTGCAGCTCCTCATTGCTGGACTGGATCTCCTCGTTGGCGGAGCGCAGCTCCTCGTTCATCGTTTCCTGCTCTTCGATGATGGCCTGCAGATACTCGCGCGTGGCCTCGAGCTCGCGTTTGAGGCGCGTCGTGTACCGGGTCTCCTTCTCAGGAATCGGTGGCGTCTTCTTCTTCGCCTGCCCCTTCCCCGAAGGTGCGTCCGTCTCCAAGGTACTTTCCTGTTCGAACAGCACCAGGAAATAGCGGTCGTGGTTTTGTGCGGCGAACGGCACGACCTCGAGGTTGACCGAGATCGAGTGGCCATCCGTGCCCACCCGCACCCCCTCCCGGCGCACCGCCGCCTCCTGCTTCCCCGCGGCCTGAATGGCCGCACGCAGATCCGCCACCAATCCTTCGCGGGCCATGCGCAAGAGATTGAAGCTGGCCGCACCCGTGGGCGGCTCGAGGAAGAGGCCCGTTCGCCCCCGGAACTGCAGTACGTCCATGTTCTCGTCGATGAGCACCCCGGGCGGGGTGAATCGGGCCAGGAGCACCCGGTCCGCTTCGCGAAACACATGTCCTGGCTCTGTGGCCTCGTCTTCCATTCGCACTTTCTCCACACGGACCGCCGGCGCGGAGGGCGGACGCAGGTGGTCGCTCAGCCTCAGCACCGACGGCTTCCTACGGTACAACCTTGCCCTTCGTTCAGCCACGCGAAACAGCTCGCCGTGGCCGCCGATGGTCTCCGAGATGCCCAGCAGGAGGTAGCCATCCGGCCGCAGCGCATAGTGGAAAACCGACATGACCCTTCGCTGCAACGGCGCTCCGAGATAAATGAGGACATTGCGACAACTGATCAGATCGACCTGGGAGAAGGGAGGATCGCGGGTCAGATCGTGCCGTGCGAACACACAACATTCGCGCAGGGTCCGCGTCACTCGATAGCCTCGGTCCGTCTTGGTGAAGAACCGGCTCAGTCTCTCCGGCGTGAGACCCTCCACCGCCGAATCCGGATAGAGTCCCCCCCGCGCCTGGGCAATGGCCGCATCGCTGATGTCCGTGCCGAACACCTGGACCGCAACCGGATCCTGGTCCGCAGGCGCGGTCTCCAGAAACATCATGGCCAGGGAGTAGGCTTCTTCTCCGGTCGCACATCCCGGCACCCAGATGCGCACCGGCTCGACCGTCCGATCGCGCATGAGGGGGAGAAGCACCTCTCGCTCCAACACGGAGAACACATCCGGATCACGAAAGAACGCGGTCACCTGAATGAGCATGTCCGCGTAAAGACGCTCGAGCTCCTCACGACTGCCGCGGAGGATGTCGACGTAGTCCCGTACCGTCCGCACGCGATGCATGGCCATGCGCCGGCGAAAGCGACGCTCCAGCGTGGCCGGCTTGTAGTGTGTGAAATCGACATCGTGCGCCGTGTGCAAGAGATCGAGGACCTCTCGCAGGTCGCCCTCCCTGAAAACGGACGGCCGGTCGGATCGATCCTTTTGTGCAATGCGCACGATCTCCCGCGCGATCTCGTCCGGACGGAGGACGAAATCCACACCCCTGCTGATGGCGGCCCGAGGCATCTGCGGGAACTCGGCAGTGGTCACGTCCTGCGCAAAAGTGGCCCCTCCCACCGATTTCACCGCCGTCGTCCCCGCCGCCCCGTCATTTCCGCTGCCGGACAAGACCACGGCCATGGCGCGCGGGCCCTGCTCGTTCGCAAGCGAGTGGAACAGCGCATCCAGGACGGCTGCACGCTCCTCGTGGGAGGCCGGTCGCAACGAGAGCTGCCGTCCGGTCAGCGACGCCACCGTCGCGGCCGGGATGACGTAAACGCGATCCATTTCCACCACGGCCCCGTCCTCGGCCTCGACGACCGGCAGAGCCGTGGACCGGGCCAGCACCTCGACCAGACTTCCGTCATGCGCCGACTGGTGAAGCACCACCAGAAAGGCCGCGGCCGGCGTGTCGCCCGCGTTGCCGAGCAGCTCGCGGATCGGGTCCAGGCCACCCGCGGACGCGCCGATTCCGACGATGGGAAACGCAGCCGCGCCCGCCCTCGCCTGGCTGTGTCCCGCAGACTTCCCATTCCCCTCGGCCATCCCGGCTCTCCCCATCGGCCATGTTTCTCTCGTCCTCACGAGTGCAAGAATTCTTGCAGAAAAGCGCTCCGCTCGCGAGTTCGCACCCGACATCGTCCTTAGAATCTTCCCGCGCTGCGCTCCTTCGCCGGCAACACTTCCAGACAGGTGGTCCACCATCCCGTGAGAATCGCGGCCACGAATTCCTCCGGCAGACCTTCGCTCCGCATCTCCGCGGCCAGGGCCTGATGGTCATAATGCACCGGCACGAACTCCACGCGGAAGGGATCGAGCTCCACCAGCGTGTACCAGACGTGCGTGCCGCCATCATTGGCGGGGCGCCCGATCACGCCGGCGTTGATCACATGCCGGTCGCCGCGAAGCGGTTGATGCCAGTAAAGGCCGGTATGCGTGCAGACGATGACGTCGGCCTCGTGGTCCCGGCAGAGTTTTTCGAGAAAGGGCTCGGGAGAGGTGGAGCGCCAGAGAAACTCGTTGATCCTGCGGGGCGAGCCGTGCACCAGGAGAAAGCGCAGGCCCCCGGCCGTGAAGCGGATCTCTCGCGGCAACGTGCCCATCCAGTTCTTGTGGGCGTCACTCGTGCGCGCGAACGTGTAGTCGTAGGAGATCTGCGCGAAGTGGTTGTCGCGGGGGTCGGTGTACCCGCAGTGACAATCGCCCGCGCGTGCCGACAGGGATTCCTCGTAGTTGCCCTGGATCCCCGGTATGCCCCGCGCGAGGAGCAGCTCCGGAACGCGGTCGGGATGCGGCCCGAACGCACCGAGGTCGCCGAGAAAATAGGTCGCGTCCACGCCACGCCGTCCGATGTCATCGAGCGTCGCCACGAGCGCGTGATGATTCGAGTAGATGCCGCCGATGAACGCGATTCGCAAAGGACGTCGATTCTAGGCCTCCGGAACTTGCGGAGGGAAATTCAGCTCCAACGCCACCCCGCCGGGTCATGGAGGAAGAGCTGCGTGTGTCCCGTGGCAGGCACTCCGTCCCGCTCGAAGGGGACGCCATGGCGCTGCAACCGCTCCGCGGCCGCTTCGAGGCCTGTGCAGAGCAACGCGAAGTGCGCGAACGGACCGGACTCCTGGACCGCCTCCGGGACGTCCCGCTCCGAGAGATGCACGACCGCCACCTCGCCTGCGTACAACCAGAATCCCCGACTCCGGAACGGAGGCCGTGCCCCTTCCCGCAGCCCGACCACGTCGACGTAAAACCGCCGGCAGGCCTCGATGAGCGAAGGAGGCCCCTCGATGTTCACGTGATCGAGTCCGAGAACAGCCATGGGTCGATTGTACGCGCGGTCCGGTGGACTAAAGGCCACCGCTCCACAGACTCGGAGTCCACGGCTTGCCCGGCGCACTCCCGCGTCCAATGGCCAAACTCCAGTGGAGCGGTGGACTTTAGTCCACCGAGGC
>JBDTOZ010000453.1:0-2830 GCA_039932995.1 Acidobacteriota bacterium | reverse complement strand
GGGGCGCCTTCTGCTCCTCTTCGCCACTCTTCATGAAGGGCGTCGGCTCGGGATGCGAGCATGTCGATGCGAAGTGAGATTGCAGCCGTACCGGTGCTTTGCTGCTCGGACGGACTCATCGCCGCTCTTTCTCAATCAACCAACGCCTCACCCATGGCAGACGGACACTCCGACGCCCACATCTCGCGCCAGTTACTTCCCGATTCGCTGCGGAGGACTTTCGCCGAAAAGTTCCCGCTCCACTCGCAGGAGAACGTGTCCACCGGCCAAAAGAAGATCATCGCGAAGTTCTTCTTTCCCGCCGGCCGCTATATCTTCTACGCCGTCGAAGGGGAGCCTGAGGGCTCCGATTTCGTGTTCTTCGGGTACTGCATCTCGCCTCTCGGCGAGGACTGCGACGAGTGGGGGTACACCACTCTCTCGGAACTCATCAGCGTGCGCCTGAGTCTTCTCCACATGGAGCGAGACATCCACTTCCCGGCAGCAAAACGCACCATCGCAGAGGTATGTCCCAAAGCGGACATCACCGTCGCGGCATAGAGGCGCGAGTAAACTGCAATCTCCTTCGCCTCTTCTTTCGATCTTCGACAGCGCGTCACGACCGCTACGGTCGGCCTGCATTTTACGATTCAGCTTCCAGGGTGGACTTGGCGCCGCCATCATCGGGCGCTTCTTCCGGGGCTAGAAAGCTGTCGTTCATGAGCGGCGAGGGCTTGAACATCTGCATTACCACCCAGATCCGCTCCTCATCGAGCGATGCGGCTTGAAGCGTTTTTAGGGCGGCATTGATCGCTGCAGCTTGGTCTGCGCCGAAATAGAAGCGCAGCGCTTCAAGGCGCGCGCGGAGCTTTGGCCACTTCCGCCAGTTTTTCGTTTCCGTAAGAGCCTGAAGCTCAGCGACGGCCGCCGCCAAATCGGAACGACGGACGCGCCGCGGCAGGAGGGGCAGAACGTCGAAGGTGCCGTCCTCGGAGATCACGACGGCGAGCGCAGGCGCGCCGCCGCTGAATACGTATCGGATCGCGGAATTGAAGCGGGAGCCGCGCGCGGGGTTCCCCTGGGTGGTTACGAGCCCGTCCAAGATGACACCAATCGCATGACAGACACCGTGTGGGTCCAACAGAAGTGCGCCGTCGATGCGGGTCAGCTGCTGCACGAGCTCGGCGGTCAACACCTGCGGCTCGATCGGGGTGGCTTGCGTGGCGAGCCGACGTGCCTCCTCCTCGGCGTCGGCAGTGATGACGACCATCGTTCCTTTCTTCTGCCGAGACGCAGCATCCACAATCTGCCAAATCGTGTCGGCTTCAGCGTCTGACATGCCGACGAACATCTGCTGCGCGTTCTGAATAAACCGTGCGCGATCAAACCGCGCCTTAGGCAAACCGGGGACACCAAACGTCGTCCGCATCAGGATCGATCCATCGTGCAGCAAGTCCCACTTGTGAAAGCCTGTGAATCGGACCTCAAACAAGTCTTCGCGATCCGCGGCGTAGTCCTGGACGGAACCAAGTCCATAGATGGCCGTGCCATCGGTCAGCAACAGCAGATCATTCGACGTCAGCTCAAGAACTTTGCGCGCCCAATTGGGCGTGCGGAGGGGAACGGGAGTGGTGAATCGCACGGCCACCTTCACGGCCGGATGCGTCGCGGCAGCGATGATGAGTCCACCGACGCTCTCGGCTCGTTCGTGACGCATCGAAGAGATCGTCGTGAAGACCTCAAAGAGTCCAGCGACAGCCAGGATGTCGCCACCGACCCAGCCGATGCGGTTCATCAGATCGCGGCCGGCGCTTCGCAGGACATCGACCGGATCGCGACGAAACTCTTCCGCCAACGCAGCTCCCGGCTCGTCACCCTTGAGCGTTTGGCGCGCATCGGCGAGGAGCACGTCGACGACAGCATCGAGGAGTCCGCGCGCGACATGGAAGACGTTGTGCCCCTTCCCCACCTGCGTTTGAACGAGACGAGGAGTCTTCTCAAAGGACAACCGGTCGAATTGCAAGACGGGTACGACAACGTACTCACCGACCTCGGGATGCACGACACGCCCGGGCGCGCCGCAGAAGGAGATCGTGCCGTGCTCGAGATCGTACTTGTCGACGCGCTCCCGGACCGCGGTTCGAACGGAGTCGTTCTCGATCATCCGCGGCTTTCGATCCATCGATCGCGCATCGCCGTAGAGCACGTTCTGTCCAGGATGACTGGCGATAATTTCCGCCACGCGCTCCTCTAAGCTGGCAAAGAGATCAATCGTGCATCGGCCGTCCTCTGGCTCGATGCACACGATATAACTCTCGGTGGAACCTGCCGCCACTCGGACGCCGACGAGGAGCGCCTCGGGCTTCAGGTCGAGATCGAGCTCGGCGAACGCTCGTTCGGCATAGAGCTGAAACGACATGCGAAAGAGGTGCTGAAAGCCCCACATGAAGTACGTGATGGTATTCGTTCCCGGCACGGCCGCAGCGTAGCTCGCCACAAGGGGCTTGTCATCTACCTGCCCGCTTCCGTGTTCCTCCGCTATTTCTCGTCGCGCCGGGCCGGAAGCTCTGCTCTACTCGGAAGACGCTTCATCTCCGCCCCGGTGAACGGCCCCAGCAGCTCAGCCGGTAGCACGTCGAGCGCATGCGCGAGGTGAAGGATGTTCAGGAGTCCGACGTTCCGAATCCCGCGTTCCACGTCCCCAACGTAGTTCCGGTGCAGCCCGGAAAGCTCGGCCAGCTTCTCCTGCGAGTAGCCCCGTTCGACACGAAGCGATCGCAGGCGCTCGCCGAACAGCCGCAGGGGATTGAGCCTCGCCACGGCTTGCATTGCACATTTTAGGTGGCGTACC
>JBDTOZ010000452.1:0-24860 GCA_039932995.1 Acidobacteriota bacterium | reverse complement strand
GCCTGGAAAAACGGGGCCGCGCGCGTGACTCTGCGCATGATCACCCGGCGCACCGTGGGCGGCGTCGCCGATCAGAGCGTGGCCATCCCCACCGACGCCTTCGACCCGCTTCCCCTGCGCCTCGGCACACGCTACGACCTCGGCTTCGCGCGCATGGGTCCGGACCTCATCATCATCGTCGAAGATCCTTCCGTGCAACTGCGCATGCCGGACCTTTACGGCGGCGCGCCGGTGGAAGTGGCCGCGGGCGCATTCGAGCTCACCTTCGGTCCGCCTCCCGGTGAAGAGCTGCTGGTCGTCGATCTCTCCTCGCCGGCCGATCACCTCTCGCCGAAGACGGTCTTCGAACAGGTGCAGGCGCGCATGGCCATTCCGGAGAGCGGCGACGAATTTTCCGTCACCGCGCAGGGGCGGCCGGCGCAGAAGCGGCGCTTCAACGAAGTCTTCGCGCTCGACGTCTCGCGCGATCCCTCCGTCGCACGACCCCTGCTGCTGGTGCGGCGCGTGAGCGCGCCGGCCATGACCTACGTCCTTCCGCTCTTCGCGGCGCTGCTGTTGATCCTGGGCACCCTGCTCGACCGCACGCGGACGCCGCTGCTCGGTGCGCGCTGGCTGTTCGCGCCGCTGCTGCTGGCGCTGCTCGACCTGCGGTTCGCCATGGCCACACGCTGGCTGCTCAACGAGTACTCCTCGAGCGAGGCGCTGCGCAACTGGATCGTCAACGGCGCCTATCTGCTCATCGCACCGCCGGTGCTGCTGCTGGTGGCCGCCCTGTTGCGATCCCGCGGAGCGGGCGTGGCCCGGGCGAAGTCTTCGACGAAGGATCTCTACACGCTGCCCGACACTCCCGCGAAGGCCGCGGCACCTGCGAACGCCGCGGCGCCCGCAAAGCGCTCGCTCGAGTGGCACGCCCTCGCCACGCGGGCACGCGCAGGCGGTGCGGCGCTGATGGCGCGCCTGCGCGATCGCGAAGTCCTGCCGCTCGCGCAGTGGCTCGCGATCGCGGCGGCCAGCACCGCGGTCTGGGTGGCGCTCGCCGGAGGGGAGCGTCCCGATGCACTGGCCTCGGCGACGAAAGTCCTGCCCACTCTGCTCGTGGCCGCTCTCGCGGCTTCATTGGCGTGGGCGGCCTTCCGCTGGGTGAGTCGCTGGACCGAGAGCGCCGCGGGCGATCGGGACCCGTTCGGGTTCGGCAAGCCGGTGCGCGGCTCGAAGCTCGATCGCATCCTTCGTCCCCTCTTCGTGCGCGCACTGGTCGTGGGCGCGGTGTTCCTCATCGTACGCGCGCTGACGTACTTCACCGGTTCGCAGGAACAACTCCCGGGCAACATCCGTGTGGACGTGCTGGCCCTCCCCCTCAGCGTTGCGCTGCTGGCGGCGTTCACCCGTCCGGGAGAGGCCGGCCGCGCGGCGTGGGCGCGCTTCCTGGCGTTGGGAGCGCTGTTCGTGGTGCTGTTCGGCGTGGCCGGCGGAATGATGAACGACTTCGGCCTCCTGTGGATCGGCGGCATGGCCTTCGTGCTCGCACTCCCCGCCGCGGTGGGCGAGCGTGTTTATGCATATGGCGCGTCGCTGGCGCTCTTCGTGATCCTCTTCCTCTCGCCGCTGTTCGCGCCGAGTCCCTTCCGCGAGGCCATGCGTCTGTTGGCCGGCAACCGGCAGGACGTCGGCACGGCGCCGTCGGCGGTGCGCTTCACGGACGATCTGCAGGTCTCGCGCGACCGCGACTATTACCGTCTCATCGACGCCAACCAACCCGCGGCCGTGACGGCCATCCCCTCGCAATTGGCGCGGGAGGTGGTCATCGAGCGCGAACGCGTGCGCTACCAGTCGCTGGACGGCGCGTGGCGCGAGCCGTTCCGCTCCGACACGACCCCGCATTCGCCGTGGACCGGCGCGGGCTTCCTGCGCGGGCGGGCGGTGGTGGGCGACCCCACCTTCATGCGCGCCGCGCGCAGCGACTACGTCTTCCCCACCTATCTGCGCGCCGAGTTCGGCACCTTCGGCCTGCTCACGGCCGTCGTTCTCTACGTCGGCCTCTTCATCTGCGGCGCGCTCGGCACGGTCGACCGCATGCGCGCCTCTCCGCTGGCGTTGTGGGCCACGGCCATGGCCGCGGGCACGGGCCTGTTCATGCTGGGAGGAACGGCCGGCATCTTCCCGTTCAGCGGCAAGTGGCCGCTGCTGCTCTCGTTCGCATCGCAATCCGATGCCGCATTGGGACTGGCGCTGCTGATGCTCGCGCTGGTGGAGAAGGACTCGTGATGCGCCTTGCCGCACTCTTCCCCGTCCTCTTCGTCGGCCTGGTGCTGGCCGTGGCGGTCTGCCTCTATCCCTACATGAACGAGTCCGACGACGCCATCGCCTGGCCGGCGCTGTCGAGCTACTACAACCGCGACTTCCGCGAGGCCGGCTTCCGCATCCGCTGCGAGACCACCACGCGGACGCAGTGCACCGTGCAATGGACCAATCCGATCGACCCGAAGGCCGCGGCCATCGACGCCTACCGCATCGGCATCGAGCAGGACGTGCGCCGCGATGAGGTGCTGCCCCGTTTCTATCGCCAGGTGGAAGCGGTGGCCGGGGAGCCGGAGGCGCGCCGCGTGACGGCCGTGCTGGATGCGTTCTTCCAATCCGGCCTGCGGCGCCTCGCCGACCGCGGTGTCCGCCGCGCCGCCAGCCGCGTCGAGTCGTTCCAGTTCCCGCCGTTCCGCCTGGCCGCGTCACGCATCATCGGACGGCGCGAAGTGCGCGACGTGGACGGCATCGATGCCTCGTACTCGACCATCCTCACCGGGTTGCCGAAGCGGCCCGCCTACCGCGCCGACGTCTACGCCTCCGCGGGCACGACCAGCGACACGGTGAGCACGGTGCGCATCGTGCCGTCGCAGGGGGCCTGCAGCACGCGCGTCCTCGATCCCGCCTCCAACCTGATCTGCACGGCCCTCCATCCGGGAGCGGAGGGAGCGGCGCTGCCCTGCAAGAAGATCGACATCACCGTCTGCGATCCGCAGAAGGACTTCCAGTGCCGCAATCCCGTACTGCAACTGCACGCGCTGGCGCCCGGCGTGACCATGGTGCGCGGAGGGGCCAGCCCCATCGGGCGGCCTCTGGTCCGCGGCGCGCTCGAGCTCGCGGCGGACGAGATGGTCATCCTGCGGCAGGAGGACGGCCGCTTCGAGCCCATCCACGTGGAGACCAATGCGCCGTACCAGGACTTCCGCGTCGAGCTCGTGTACGGATCCCGCGCCCCGCTCTCGCGGCAACGCATGGTCAACGGCCGCTGGGAGCGTTGGTACGAGCCCACCGTCCGTCCGTGGGTGGAGCCGCTCGTCAATCGCTGGGACCAGCTCGCGCGCGGGGACGTGAAGACGCTCGACGCGAAAGCGCCGGTGATCCTGGCGCTCGATCTCAACCTGCAACGCGCGCTCGAGGACAGGCTCGCCGAGTGGATGCGCACGAACGTCGAGAAACGCGTCGTGCAACACCTCATCGATTTCCACTACAACGCCAAGGGACGCCGCGACATCGACCTCCGGCCGGGCGAGCGCCAGCATCGCCGGGCCGTCCCCCAGGCCGGCGTGACCGTCCTCGATGCGGAGACGGGACGCATTCTGGCCGTGGCCTCGTATCCGCCCGCCAAAGCGTTCACGACCCGCAACGGCGAGCCGGCCATTGCACCCGGCTGGCGCGAGCGCTTCGGCGGCTCGGCAGCGCCGGACTGGGCCCGGCGGCAGATCCTGGAGGTGCTGACCGACCGCATCTCCGAGGACACGAACGCGAACTTCGTCACGCATCCGATCGGGTCGACGTTCAAGCCGATCCTGCTCAGTCTCATGATCGACACGGCACCGCCCGGAGGCGGCTCCGATTCCCTGGCCTCGCTCTTCGACCTGGTCGTGGCCGGACATCCGGCCGCCCCCTCCCCCGGCCAGCCGCTGGAATGTCCGGCCTGCGCCGCCGTCGAGCATCAGGCCACGGCCGGCCTGCCCCTCGGTCCGTGGGGCAGTGAAGACGGCGGCGGCACGCACCGCGGCGACCCCTGGATCGACCGCGCCGACTTCATCGTCTCCTCGTGCAACAAGTACGCGATCACGCTGGGCGTGCTCTCGATGCTGGACTGGTCGAAGCAGCGCAACGACGCGGCCTGCTGCTGGAACGCCACGCGCGACCGCTTCGCCTTCGTCCCATCGTTCGACGTCAATGGGCCGTGGCCCGCACCCGCGCCCAACCAGATCGTCTCCTCGCCGCAGGCGCTGCCGCCGGTCGGACCGTGGCTCGACGCGCGCACGGTGTCGACCAACGCCTCGTTCCCCGAGGCTCCGGTGTTCCGCCGGTTGCGTGGCTACTACGATGTCTCTTCTCGCTCCCAACCGAACGCATACGATCCGCAACCGTGGGCGCCTTGCGTGATGCCCAACGCCGCCACGAACACGCAGACTCCGCCGATGGGGACCGTGGTGCGCACGCAGTTGATGCTCACCGGCCAGCCGATCGGTCCCGCGTTCACGAACCTCTTCACCGGCGCGGGACACAACTGGTGGACGAACGTGAAGCTGGCCGAGGCCTATGCACGGCTGGCGTCGAACCGCGCCATCCAGGCGCGCTTCTGCGGAGATCCCGCGGCGAACGCGACGAAGCTCTTCCAGTGGGACGAGCGCTATCAGGATCTCGCGCACATCCTGTCGCGGCAGAAGACCGCGCCGTGGGTGCGCATCGATAAGATCGAGACCTGGCTGCGCGGCGCGCCCGACCATCGCGGCACCCTCTCCAAGACCGGCACATCACTCCGTTCCGCCGGCTATCAGAGCACCGGCATCTTCGCCATCTACATCGGCAACGCCACGGTCGGGCCGGACGGTCACGCACTCGGCGGCGGCAAGGGCATCGTGGTCGTGGCCCACGTCGACGAGGTGGCCTGGAAAGACCCCGGCAAGAAGGAAGTGGGAGGCTCGGAGGCCGTCACCATGCTGGTGAACTCGCTCTTCCGCACGCTCTCCACGAGGCTCGAGCCATGAAGGCGCCGCGACTGGCTGCGTTGGCCATCGCCATCGCCGCGGCGCTGGCCGTGACCCTCGTCGTGCGCGACGGCTGGCGCGTGGCCTCGCCGCGCGTCAGCAGCCTGCCCGGCATCGCCAGTCATCCGCTCTCCGCGCAGGAATGCGCGGATCTCTGCAAGGACGCGCAGATGCCGCTGCCGGGCGCAAACGCGGCCATGGCCGCGCCGGAACTGCACGCCTTGCTGGTGAAACAGTTCGGCGAGCTCTCCGCGAAGGAGCTGTCCGACGCCAGGCAGGACGGGCGACTGATCGTCACCGACGGTCAACTCTTCTTCCCGACCGCGCTGCTCTGCCGCCAGGAGCATCTCTCCGGAGACTGCGCGAAGCTCTGCGAGGCCTGGCGGCCACGATGACGGCGAGCGCCCCGGCCACCATTCCCCGCTGGCGCTCCCTCGGCCCGATCACGCTCTTCACCTCCGGCCCGTGGGAGGCTTTCCTCCCCACGCTCATTCTCGGAGCCCTCGTCGCTGCCGCCTGGCTGGGCTCCCCGCTGCTGCGCATCCTGGCCGTCACGGACTGGCGCATCGCCGGGGCCATCGGTGCCGCGCTGCTGGCGATGATCGCCGTGCGCGTCTTCGCCACCATCTGGCACGAGCCCTCCGGAGCGTGGCCGTTCGTCCTGGCCACCGCCGCCATCGGAGCGGTGGCGTTGGCCGCTGCATCGCAGACCGTGCTCGCTCCGGAGCTCGTGCGCGCCGGCGAGTGCGCGCCGCTCGTCGCGGTCGCCGAGTCGCGCGCCGCCATGATCGTCTCGTATGCGTTGCCGGTGATGATGTGGATCGCCTGGCTGTTCTATCTCCTCACGCGCTTCCCCCGCATCGAGCGCGTCTCGCAGCTCATGCCCGGACGCGACAGCCGCTATCGCCCCTACGCGCGCGCTCTGCGCGTCGTCCTGCCAGTTCGCCTGCTGCTCTCCGCGATCGTCGTCGCCGCCGTGATCCTCGGCGTCCGTGCACTGGACGTTCCTCCCGAGACCGACGCGCGCACCTTCCTGGCCCGCCTCAGCGATCCGTCCGTCGCGCTCATCGATCAGGCGCGCGGAGGATCGCTCTCCGCTTCCGTGCGCGGGTTCCACGCATCCGAGCAGGAGAAAGCACTGGCCCGGCTGGCGGTGCTCGACCTCGACGGCGCACGCATCCCCGTCCGCCGCTGTGCTTGCGACTGGCGACTCCCGGGGAGTGTCGTCGATCCGCGCATCGAGGCCGCGGAGCACGCGTTCCGTACGCTGGACCGCGAGATCGAGGAATGGTCGTTCGCCTGGAAGCCGAGCGTCTCCACCAGCACGGCCGTCCTCAATCTGCTGCCCCTCGGCTCCGCCATCGCAAACGACGCGCACGCGCCGTTGTATCCCCTCCTGTGGCGCGCAAGCTCCCCGCCTCCGCTCCGCGGCGCCCGCGTCGTGACCGGAGAGTCCGAACGCGTCACGTATCGCAAGGAGACGGTCCTGCTGGTGCGACGCTCCACCATCGCCACCTCCAACGGAGAGACTCTCGCCGAAGTGGCGGTCAAACTTCTCGGTCGCAGCTCGGGGGATGAGAGCCTGCCTGCGCTCCTCGGCCAGCGCCTGCACTCCGCTCCCGATGAGGGCCCCTGCCCGATCGCGGGAGGCTCGTACTGCGCGCTCTGGTCCGCCGGACGCTGGAAACTCCGCCTCGCCCCCGACCCCACCACCCCCGTCACTCCCGAGGCGCCCCTCTGGCTCACGCTCTACGACCCGGCATACTTTCCGGGGCTGCGCGCGTGCTGCGGGTGAGCAACGTGCGTTCACGACACAGCGCCTAGCGCCGCCGGCCGTGCCGGCACGCCGGAGGCGTGTCGTAGATGAGCCGGGGGCGAGCGCCGATGAGGCGCGCTGCCCCCGGAACCGACGACGATTTCTTCAACCCCGGCAGGGGTGCCGGAGTCCGCGACCCTTCCAGGGTCGATTGCACGTGGGGACGAATCCGGGGGCGGCACGCCTTCGGCGCTTGCCCCCGGCTCATCTCCACCACGCCTCCGGCGTGAAACCCGATGGCAAATGCTTCGTCGCGGCGTCTCGCATCCGGCCCACTGCCGCTCACAATGCTTCTACCGCGAAGACCTAGCTAGGCCGTGCCGGCCCTCGACGCCTTAATGACTCTCCAACCAATCCACGAGTGCCGTGTCGCTGGTGAGCACATCCAGCGGCGCGTGGTGGTCGCCGAGGCAGTGCAGCGCGTCGAAAAACTTCTGGCCGACGGTGCCGTCCACCGCGCCGGAGTCGCTGCAGCCCTCGCGGAGAAAATAGATCTGCAGCGCGGCGACGCGGAGCCGTTGCACGTCGACGCCTTGCGTCTTCGGATTGTTGAGAACCGTCAGCGTTCCGGCGTACATCACTCCCTGCCGTGGCCTCTTGAGCGCGCTCAAGAGACGCGCCTGCAACTGCTGGGGCGAGAGGGCGGCCGGCGTGCTCACTCCTGCGGACTCGGTCACGAGAGGGACGATCATCGTGCCGGACGTGTCCGCGGGCGTCTGCGTCCCGACGGCCGTGGGCCCGATGGAGTTCGTGCCCGTCATGCCCACCCACGGCCGGTAAAGACCGAGCAGCATCACGATCGCGACCAGCTCCAGGAAGATCATGACCAGGAAAGCGGGATTGAGGAACTGGCGGAGATCAAAGGCCCCGGCCGATCCGTCGGTTCGTGACCGCGAAGCTCGCTCCTCGTCACCGTTTGCGTGCAGCCGTTCATCGGTGTTCATCGTTCTGTCCTGCTCTTCGAAAACGTTGCGAGTCGCGCGCGTTTTTCGCGAGACCTCGTCCATCCCCCGTTCCAGCAGCAGCACGCGGCGTTGCGGCGGGGCTTCGCGCAGGAGCTGCACCTGGCGCACGGCCTGGAGATCCTTGCGCTCGTGCACGAGCGGCAGCACCGCGTCCTGAAAGAACGGACTGGGCCGCAGGCCCCACGGCCGCGTGGTGCCAAGCTGCCCCGCGTACGTGAGCCGCGGAGAGACTGCCGCCGCCTCGCGGCGGGGAGGACCGAGCGTGGCTTGTTGCGGATCGTCCGGCCCGAGGAGCCAGAACCAGGCCAGCGCCGCAAGCTCGCTCTTCGACTCCAGCGGGATGGAGAACGTCTGCCCGCTTTCCGACGCACGCACGCGGTGCGCCTCCGACAGCAGTCCGGCGAAGTCGCTGCCGAACGGAGGGAGCGTGCTCTTCACCTTCGGCGTGGCCAGGGCAGCGGCCAGCTCGCGCAACGTCGTCGATGACGGCTCCGAGCGCAACAGCTCCCAGGCCCACGGCCAATGCTGGATATCGTCATCGGGTCCCGCCTGCACGCCCCAGGCGCGCCACGCTCCGGCGCGACCGAGCTCACTGGAGGGGACGCCGCGAATCCAGCCGACGATGCGCCGGCCGCTGTTGGGACGGCGCCAGACCACGGGGCCGCCGAGGGCCCATTCCCCGTCCGTGTCCATGCCCGTGCCGAGATTCTCGAGCTCGTTCACCAGCGCGGGATCGCCTCCGATCGAAGGCACCATGCCTCCCGGTCCGTAGTCGATCAGAAACGGTTCGTAACTCACCGTGCGCCTACCCGGGCCACCGCCTCGATGACGATCTGGTCGTTCCAGACACTCTCAGGAGGTCCGGTCGTATCGGCCATGCGGCCGCAGGGGATGACCTGCCAATCCTCATCGGCATTGCCGCCGGTGAGCATCGTGCCGACGCCGCCGATGGGCGCGTCCCATTGCAGATAGAGCTGCTTGGCCAGTTCCTGACAGATGCGCACGTACTGCCGCCCGTCGCCCGCGTAAAAGTACTCCAGGCGATTGACGCGGCGGCGCGCCACATACGCGGAGTAGAGCAGTTGCAGCCGGAACAGCAGCGCCGCCAGCGCCTCGATGGCCGGAGCGTCCAGGCTGGCATCGCGGACGCCGACCAGCAGTTGCCGGAGCGCGAGATCGTCATCAGCACGCAGTTGATCGTACAGCTCCTCGAGGCCGGGCGTGTCGTAGCGCGGAATGTCCGCGGCCAGGCGCAGGAACGGAGCGACCTCGCGTACCGCGCCGCGCAGCCACGTCTCCCCCTCCGGCCGCCACTGGGCCTGATCGAGAAACGTCCACACCACCGCCTTCCACAACACGTCTCCCCGCTTCTGCCGCGTGCGGATGCCGTGCGACAGGCGCAGATAGGTCTGCGCGATCGTGGCCGCGCGGTCCGCCTCATTGGCGGTGAAGCGCTCCACGATCAGCATGGCCCCACCCCCCCGCCGCGCCGTGAGGTGGCGCTCCACGCGCCGGCTGACCTCGGGGAGATCCGTCTGGAACGTCTCCCCCTTCACATCCAGCGTGCGCACGTCGATGAGCATGTCCGCGTACGAGATCGTGCAGCCCATCAGCAGAAAGGGGATGGCCGTGCGGAACTCGCGGTCCAGCATGTCGATCGTGTACGGCTCGACGTAGTTGTAAGGCTGCACGCTGTGGTGCTCGTTGAAGCCGATGATCGAATACCGCGAGCGGCGCGGCGGCGTGAGCACAGACATGAGCCACGTGGTCTTGCCATGCCCGGCCGTGCCGGCCACGGTCATGGCCAGCGAGCTGGCCGGCCCGCCCCGCCAGAACTGCGGCGGTAACAGGGTCTTGCACTTCGCGCAACGCCGATGCTCCGGATCGGCCCCCTCATCGAGCGCCGGCATCTCCGGATCGCCCACGAGCTGCCGCACCTCGGCGGGGATATCGGGGATGCCCGCCCCACTGGCATGCGCCTCCAGCCACTCCGGCACCCCGGCCAGCGCCTGCCGCAGTTGCGAGTAGCGCGTGAACCCACCCGTCGGCCGGCTCTCCGCCGAGCCGCACAACGGGCAATGGATCTCCGTCGCGCCACTCCCGAACCATTTCTTCAGGGACACTCGAGCCCCTCCCCTTCCATGAGCGAGCTTCGAGGATAGAGGAGCCGGCAGGGAGGGGCAAGGAGATCAGGCTTGGGGGAGGATTCCCCTTACCCGCACTCGATCGATCGCGACGTGGCGACCGCAAAGAACGACACCATGGCGCCTACCGGCGAACGCCGGATCGGCCGGCGGAACGAGCGAGCGCCAGAAACGGGCACGTCGCCTCGTCCGCGTCACTACACCGCCACCCAATCGCGACAACGAGCGGGAGCGTGCGATACGCAATCAGCGCGGTTTGTGCCCGGCTGGGAGCCAGCTGGGGCACGAGCCCTCCACCCTGGCTGCGGCGCGGTCGTTGCACGCGGCACGATCACAGACCTTTTCGGTCGCGAGGCAAGACCGTGACGCGACCTGGGTGGGTGGGAGTCACGGCAGAACGTGGAGGCATAAGCATCGAAGGATGCTTACGCGCTGCTGCGAATGGAAGCCAGCCACTCTCTGAAGTCCAACGGATTCCCCCACCCGTATGCACGGTCTTCATCAGGGGGCGCCTCTGTTGTCCACTCAAGGCGTTCATGAATCGAATCAAACATCCGAGTCTTCGGACTATCAGGAAGCTCTTCGGCTCTTTCGATGTATTTGTCACTAAACTCTTGTGAAAAATCATTGAACGACAACGACCCATCCTCAAAGGACACGATGAGTGAATCCAACTCTTGTTCGAGAAGTGTACTCATTGCACTTAGTAAGCGTACAGAATGAAACGCCCTTCCTTGATGCCGTTGCGAACGTTGGCCGCTGTGACGAGACCTACAGACACTACCTTGTTGGCCGCATCCATCGTTACGCGCACAAATCCTGATTTCCCGTCAGGCCGCGCCATGAATGAATTGATCGTTCCGTGCGCTTGGTCGACAAACTTGCCGCCCGTTGCGACCGTAGTCTTGACCAATTGATCGCCAGTCATTCCGAACTTCGCCCCAGTTGTTTCAGCTTTGCCTATTGCGGTGCTTGCCGCGTTGAATCCGCCGATCGTCGGCGTTCCGGTTTCACTCGACAAGAAGTTCTGAACCGCAATGACTACGGACGGGAATCGCACCGCTAGAGCTGTTCCCAATTGTGCTAACACGGGACCGGCCTCCGCAGCCACGTAACCAGCGCCAAGTGCCAACAGGCCCAAACCAGCGCCAACGCCGCGCGCCTGGCCTCGAGCGTTGAACTCGCTCACAGAGATCCGACCTGCTCCGAAATCACGAATGTCACGATCTTGAGCTTGACAGCCCAGACATTCTCGCCCGTCAGTGTCGATGTTCTTGACCGGGTTGTTTTCAACATATGCATACCGGTTCCACGACTGCGGTCGCTCGGGGTAGAAGCCGCCCGGATCGACCGATAAGAACCGCCCCAAATTCGGATCGTAGTACCGGGCGTGCATGTAGTCGAGGGAGTCGTCGTTGTCGACGTTCAGCCAGCCGTGCCAGTCTCGTTCGTGGCCCGTGAACTTCATCGGCTCCGAGCGGAAGTCGCCACTGGACCATACTCCGGCGTACAGGTTGTACTCCTGGGTCGCGTCCGTCTGTTCCACTCCGAATGGCAGGAAGTCGTGCGTCGAGATCCGCATCCGGTTCTGGTCCGTGATCATCCTCACGCTGCCCAGATGGTCCGTGTGGAAGTGGCGCTTCCCTCCGAAGAACGGGTCCCGCTCCGCGGCCAGCAACCGCCCTTCCACGTAGACGTAGTCCTCCATCCATTGCCACACCGAGTACTGGTCGTCGGCCCGGAACTCCCGCAGAACCTTCCCGTTGAAATCGCGGATCTTCCACCGGCTCAACACTCCCTCTTCCAGGATGACCCCGATCCGCTCGTCGTTCGGTCCGTAGATGATTCTCTGCGTTTGCGACAGCGCCGGCTTGATCACCGTGTCGATCATCGACAGCGAATCGTAGTCATACCTCGGCACTCCCGCCCTCGTGGTCAGGTTCCCGGCCGCGTCGTAGGCCTCGCCCTTGAGCCGGTTGCTGGACGGGTCTACCGCGATCGCTCCCGCCGCCCCGTTGATGCTTTTCTGCGTGAGGTTCCCGAACGCGTCGTACTGATACGTTTCGGTCACGCCCCGCACCACCGCCTGGGCCAGCCTCCCGTTCGTGTCGTAGCGGTAGGTGTCGTTCCCGATCTGCTTGATGTTCCCGCTGCCGTCGTACAGGTACTGCCCCGTCGTCCAGGTCAGGTCGTTGTCCAGGGCACGCACCGCCGCGTCCGCCTCGATGTTCGTCCGCGGCGTGAGGTCATCCTCTCCCCACGTATCCAGCGGCTCGCCCAGCCACACCCTCTGCAGGTAGGCGACGTTCTCTTCCAGTCGCAGCAGCTTGGCTTCCTTGGTGGGCAGCTTGATGATTCGCAGCCCCTCCTTCTTGTGCAGGACCTTCCCCCCGTGCTTCACCACGTTCGGCTCTTTGGCCTTCTTCTTCCCCGTGGCCGGATCGTCGGTGTCCGTCCGCGGATCCTTCAACACCAGGATGTACTTGCCCGTCCCCGGCTCGAACGTCTCCGGCTTGGCGTCCGGCCGCGGCGCTCGTGCGCCCCACGCAGGCGCAGAGAGGAGCAGGGCCAGAATGAAGGCCAGTCCACGATGTCTCATGCCAGTGCTCATCAGTAGGCCCGCCCTATGATCTCATTGATGTGTGTACCCAGGATCACCTGCCCTCGGAGATCCTCGCCCGTGTAGGGCGTGACCCCAGCACCCAAAGCCTGCAGGGCCTCGTTCATGCGCGCGCGACACGTGGTCACGTGCGTGCCCAGGATGATCGATGACGGCTGAGGCAGGGGATCGCGCGGCGGTTGAGGCAGACCAGGGGACAGGCCTTTGCATTTTGCCGGCACCACGATCTACGCTCCGTAAGGCTCCTCGATCCTCCGTCGCCAAGCCTTGCCTGGCGCACCGAACGCCGTGACGCCGACGTGGGTGGGCGGAGTGCCGGAAGTCACTTCGCAAAAGAAGCTTGGCAGTCCCTCAGGTCCCATCAGACCTACATCAGGGACGTTGTTTCAGACGTTCCACCCAATAGATTCTTAACTCGTTTCGGACTTTCGGTGGCAACGGAAACATGAGCGAATTGCACACCTCACACTCGTCAGTGCTACGGCATTCATTTCGCAAGAGCTCGTCCGAAAGAATATCGCGGCTTGACGTATGGAACTTCATTTGCAACAGACACATGAAGAAATCGGATACGAGATCGACTCCATACTGGCCGATGCGATTTTCCTCTTCCACTCGAACAACGATATTGTGTGACACGACTCTGTCATCCCCCAGAGAACCCGCAGTGATGACGGCGTCATCGTTCAAAACTTGGCGACTAAACATCTCGACGAAGTCTTGATCTCCACTTACGAGTGCTTCGCGCGCCCGCTCGGCAGGTTCCGAGCTCGCACATCCGCCCAGTAACAACATCACCAACAACGCCGAGCGTGCCATCAGCATGGTCCTGTCATGCAGTGGCGCGGTGGTCCCTGCTGACGGCGAACAACAGAATTCCCGTTCGCAGGATGAAGTACCCACCATCCGGTGCTCACGGCGTTCGTAGGTTGGCCGTACATCATGATGCTTTCCGTCGGGCTCGTGTTCCACGACCCCACACCGGCAGGCGAATACAAGTCGCGCAACCCGAATAAGTGCCCGGTTTCATGAGGTGCCACGCCAAACATTCCCGCAGGGTTGTTTGTGTTGTCGATTGTAAAAATGGTGCCGGTATCAGAAGCAGATTCACCGTTCCCGCCGCCAGTCAAAAGCGTCATTTGCACGTTCGACCGGCCGGCACCTGTTACAACCGTTAACGTATCGACACCGTCCACTGTTTGGCCCGGTGCGACGATCGAGATATTGACCTGGAAGGTGATGTTCTCGCCGTTCCTCCCAACTTCCTGACGGCCCTGCCAGTAGTTGATCGCGCCGTTCGCGAAATCTCTAGCGGCGGCCATCTGACCTTGACTATTCGGATCAGCAACAATCTGAGCCTCGACGCTCGCAGTGCAATTGTTTTCGGGATCGCACATGACAGTCGCGTTCTCGCCTGTCGGGTCGATGTACTTCAACGGATTGTTCAGCGCATACGCATATCTATTCCAGCTCTGAGGGAACTGCGGGTCGGCGCTCGAAATCACCGGATCGACCGATAAGAACCGCCCCAAATTCGGGTCGTAGTACCGGGCGTGCATGTAGTCGAGGGAGTCGTCGTTGTCGACGTTCAGCCAGCCGTGCCAGTCTCGTTCGTGGCCCGTGAACTTCATCGGCTCCGAGCGGAAGTCGCCACTGGACCATACTCCGGCGTACAGGTTGTACTCCTGGGTCGCGTCCGTCTGTTCCACTCCGAATGGCAGGAAGTCGTGCGTCGAGATCCGCATCCGGTTCTGGTCCGTGATCATCCTCACGCTGCCCAGATGGTCCGTGTGGAAGTGGCGCTTCCCTCCGAAGAACGGGTCCCGCTCCGCGGCCAGCAACCGCCCTTCCACGTAGACGTAGTCCTCCATCCATTGCCACACCGAGTACTGGTCGTCGGCCCGGAACTCCCGCAGAACCTTCCCGTTGAAATCGCGGATCTTCCACCGGCTCAACACTCCCTCTTCCAGGATGACCCCGATCCGCTCGTCGTTCGGTCCGTAGATGATTCTCTGCGTTTGCGACAGCGCCGGCTTGATCACCGTGTCGATCATCGACAGCGAATCGTAGTCATACCTCGGCACTCCCGCCCTCGTGGTCAGGTTCCCGGCCGCGTCGTAGGCCTCGCCCTTGAGCCGGTTGCTGGACGGGTCTACCGCGATCGCTCCCGCCGCCCCGTTGATGCTTTTCTGCGTGAGGTTCCCGAACGCGTCGTACTGATACGTTTCGGTCACGCCCCGCACCACCGCCTGGGCCAGCCTCCCGTTCGTGTCGTAGCGGTAGGTGTCGTTCCCGATCTGCTTGATGTTCCCGCTGCCGTCGTACAGGTACTGCCCCGTCGTCCAGGTCAGGTCGTTGTCCAGGGCACGCACCGCCGCGTCCGCCTCGATGTTCGTCCGCGGCGTGAGGTCATCCTCTCCCCACGTATCCAGCGGCTCGCCCAGCCACACCCTCTGCAGGTAGGCGACGTTCTCTTCCAGTCGCAGCAGCTTGGCTTCCTTGGTGGGCAGCTTGATGATTCGCAGCCCCTCCTTCTTGTGCAGGACCTTCCCCCCGTGCTTCACCACGTTCGGCTCTTTGGCCTTCTTCTTCCCCGTGGCCGGATCGTCGGTGTCCGTCCGCGGATCCTTCAACACCAGGATGTACTTGCCCGTCCCCGGCTCGAACGTCTCCGGCTTGGCGTCCGGCCGCGGCGCTCGTGCGCCCCACGCAGGCGCAGAGAGGAGCAGGGCCAGAATGAAGGCCAGTCCACGATGTCTCATGCCAGTGCTCATCAGTAGGCCCGCCCTATGATCTCATTGATGTGTGTACCCAGGATCACCTGCCCTCGGAGATCCTCGCCCGTGTAGGGCGTGACCCCAGCACCCAAAGCCTGCAGGGCCTCGTTCATGCGCGCGCGACACGTGGTCACGTGCGTGCCCAGGATGATCGATGACGGCTGAGGCAGGGGATCGCGGGACGACAGGATGTTCGACCAACTCACCGCCGGCCACCCCACGGCCGCGCGTACGGAGTTCACCGCCGCCAGCATCGAGTTGAACGAGGTGGCCGTCACCGCGCTCCCGGTGCTGACCGCACTGAACGTGAATGTCGTGGCGACATCGGCGTTGCTGTAAGACGCTCCGTAAGACGGATCCGATGGAGTGCGCAGGCGATAGGCGTAGGTCTTTCCCGAAACGACCGCGTTGTCGGTGTAGGCCCTTGCCGCCAGTTGAGTGGGATTGAGCTCCACCAGATCGACCCAGCCGGCGACATCGCTGCGCTTCTGAACGGTATAGGCCACGCCCGAGGTGGGCCCGGTCCAGGCCAGACCGATCTGATTCATGCTGGGAGTGCGCGTTGCCGTCAGAACAGGCATGCTCGCAGAAGGGGCCATCGTGACGGTCACGCTTCGTGTCACAGGCGTCCCCGAGCAATTAGTGAGCGTGACCGAGTAGGTAGTGTTGCTCGAGAGCGGGCCTACGGTCACCTTGCGTGTCGTTCCGATCTGAACCTGATCGGAGGTGCGGCGCCAGAGGTAGGTGCGCGGCTCGGAACCGGTGGGATCCACCTCCAGGGTGTACGTCCCGTCGGACTTGCGGGTGAAGGTGGCCAGCCCGTCCGGAGCGAGACACTCGCCGACCGACACGGTCGCGCCAACCGACTGGACGGTCTTGCAAGCGTTCGACACCATCACCCAATACCGGGTCGTGGCCGTGGTGTTGGAGGAATTGGCGTTGAAGGAAGGCTGGGTACCGACGATGCCGCTGTCGTTGTGCCACTCGTAGTTGAAGGGCGGCGTGCCGCTGACCCCCACCGACAACGTCACCGACTGAGAGGAGGTGACCGTGCCACCAACCGGATCAGTGACGATGACCGGAGCCGCACAGGAGTTGGACAGCCCGGCCGAGATCGAGGCCGGCCGGGCCATGCCCGAGGCGTCGAGAGTCTGCGTGTCGGAGACTCCGTTGCCTCGGGCCAGCGTGTTCCACATGCCGTTGGGCCAGTAGCTGGCGGAAGTGAGGAAGCCGGGGACGGAGGAAACGCGACCGTTTGTGTAGGAATACCCGAGTTGGCGGTTGGGCCCCGGCGGCGTGCCGCAGTCCACGCAGTAGGGGTATTGGACCAGCGTGGGAAGGTTGAGATCGTCATAGAGGGCGTTCATCTGGATCTCGCGGTAATCCTCCCACCAGGCCTCGTTTGCGCCGAATCCTTTGGTAATGTTGGTCCGAATCGAGTCCTTCTGGCCGGACGAGTCGCCGTATGAATAGGTCTCTTTGATCTTGTAGACATCCCCGGTCGGATCGGCAGGGTCGTAGTTGTACCGCGATGCAGTCCAGAGCTTGCCCAAGCGCCGATCTCCACCGGAGTTTTCGGTGCCATACGTAAACTCTCTCATCAGCCGAAACTGCGGCTGATCGGGATCGTTGGGCGAAGAGGGATTGTAGTGCGGGTTTCTTCCGCGAACCCGCAGCAGACGCTCGGCTCCGTCGTATTCGTACGTCAGATCGAACAGCGTGTTCGCCGCTCCCTGGGTCTTGGTCAGAACATTGCCCCGGGCGTCGTACGTGTAGGCAGCCATGCCCGACTCGGGATGGCTCTCCCACCTCAGAAAGCCACGACTGTCGTAGTCGAAGATCCGGCTCTGGATGCCCATGGTCACGGAGCTGAGATGGTCGGCAACGTCATAACGGTAACTGGCCGCCGCCGGGGGAAGGAGTGTCAGCGGGGCAGGCGGGTTCGTCGAAACGACGACCGGGTCGCTCACTCGGATCAGACGTCCGTGGCGGTCGTACGTCTCGACCGTGGCCACCGCCGCGTCCGTACCGGCCGTGGCAAGAGTCGAGGTTCGCGTCGTTTCGCTCACGCCCTTGAACACGAACGTGGTTTTGCTGCCGTCCGGAGACTTGATCTCGCCCGCCCGCCCAAAGGCGTCGTAGCCGTTGTACTCGGTCCAGTGCTGAGGAACGAACGAAAACTCAGAGCTGGGAAGAGTCTCCAGTTCCGACACCTTGGTGGCCCGGTCGAAGGCGTCATACTGCCTTTCACGCACGTTCCACGAGCCGTTGGGCATTAGGTGCTTCTCCCGCCAGAAACGGCCCAGTGCGTCGAACTGGTACTCCACCTTCAGGCTTCCACTGGACGTGGAATTAGTCGTGGCGCTCACCAACGCCGGCATGAACGTACCGTTTGCCAACGACGCCTTCGTGTATGCGTACGTCGTGGCGGACTTGCCCCCTGGGGGCTGCACGCTGAGCAAGCGGCCTGCCCGGTCGTACCCGTAGGTCGTGAACAGTTGCCCATCCGGTTCGCGTCGACTCACGGTCAAGCCCGTGGGGTCGATGTCCCGGTCCAAAAGGAAGAAGGTCATGCCCGCGTATCTGGACGTGGCGCGAATCCCGTAGGAGTAGGTGTGATCGACCTGATAGCCGAGCGGTCCAGGCGCCACATTCTCAGCCGCAATCGTGCAGATCGTCTTCACCGCCTCAGTCGAGCTCAATGGAGTACTGTCGCCGCCGTAGAATTGCTCGCTGGCGACATTGCCGTTCGCGAAGCCATTCACCTTCTCGGGCACGAACATCGTGACCAGGTCCTTGACGCTGCTCTGGTCACCCACGCGCATCGCCTTCAACAGACCCGTGGTGCGATCGAAGCAATATTTCGAAGTGACACTGCCGGTGGTATCCGTGCGTGTCGTCGTATCGTATGTGCCCAGGATCCAGGGATCGCTCGTGGAAAAGACGAGGAATCCGTTGACGCGGCCGTTGGAATCGGCACCTGGATTGAAGTTGGTGTACGTGGTTCTCTTATTGGCGTCGTCGACATTTCCGTTGGCCACCGTGTCGAAGTTTCCGCTGGTCACCGCCGTCCGGAAGTGACCGAACCCGTCGTAGTCGGAATACTCCACATGGGCGTAGCGGCCGTCATCGTAGACCGTCCTCTCGGCGGTGACGGTCTGGTGCGCGTTCTCCACCGGCACGCCGACGGGATCGGAGTGATAGCGGACGTAGCTTTTACGAGAGAACGGACAATTAGCGCACGCGAACCATTCGGTGGAAAGGTTCGCATTGACGTTCGGGTCGAACTTGCCGATCGCCAAACCATAGTTCCACAAGCTGAACCCGTCGCTCGAGATGTCGTCGAAGGGATCTCCCGGGTTCCCCGGCCATACACTGTAATGTTGAACCACTCGATTCCCGCTCGGGTCGGTCACCGTTCCTACGGCCTCGTCATGGATGACCGGGTAGTGCTCGGGCACGGTTCCGCTCGGGTCGTCCGGATCGCCGCCTCCCGGTCCGACCCCGGTCCAGCACGGTCCGAACGACCGCTGATCGAGACCCGGCTTGACCACGTCATGGATCTCGTAACCCCACACACCAATCTCTGCCCCTACGGCGTTCGACAGGGTGCGCGTGCTCACGCCCACCGTCCCGGGGGAGAGGCGTCCGCAGGGGGCGTTCGGTTGAAAGTTCTTCACGCCGTACGTGTAGGAGATCTTCCCAAGCGTGGGTAGGGTCAGGGTCTGAAGCCCGCCCGTAGGACAGCCGGTCACGAAGCTCTGGAACGAAAAGCTGGAGCATTGCCCGCTCGGGCATGCCGGATCCGATCCGTCCGGGAGCTTGACCGCCTTCAAGAACGGCACCTGGTACTCGGCGGGAGGGTGATTCGGGTCGTCCCAGGGAACCGTGTCCCGACAACTCTTCTGAATGGTCACATTCACGTCATATTCGAAGAGATACGTCGCGTACTGACCCACTCCCGCGAGAACCACGCGGTCGACCATCGGAGCTGGATCACCTCCAAGGTTCTGCGTCTTGAAGCAGACGAAGTGGCTGCGGCCCTTGCTGTCATTGAGCTGCCATACGCTCGTGGCCTGGGGACAATAGGTGATTCCGGCGGGGCTCGGATACGTGACGTTGACGTAGTTCAGCGGCGAGCCGGAGCTGTTCTTGAACGCGTTGGAAATTCGCTTCAGGCGCCAGACATCGTTCACCAACTCGAACTCACTCGAGGTCCCGTCTCCGCTCTCGACGCTGCGCAGCGTCGGTGACAACTCCTGCATCCGCAGAAATGAGCCGTCGTAGGTGTAGCGGGTCTTGCTGCAATACGCTCCGGTACACGCCGCATTGGAATACAGCACATTCGCGCTGAAACTGTGATCCGATCCGTCCGCGGCCTCGTAAAGCCACTCATTGTTCTGATTGGTCGGGTCCTGCGGAGGGACCAGTCTTCCCATCGAGAGCAGCCAGCCCAGCCCGGCGTTGGCGCGCAGGCTCGGAGAGCTCGCCTGATATATGCCCCACTCTTCGAAATCCCACACTTTGCTGTTGTACGAGAGCGTGAGCCCGTAGGTGAGACCGCCATCCAGCGGATAGCGCATCCCGATGGGGATGGATACCATCAGGTTCCCGTTGAAGGTGTTGACGTGATCCAGGGAGCCGAAGGAGTACATCTTTTCCGGTTTGAATCCCTTCTCTTCCGTTGGCTCCTGCGCCCCCATCGCGGAAAGCGCCAGCAGCAAACAGAGAAATGACAGAGCGGCACGAGACGTCTTCAAAGGCACCGTATCAGTCCTCGTTCACGTGAATCACGTAGAATTCCATCAAGCGGGGGTCGATCATGGCCAGGACGTCGCCCCGTTTGAGGTGCTTGAGATCGTCCGAAGCAACTCCCTCAACGGCGCGAAACGCCGAGGCGTCGAGCCGCATCACCGCCGGGTTGCCTCGCGCTTCATCCACTGCCGAGTTTTTGGAAGACCCGAGCCGCCACGCTCCTCGCTTTGGCCTGACGATGAGCATCTCCGCAATGCCCCGCGCGTTCTCGAGCTTGCTGAGCTGCCCGACGTTGTCCCGCTTGAGGGCGGAGCCGGCCGTCACTTCCCGGCGGGGATAATCAGGACCCGTCGCCGCCACCGACTCTCCCGTTTCCAGGTCGACCGCCACCCAGATCGACCTGTTCGTCACATGCCCCGCGAATCGGACCCGTCCGTCCCGATCGTCGTCGGCCAGCACCTCGGTCCACCGCCGAATGGAGGACCGATATCGTCCCGGCTCCCGCCCCACACCAAAGAGGACGATCCGCGCTCCCCTCGGGAGCTCCGCCGCCGTCACGCCTTCTGCGTCGACGGTGACCGTCATGGCCGCGCCGGGCAACGCGAACGCGAAGCTCAAGGCCAGCGCCCCGAGAATCCTGGTTGTGGTCATTCCCTGTCTACTCCTGAACATGGGCACACTCCGTATGAAGTCTCTGATGCGTTGCGTCATGGTTCCACCCTTGCGGTCCGGCCTTACTGCAATGACAACAGCACCAGGATCTCCCCCTCACCGCCGGCCAGCGGCTCGAGGGCCTTGCCGAGGATGGTGCCGGGACGGTGGATGGGAACTCCGCCGAGATCGAGAGGAACGGAGTGCATGGCGAAGCCGGGCTTGTCGCTGGTCACCAGGAGGTCGCCGACGGCGATGGCTCCGTGGGAGGCGTCGACTTTCACGCGGACGCGTCCGGAGGTCGCGATCTGTTCCTTGGACTGGCCGGCCTCGCCGAGGATGATGCCCGGTTGCGCGGAGACGACGCCGGCTACGGTAGTGTCGTAGGGCGTCGACGACGCGAGCACGCCGTTGCCGGCTGCGGGGTCGAGGACCACCACGGTGCCCGGGGCCAGGTCATCGCGCGACGGCACCCACTCGGCCACGTCCTGGTATTTCGCGGCGATGTTGCCGTCGACGACGACACTGCTCGAGAAGTGAGCCGCACCGGCCACGTCGAGCCGGAAGGCATCGTTCGGATTGAGCAGTCCGATGCCGACGTTGCCGGAAGCGCTGATGGTCATCGGCGTATCCGAGCCCGTGGGAAACCTCAAGGTGCCGGCCGTCACCCTGCGAATCCTGAAGGGAATCTCGCTCGTATATCGCAGTTCCGTGTTCTGCCCAGAATTCTTGATCACACCGAACCGCTTGTTGTTGCCGGCATCGACGATCAGACCGGCGTCTTCGCCGTTGACGTACATCGAGCCGCCGGTGACTTCGAGCTGTTCCGTGGGAACCGTGGCCACGGAGCCGATGACGATGCCGGTCCCGCTGACCATCATTTTCTGGGCATTGGCAATGAGAAACCGTAACGAAGGATTGGGAGCAACAGCCAGAACGTCCGGCCGCACGTTGAAGAAGGCCGAACTGCGGCCAAAGGAAGAGCCTGCGTAGCCGAGATTAAAGACCGGCCCATTGGTGACATCTCCACCGAGTGAAATGGCGACGTCATTTGTCGCTCCGCCACCTAAATGCAGCGGGCCGCCCGGAGTCGTCGTCCCGATTCCCACCCACCCATTGGAGTTGATGCGCATGCGCTCCGTCGGCAGGCCCTGATTCACCCGGGTGTTGAACGTCAACGCACCGGCGTAGTCGCCTTCAGTGTTGTTCTCCTTCACCCCTTCAATGCTGGCGAACTCCTGTGCCAACGGAGTCCCCGCGGCCAGAAACTTTCCGCCAAAGGCGATTCCGCCACCCACATTCGCGGCGTAGGTACTGCTGTCATACACCCCCAGGACCGTGCGGGAAACTCCATTCGCATAGGCCGCTCCGTATACGCTCAGGGGAAGCGGTAAGACGGGGGCTGACCCAATGGCCACCATCCCCGACGCACTGACCCGCAGCAATTCCGCGTTCGCGGAATTGAAGACGCGAAAGGCCGACGTGGTGGCATCTCCCGTCTTGGCGTCGACGTTGACTCCGGTCACGTCCGTGAAGTTGTCGGCGGTGACGGAGCTCTGCGCGAACAGGGCCGTGGCGGCCCCGACCGAGAGGAAGAGACCCAGGACTACGCTGCGAATGGACATCGACTTCTCCTTCATGAATGCTGACCGGGCGCAGCCGTGGCTACGCGTCGATCCAATGATTGAATGATTGAACCCCGGAAGCGGAGGGTTATTCAGAGTCGCACAGATACTTCCGGATTGTCAACCGGTCCGCATATCCTCAGCGACTTCTTCCCACCACCATTGCGTTGCTGCTCAGTCGGTCTGAGGCCAACTCGAAACCCGTTTCGCCTGCCTTACCCGTACGACTCGTCCTGCTCGATGCGGGAGAGGATCCAGTCGAATTCGCCTGTGGTCAGTTTGCCGCCGCAGTATTCGCAGATGCCGGTGGCGCCGACGCTGAGTTTTGCGCCGCAGTTGGGGCAGGATGCGGTGCCGGTGCCTTGGGCGGCCCTGCTGCGGATGAAGGTCCAGTATTCGCTCCAGCGTCGTAATTGCGACTTCGACCCTGCCACCACGTTGCCATTGTCGTCCACTGTATGGTCGCGTCCCTCGGCGTGCATACGCACGGTGACGCCTTCATAGAACGCGTCCGTGAGGATCTTCACCACTTCGATGCCCGTGATCTGGAAGCCGGCCACGATGTTGCGCAGGCGCTGCCGCGTATACGCTTCGATCCAGTAGCGGTGCATCTGGAACAGGCTCTCGGTCTCCAGGGGACGGACCTGCTCCCAGTCTCGCGCGCTCCATGCGTCCTGCAGTTGCACGGCCACGCGTGCCACGCGCTCCTGAAATGCGTTCCAGTCGAATCCTTCATGCTCGGCCTCAAAGGCCCGGCGGTGGTCCGCGAAGTGCGGCTGCCAGACGGTGGGAAGGCCGGTTCCCTGTTCTGGGACGTTGGAGGTCAGCAGCGGTCCGCGAGTCTCCCGATTGACCAGGGCAATGGCCCGCACATACCACTGGAAGGCGCCACTTTCGACCTTGACGCCACAATACTCACACGACCCGTCCGTACGCGTGGTCAGGGCCGCGCCGCAACGCGGACAATGATCCGCTTTCGCTTTTTCCGGCGGCGGCGAGAGGATGTCCCTGCGCCGCTCCAGAATCCAGCGCTCGTTCGCATACCAGCTCTGCTGTCCTGCAGCGGTGACCTCCGTGTAATTGCTCTCGAGGGCCACAGTGGCGGTCACAGTGTCCGTGTCCATCCCGCCCACGGAGACCACGCGGAACGCGCCGATGACTACGCCCCGCACTTCGCGCAGTCCCTGAGGTCCCAGTTTGCGAATGGTGTCGCGCGCGGACTCACTGAGATACGGCGCGTACTGATTGAGGTCGCCCTTCCCCCGCGCAAAGTGTGCGCGTCCATAGAGCGAGTAGCAGAAATCACTGAAGGTGATCTCGGAGAAATTGGGATCGAATCTCCGGAGCTCTTCCAGGCGGGCAACCGGCGCGGCGGGTCTCCGGGATTGTTTCGTACTGATGCGCACCGCGGCGTCGCCCTTTTTCTTGCGCAGCCAGACCACCGCTGCACAAATGACCACGATGTCCACCGGAATGCCCACGACCGGATGCTCGATGGTCAGCCAGAGCAGAAACCGGAAGAGGTAATAGAGCAGCTCGATTCCGATGCCGCCATCGCCACCGCCGCTGCCCGACGAGCTTCCGCCGCCGGAGTAGGACTCGCCCCCGCCGACGCGCGCGGAGACATGGAACGCCACCAGCAGGAGGAGCACCAGGGCCAGAATCCAGCGCCGCTTCGTTCGCCACGTCATTCGAGAATGAACCTCGGCACGTTGCACAGCTCGTCCTGATCGCCTTCCCCCACCGGCAGGTGCCGCTCCAGGAGCGGAGTCAGCGCGCGCACGACGTCCAGCAGCGTGTCCGTCGTGGCGTGGCGAGCCCGCGCCTCCGCCGCGATGCGATTCCATTCCAGCGCCGGCACCGCTTCCAGCACCCCGCGATCGGCGAGCAATTCCAGCCGGCGCTCGAGCAGCGAGAGATAGACCAGCACGCCGGTCTCCCCGGAGGTGTTGGCCACGCCCCGGCCGTGGAAGACCGATTCGGCGACCAGGCGCGCCTGCCGGCCGCGCTCCCGCGCGCTGGTCATCAGGTGGCGCACGGCATCGCTCCGCGAAGCGCTCCAGTGCCCGAGGAGCCAGGCCAGGGCCACGTCGGCCGCCACCCAGGCCGGGTGAAAGGTCCAGGGAGAGAAGAGGATGACCAGCAGGATCACGAAGGCCACCAGCGACGCGAATCGCGCGTCCGCATGCGCGTACGACCCGGAACGCCCGCGTACCTCCACCACCACTTCCGCGCACGAACAGAGCTCCAGCGAATGCACGGCCTCGGCAATCGCGGAACTGACGGCAGCATCGAGTTGCTTCATCCGCCGCGCAGTGTACCGCCGAGGCCGCAAGGAACCGCGGGCAGCATGCCCATACGCGCTAACTTTGAGAAGGACGGGAGGGCGCTGCGGGGAGCCTCTGTACTACTGACCTCGAGTTTCTCGCGCGGGGCGAAGATTTTCAGGCGGAGCATTGGAGCGCCGGCGTCTCGCCGGCTGGCCCGTG
>JBDTOZ010000451.1:0-10514 GCA_039932995.1 Acidobacteriota bacterium | reverse complement strand
ACTGACACCCCGCGTTCCCCGGGCCGAGCCCGGGGCTACATTGTGGAACGCGCCTCCGCGCGTCAGGCCCCCAAACGCCTTCGGCGTCGTGATCGCGCTCGGCGCACGTACTCCTCGCGTCTTGTGCGGCTGATGCGCACGAACTCCTCGCGTCTTGTGCGGCTGATGCGCACGAACAGAACCGCCAACCGAATACAATCCCGCCATGCCTCTCGTCCGCATCACCCTGCGCAAGGGGAAGACGCCTGAGTTTCTCAGCGCCGTTTCCGACGCCGTCCATGCCGCTCTGGTCGCGGAGGCCAATGTGCCGGCCGACGACCGCTTCCACATCCTCGAAGAAGTGGAGGCGGCTCACCTGGTGGCTCATCCTTCTTATGGGGGTGTCTCCCGCTCCGCGGGACTGATCGTCGTGCAGATCATCCTGAACGTGGGGCGGTCGGTGGAGATCAAGCGTGCCCTCTACGCCAGCATCGCCCGCCGTCTCGGCGAGAGCGTCGACGTCCGTCCGGATGATGTCTTGATCAGCCTCGTCGAAGTGACCAAAGAGAACTGGTCCTTCGGCAACGGCATCGCCACATACGCCACCTGAAGCGGAGAGCGGGTTACCGCGACCGTCCCTCGAGCCACTCGCTGCGCGGTTTTCCGTCGGCGCCGTAGAACCTCACCCGGATCCTCTTTTCCGCGATCTCCACGATCGCGAAGCCGATCCGTTCGCGGCGGATCTCCGGGGGGAAGATCGTCGTCACGCGCAGCTTGATGGGGGGGATGGGGGAGGAGCCGGCGCCACTGATGAGATGCATCATCCGGCCGCGGATCAGCTCCTGATGGTGGTCGTGTCCGGCCAGGAAGGCGTCCACCTTCATCTCCCGGAGCAGCGGAATGAGCTCGCGCATGCGGCTCACCTCCTTCCGCGGGAAGTAGCCGTGGTAGCCGGAGGAGATCACGGGATGGTGGCCGACCACGATGCGCCAGGGGACGCTGGACTTCGAAAAGGCTTCGCGGATGGCGGGTGCCACGCCGTTTGCCTTGCCCTTGACCAGGGGAGTCGTGTCCAGGAACAGGAAGTCCGCGAACGGGGAGCGGACGATGTACTGGCGCGCCGGGAAGCGCCAGTGGTCCACCACCCCGGTAGCCCGGATCTGAGCGTCGGGGTCGGATTTCCCGCAGAAATCGTGATTGCCGAGGACGGGGAGGAGGGGGACGCCGATGCGGGTCAGGGGAGCGACCAGACTCCAGCGCGGGTCGTGCTCGGATGTGACCCCGCAGGGATAGAAGGTGTCTCCGGCCAGGAGGATGGCGTCGACCGGCGCCGTGCGATGAAGCGCCGCAATCCCCGCTGCCACCGCCTCCGTCCCCTTGCCGGTATCCCCGGTGACGGCCAGCCGGAGGACGGCTCCCCGCGGCGCGAGGCGAATCTCGGGGAGCGGGCCGGCCAGAGCGCCGGATGCGACAAAGAGGAGAACAAGGTTTCGGAAGGCGAGCACCACCGGGATGATACGGGTAGAATGCGCGCCGTTTGTCCGGTGTTCAGGGGCTGGCGTGACCTCTCCCGGGGGTCGTGCGTCTCACATCAAAACCGAAGTCTCGGTACAACTTATGACTCGAAATCTCGCGATGCTCGTGCTCCTGACCGGAATCGGCGGGATGATGCGGGCCCAGACACCGCCGGTGGAGCAGCCCCGTCCCCGTCCCAGTGTCATCATCGATGCGCCCGCGGCGGGCCGCATTACCGAAGCACCTCAGACCCAGCGGCCGGCCGCCGGCGGCCAGGTCGTGGAACGGTTCGAAGCCGTCGGCAACACCTCCGTTGCCAGCGACACGATCCGTGTCTATCTCGGGGTCGTTCCGGGCGATCCCTACGTGCCTGAGGCGGTGCGGCGCAACTTCGTCAACCTCTGGCAGACCGGCCTGTTCGACGACATCCGCATCGAGGTCGAGCCGGGCGAGAAGGGCGTGATCCTGCGCGCCGTCGTCAAGGAGCGTCCCCGCATCGGATCGGTGGAGTTCCGCGGCAACAAGGCCCTCAATCAGACCCGGATCAACGAGGCCCTGGAGCGCGAGAAGATCGATCTCCACGTCGGCAACACGATCGAGCAGACTCTGGTCAAGCGCGCCGCCGAGACCGTGCGCCGCGCCTATAGCGAGGGTGGATTCGAAGGGGTGCAGGTCGACGCCATCACCGAGGATCTCGGCGATCCTTCCGAGAAGAAGATCGTCTTCGTCATCAACGAAGGCATCAAGGCCAAGGTGGCCTCCATCGACTTCGTCGGCAACCACATTTTCTCCGACACCAAGCTGCGCAGCCAGATGAAGGAGATCAAGAAGCACAACCTGATCACCTGGGTGCGCAAGAAGAACCTCTACATCCCGTCCAAGCTGGACGAGGACCTCGAGCACGTCCGGAACTACTACCAGGATCACGGCTACCAGGCGGTCTCCTTTGGCGACCCGGTGATCCAGACGGTGGCCAAACGGGTGAAGATCACCATTCCGGTCAAGGAAGGGGAGATCCACAAATTCGGCGAAGTCTCGGTGGAAGGCAACACGGTCTTCACCAACGAGCAGATCATTGGGAACTGGCCGATGGAGAAGGGCGACACGCTGGCCCGCAAGCCGATCCAGGCCCGCGTGGACGCGTTCGGTGAGGCCTACCGGATGCGCGGCTACATCTACGCGTACGTCGATCCCGAATACACGATCAAGGACAACCACGTCGTCGACGTGAAGCTCCGCGTCTTCGAAGGCGATCAGTTCCACCTGGGGCGCCTGGAGTTCACCGGCAACACCACCACCAAAGACAAAGTCCTGCGCCGTGAGATCTTCCTCGAGGAAGGTCAGATCATGGACATGGAGACCTTCAAGCAGAGCCTCTACAAGCTCGGCCAGCTCGGCTACTTCAAGGTGACCGAGAATCCCGACTTCAAGGTCAACGCCGACACCAAGACCGTCGACATCACCGTGAAGGGGAATGAGGAAGGGAAGAACGACGTCCAGTTCGGAGGTGGCTATTCCGAGGGCGGCGGCTTCTTCGTGCAGGCCCAGTTCGCCACCCGCAACTTCCTTGGGGAGGGAGAGAACTTCTCTCTCGGGTATCAGCGCGGCCGTCGCACGAACTTCTTCAGCATCTCCTACGCCGATCCCTGGTTCATGGATACGCCGAACAGCCTGGGCGTGTCGCTGTACAACCGGGAGACCATCCTGCCGGCCTCGTTCGGCTTCGAGCAGCGTGGCAAGGGCGGCACGGTGGCCTACGGCTACCGTCTGCGCCGCTTCGATTCGCTCGGCCTCATGTACGGGTACGAGCGCTCGCGGAGCGTCTACTCCTCGCAGGAGATCCCCGATCCGAACGGCAACATCCCGCTGCCGCTGATCAACGACATCAATTACGTGACGTCCACCATCGTGCCGACGTACCGTTATGACTCGCGCGACAATCCGTACGACACGACCCGCGGCTCGCGCATCAGCGTCGGTCTGGCCTACGCCGGCGGACCGCTGGGCGGCTCGGTGGACATGTTCAAGCCCACCCTCGGCCTGACCCGGTTCCTGCGTCTCTCTCGCAAGAGCTCCGTGAGCGCCAACCTCGAATCCGGCTACATCTTCTCGTTCCGCGATGACTGCGCGCACAAGTACGAAGAGCTGAACCGCGACGTGCCCGACCTCTGCGTTCCCATCAACGATCGCTTCCTCGTGGGCGGCGAGTTCTCGGTGCGCGGATTCGGCTACGGCACGCTGGGGCCGTACGAGAACTTCCCGGGCCGCGGCACACGCCCGGCCGGCGGCTACAGCCACCTCACCACGAATTTCGAATACATCTACAAAGTCAACGATCCGATCCGCCTGGTGCTGTGGGCGGACGCGGGCCGTGCCTTCGGATACAAAGAGACGTTCGACGTCGGCAAACTGCGTTACAGCGCGGGCGGCGAATTGCGTCTTTTCCTCCCCGTCTTCCAGTTCCCGCTGCGCTTCATTTACGCGGTGAATCTGAAGCCGGAGCTGGCCGACGAGTTCGAAGGATTCCAGTTCACCATCGGGAATACGTTCTAAACGGCGGCGGCTTTAGCCGTTGCCGAAGACCAAGAAGGAGAGTCCATGAAGAAGTTCCTCGTTTCAGTGGCGGTGGCCGCCCTCGCGGCTCCGATGTTTGCGCAGACGACGCCTGCGCGTATTGCGGTGATCGACGTCCAGAAGGTTCTCGCGCAGTCGACGGCCGGCAAGGCCGCCTACGACAAGCTCAAGAGGGTCCAGGACGAGAAGGTCGAGAAAGCCAAGGCCATGGACGACGAGATGAAGAAGCTCGACGCCGAGATCACGGCCAAGCGCATCTCGCTCAGCGAGGACAAGCTGGCCGACCTGCAGAAGCAGCTCGCCGAGAAGCGCATCAACATGCAGCGCTACGCGCAGGACGCCGACCGCGAGATCGGTGAGGCCCGCGACCGCGAGCTGCAGGCGCTTGAAGCCCGCATCAAGCCGGTCATCGACGCCCTTGGCAAAGAGATGGGCCTGGCTGCCGTCTTCAACAAGTTCGAGTCCGGCCTGGTCTACGCCTCCGACGCCATCGACCTGACCGACACCGTCATCCAGCGCTTCAACGCCGTCGCCCCCGCCGCGCCGGCCAAGAAGTAAGGCTGCCTCCGCCGCCTCCCGAAAAGCCTCCCGGAAACGGGAGGCTTTTTCGTGTCCCGGTCTCGCATCTTCGCGCCAAGGCACTCCGATGGGGCCGCGGGCATCCTGCCAGGTTCCTGCCCGCGGTGGACGAAAGTCCGCCGTTACGCCGCGAAGCGGGCGCTGACGCGCGAAGGCGCGTTTCACAATGTAGCCCCGGGCTCGGCCCGGGGAACGCAGGGTGTCCGTGTGGTGCGGCCGCGAAGGCGGCCGCCACAACGTTCGAGCGGTTCTCGACGTTGGCGCGCCCTTGTGGCGACCGCCTTCGCGGCCGCGTTGAGAATCGAATCTCGTTTTCCCCGGGCCGAGCCCGGGGCTAGATTGTTCGACGCGCCTTCGCGCGTCACCGGTGGACTAGAGTCCACCGCTCCACCAGAGAGTCCACCGCTCCACCAGAGTAGAGTCCACCGCGGGCAGGATGCCCGCGGCCCCTTACCGGAGTGCCTTGGCGCGAGGACCGTCCACCAGAGCAGAGTCCACCGCTCCACCCGCTCTGGGGTGAAAGCCGTTCCCTCACCGCCGCTGACCGACAACCGGTTTACAATCCGCGCCCGATGCCCGCCGTCCTTCTCTCTGAAATCGTGAGCTTCGTCTCCGGCCGTTACCGCGGGCCGGAGGTGTCGATTGCGGGGGTGGCTTCACTGGCGGAGGCGACCGGAGAGCATCTCAGTTTCCTCTCCAATCCCAAGTACGCCCCGCAGGTCGAGAAGACCGGTGCGGCCGCGATCCTGGTGGCTGATGACCTGGAGGGAGATTCGGCGCGGTGGATCCGGGTGGCGAATCCGTATTACGCCATGGCCACGGTCGTGGCCCGGTACTTCGCCGCCCGTCCGATGCCGGAAGGCATTTCCTCACACGCGGCCATCGCCTCTTCGGCGAAGCTCGGTCAGGGAGTGCGCATCGGCGCGTTCACGTCCATCGGCGAAAACGTGGTCCTCGGCGACGGCGTGGTGATCTATCCCAACGTGACCGTGGAGCCGGATGTGGTCATCGGCGGGGGGACGATCGTCTATCCGCAGGTCTCCATTTACGCGGGCTGCCGGATCGGCAGCCGTTGCGTGATCCACAGCGGTGTGGTCATCGGCTCGGACGGCTTCGGCTTCGCCACCGAGGGCGGGCGCCATCACAAGATCCCTCAGATCGGGATCGTGCGCATTGAAGATGATGTGGAGATCGGCGCGGGAACGACCATCGACCGGGCCGCGCTGGGCGAGACGTTGGTCGGCGAAGGAACGAAGATCGACAACCTGGTGCAGATCGGCCACAACGTCCGCATCGGCAAGCACTGCTTCCTCGTGGCCCAGGTGGGGATCGCCGGCTCCACGGAGCTGGGCGATTCCGTGCAGGTGGGTGGACAGACCGGGTTCGCGGGCCATCTGAAGATCGGCGATCGTGCCCGCGTGTACTCCAAGAGCGCGGTCTTCGCCGATGTGCCGGAGGGTGTCTGGGTGAGGGGCATCCCGGCGGTGCCGCAGCGCGACTATGCCCGTCAGCAGCGCGAGAAAAAGAAATGATGCTCGGAGAACGAAGGACATGTTGACCATCAACGAGATCATGAAGCTCCTGCCGCATCGGTATCCGATGCTGCTCATCGACCGCATCCTGGAGATCCCCGAAGGGGGCAAGCGGATCGTCGGCCTCAAGAACGTCTCGGCCAACGAGCAGTTCTTTCAGGGGCACTTCCCCGGCGCGCCGGTGATGCCGGGCGTGCTCATCGTGGAAGCGATCGCGCAGTGTGCGGCGGTGCTCTTCCTGCGCGAGATCGAAGACCGCGAGAAGAAGCTGTTCCTGTTCGGCGGCGTCGACAAGGCGCGCTTTCGCCGTCCGGTGGTGCCGGGCGATCAGTTGATCCTGGAGATCGAAGTCCTGCAGCGCCGCGCCAACACGGTGAAGGTCCGAGGCACGGCCAAAGTGAATGACGTCGTCGTGGCCGAGGCGGAACTGCTCAGCGTCATGGTCGACCGTCCGGAGTAGAACGACCCTATGTCCGCAACCATCGCAGAAACCGCAGTGATCAGCAGCGAGGCCGTCCTCGCGCCGGACGTCTCCGTCGGCGCGTACGCGGTCATCGGGCCCCACGTGAGCATCGGCGCGGGCACGGTCATCGGTCCCTTCATGCGCATCGAGGGGCCGACCGCGATCGGAGAGCGCAACCGCTTCGTGGGCCAGGCATCCATCGGCACCGAGCCCCAGGATCTGAAGTTCAAGGGCGAGAAGACGGAGCTGCACATCGGCAACGACAACGTCTTCCGCGAGTTCGTGACCGTGAACCGCGGCACCACCGGCGGTGGCGGCGTGACCACGATCGGCAACGGCAACTTCTTCATGGCCTACGCACACGTGGCCCACGACTGTCACGTGGGCATGAACACGATCTTCGCCAACAACGCCACGCTGGCCGGCCACGTGGAGGTCGGCGACTCCGCGACCATCGGCGCGTTCTCGGCCGTGCATCAGTTCTGCCGCGTCGGCGAGCACGCCTTCATCGGTGGCGGCTCCATCTGCACGCAGGACGTGCTGCCGTTCGTGAAGACGGTCGGAAACCGTCCGGCCAAGACATACGGGATCAACAACATCGGTCTCGAACGAAAGGGTTTCTCGAAGGAGACCGTGCAGGCCTTGCAACGCGCCTATCGCCTCCTGACCCGCTCCAAACTCCTGCTGCACGACGCCCTCGATCGCATCGAGACCGAGCTCGGTCTCTATCCCGAGGTCCGCTACTTTGCCGAGTTCGTGAGGAGCTCGCAGAGGGGTGTGATCCGGTGAGTCGGTTGGCAGTTGGCGGTTGGCGGTTGGCGGGAGGGCGGGCCGAGGTTGGTCGTCCCGTGCCGACAGTCAACATTCTGTTCGATCGTTGCCACTCCGCGGAACGACACGGTTGCGAGGCATGCGCCGGTTCCCCCGCCAACCGCCAACCGTCAACCGCCAACCGGGAGCAGCGATGACCCGTGTGGGCATCATCGGCACCGGCTACCTCGGCCGCCTGCACGCGCGCGTGCTCACCGAGATCCCGGAGGCGCAGGTGGTCGGGTTCGTCGAGCCGGGGGACGACATCGCCGCGGAAGTGGAAGCGGCGCTGAAGATCCGCCGTCATGCGAGCGTGGCCGCCTTGGCGAAAGAGATCGACTGCGCCGTCGTGGCCACCCCCACCACCACCCACTACGACATCGCCCGTGAATTGCTGGAGGCGGGTGTGGACGTGATGATCGAGAAACCGATCACGGCCACGGCCGCGCAGGCGCGCTCTCTGATCGAGCTGGCCACCGCGAAGGGTCGCCTCATCCAGGTCGGACACGTGGAGCGCTACAACCCGGCCATCGTGGCCATCGCCGACTACGTGGGCGCCACGCGCTACTTCGAAGCCGAGCGTCTGGGCGTCTTCGTCCCGCGCTCGCTCGACGTGGACGTCCTGCTCGACCTCATGATCCACGACCTCAACCTGGTCCTGTCGCTGATGCGGCAGAAGGTGGTGGAGATTCGCGCGGTGGGCGTGCCGGTGCTGACCGACAAGGTCGACATCACCAACGTGCGCCTGGAGCTCGAGAATGGCGCGGTGGCCAACCTCACCGCCAGCCGGGTGTCGCAGGAGCGTGTCCGCAAGCAGCGCTTTTTCGGCGGCGACCTCTACATCTCCGTCGACACCAAAGAGCAGGAAGTGAAGGGCTATCGCCTGGTCGGTCGCGAGATGCAGCCGCTCAGAGTCGAGGTCCAGCGCAAGGAGCCGCTGCGCGCCGAGAACGAGGCTTTCCTGGCCTCGGTTCGCGACCGCACGCGCCCCATCGTGTCGGGAGAAGACGGTCTCGACGCGGTCGAGCTGGCGCAACGCGTCGGCGAGGCCATCGAACAGTCGGTGCAGAGGTTCCGCGCGTGAGCGCCCGGAACGTCACGCTGGGCCACGAAGGGACCGTATGCATCGAAGTGGGCATCATCGGCGGCTCCGGCCTCTACGCCATGGAAGGCTTGAGCGTTCAGTACGAGCGCCTGATCGACACGCCCTTCGGCGCCCCGTCCGATCCCTATGTCCTTGGCGAGGTGGACGGGGTGGGGGTGGCCTTTCTGTCCCGGCACGGACGCGGACACCGGTACACGCCCAGTGAGATCAACTACCGCGCGAATCTCTACGGCTTCAAGGTGCTGGGCGTGCACACCATCCTCTCGGCCAGTGCGGTCGGCTCGCTGAAGGAAGAGCTCCACCCGACCGACATCGTCTTTCCGCACCAGTTCATCGACCGCACCCGCCATCGCTCGGACACGTTCTTCGGGAACGGCGTGGTCGGTCACGTGCCCTTCGCCGATCCCGTCTGTACCGCTTTGTCGTCGCTGATGGGAGCCGCGGCGCGCGCGGCCGGCGCGACGGTACACGAAGGCGGAACGTACGTCTGCATGGAGGGCCCGCAGTTCTCCACGCGTGCCGAGTCGAATCTCTATCGTTCGTGGGGTGCCGATGTGATCGGCATGACCAATCTCACGGAGGCCAAGCTCGCGCGCGAGGCCGAGCTCTGTTACGCAACGATGGCCCTGGTCACCGATTACGACTGCTGGCACCCCGACCACGATGACGTGAGCATCGACCAGATCCTCGGTTATCTGCGGGCCAACGTCACCATGGCCCAGACCATTCTGCGTACCTCCATCCGCGGTGCTGTGCAGCGCAAGCGCGATTGTCCTTGCGCCACCGCGCTGAAGTTCGCCATTCTCACCGACCCCGCCGCGATCCCGCCGCGGGTCCGGGACGACCTGGCGCCCATCCTCGGGAAGCACATGACGTAGTCGACGAGCCTTCGCGTCGTCGAGTCTTCGAGCGGGCTTTTCTCGACGACTGGACGACTCGACGACGCGAATCCTCAGGAGAAACCATGTCCATCCTCGTAGTCGGTAGTGTGGCCTTTGATGCTCTGGAAACACCCTTTGGGAAAGTGGACCGCTGCATCGGCGGATCCGCGACGTATTTTTCGGTGGCGGCCTCGTTCTTTTCGGAAGTCGATCTCGTGGCCGTGGTCGGTGAGGACTTCACGGCGGAGGACGCGTCGGTGTTCGCGGGGCGCAACATCCAGACCGACGGTCTGCAACGCGTGGCGGGTGCCCGGACGTTCTTCTGGAGCGGCGAGTATGGCTACGACCTCAACGTGGCCAAGACGCGCGATACGCAATTGAACGTCTTCGCGGACTTTGCTCCGCGCCTCAATGAGCGGCAGAAGCAGGCCGACGTGCTCTTTCTGGCGAACATCGATCCCGACCTGCAGTACGACGTACTCAAGCAGGCCCGTCGCCCGCGGCTGGTCGCGCTGGACACGATGAATTACTGGATCACCTCGAAGCACGAGTCGCTGGAGCGCATCCTGCGTGAGGTCGATCTGGTCATCTTCAACGAGGCCGAGGTGCGGCAATACACGGGAGAAGCGAATCTCGTCAAAGGCTGCCGTCAGATCCTGGCCCTGGGGCCGTCGACGCTGGTCGTCAAGCGTGGCGAATACGGCGTGTTGATGATCACCAAGGACGCCATCTTCGCCGCGCCGGCCTATCCCCTCGAGAACGTGTTCGATCCCACCGGGGCCGGCGACACCTTCGCCGGAGGCTTCCTCGGCTACCTGAGCTCACGGCGCGAGATCCATGATCGCGAGCTCCGCCGGGCCATCATCTTCGGCAGCGTCCTGGCCTCGTTCACGGTGGAGAAGTTCTCGCTCGATCGCCTTCGCGAGATCTCCCTCCGCGAGATTCACGAGCGCTACACCGACTTCCGCGCACTCACGGCCTTCGAGGATTTCGACGAGTAGAGAACAGAGGGGACTGCGCTCCGCAACCCAAGGAACGCCGGCGTCTCGCCGGCTGGCTGTGCGGCGTCCTCGCCG
>JBDTOZ010000450.1:0-12707 GCA_039932995.1 Acidobacteriota bacterium | reverse complement strand
GGCTTTTCGAGTCTCTACCTTTTTCTCATCTCAGCTCTTCGCTTCTTTCAGGACTCACTACGTGCCGTGCTTCGGGAAACGGCGCTCGAATTCAGATCGACGTCGACGTCAGGATTCGAGAAGCCCGGTCGCAGGTCGCTCCCGAAGATGGGGCGAGGGCGGACCGGACCGGGACGCGGGGCAGCCCGGCCACGATTACCGTCAGAGACGCCGGCTCCTTCACCTGGTTCGCAGTCCCGCGCACGTTCAACCGGTCGAAGCCGGAGCGGTTCTAAAGAACCTTCTCCGCTTGTGTTCTGGACGAGAGATTTCGAGCGGTCAATTCCCTTCCCTTCGCGGACCTGATAGTGAGGGCATATATCGACGGCAGGGAAGGCGCGCGGAAAATCGAGAGGTGGCAGAACTAGAAGACGCCGCGGAAGCTCAGGGAGCCGTATGACGTCGTGGGCCCGGTATCTATGTGGGCGACGCTCGCCTCGGCGGTCTACACACAGAACCACCTATTCGGGCACTTTTTCACGATTTGAGCCTTACCTGAAACGCTTCTGCGCCGCCGGTCACTACTCAATGCCGCCTTGAACAGACGAGCGCGGCGAGAGAATGAGGAGGCAATATGAGCAGAAGAGCGAGTATCCTGGCCGCGTTCTGTGCGGCGGTTGTCGTTGGCGGATCCGTACACGCACAATACACGGTGCGAATGACGGCCGATAATTACTTTGCGGGCTACACCGGAACGAGCTCCGCGGCGACCGTGCAACAATTCAGCGGCGCATGGTCCAGCGGCGTTTACTCCGGCCAATTCGTCTCCACGGCAACCCATCTGTATGTCGTGGCCTGGGATGATGGCGGCGTCTATCAAGGTCTCATCGGAAGTCTCACTAGCGGTAACGGGATTGTACCGACGGGATCGCCGCTCTGGAGCGTCTGTGCGACGAACCAGACTTTGTCGAATACAGCGACGGCCGCGCCGACCGCGACCTCGCTCTCGGCGCAGATCGCAGCGTGTAATGCCAACAATCGCTGGCATCCCACCAGCGCCGGCCCGAACAACGTCAATGCCGCGAGCAGCACCGTGCCGTCCGGGGCACATCTCTGGGGACCACTGAACAATATGGAGCCGACCGCGAACTGGATCTGGGACACCAACGCCACGGCCTCCTGCGGCGGGACGAACGGCTTTCTCGTCGGCGCCTGTAATCCGGGCGAATACCTGATCTTCCGCCTCGAGCTCGGACGTGTCGCTGCGTGCCTGCCTCCAGTGCCTGATTTCACGATGAACTGGACGAGCGGCCTGGGAACGGTCATCGCCGACGGTACGAACAGCCAGAACGAGCTCAATTACTTCTGGAGTGTGCAGGAGTCAAATGCGTCCTGGGCGCGCATCGGACCCGAAGTGATGCAGTGGTTTCCCGGCCAGGCCGGTCCCTTCGACGTGCGTGCGTTCTATGAGGCCGGAGCGAAGACGCGCATGAAATGCGACACCTACTATCGCGTGAAGCTGGCCGTCTCGAACAACTGCATCAATTGGCGGAGCGCGACGCGACTCATCCGCGTGAAGTGCTGCCCAGGCGAGTCCAGCGATCCGTCCAAGGAGTGAACAATCGCGCCGACGGGCTCGAACCCTCGACCTCCGGCGTGACAGGCCGGAGGTCTGATCGTGACTCCGTCGACGCTTGGAGCTTCGCCCATTGCGGGCCCGACAGCGCGAGCGTCTCGCCGGTCAGCGCACTCTTTTGAAAATCGCGGACTGGTTGTTGACGACCCAGGGCAGTCCGTCCGCCGCGACGGCGATACCGGTTGCGCCGGTGTCGACGCGCATCCACGCTACGCCATCCCAGCGATGGATGCCGAAGCCGCCGCCGGCCGTGTCGGCGCCGACGATCCACGGCGTGCCGTCAATGCCGATGTCGATGTCGGTGCCGACGCCCGGGAGTTGCACCCACCGCACGCCGTCGTGGCGCAGGATGCGATTTGCGTTGTCGATGATCCATGGAGTTCCGCGCGGCGCGACGGCGATGCGCAGGCCGCCGCCGCCGTCGACGGCGCGCCATTCGTCGCCATCGAACCAGTGCACGCCGAAGCCTCCGGCGACCGCGTTCGTGCCAATGATCCACGCCTCGCCGCGCGGGCCCACGCCGATGTCGCGCGCTCTGCCGGGAAGCTGCGTGAAGTGCGTGGCGTCGCGGAAAAAGATGACGCCGGCGTCATTGACGACCCACGGACCGGTCGGACCGACGGCGATGCGCACGGCACCGCGTGGGATCGTCGTCCAGCCCGTGCCGTTGAACTGCCGGATGTCGAAGCCGCCGCTGGTCGGCGTGGTGCCGATGATCCACACCGCGCCGTCCGCTCCGGCACCGATGTCGGTCGCCGTGTCCGGCATCTTCACCCAGCGCGCTCCGAGAACGCCGGCACGCTCGACGCGCACGGTACCGCCGCTCCGCGCGGGAACTCTCACCGAGAGCGTCGTGGCGTTGGCGAGACTGCCGGTCACTTCGCCGTTCGGAGCGTCGGCGCGCCCCCAGGCGCCGGCAGGAAGCGTGTACAACGAGGTCAGAGGTAAGGACGTTGGATTGGCGAGGATCACCCACATGACGCCCCCGAGCTCGACCGCGCGGTGGCGCACGTCGGTCTTCGCCTGGGGTGTGAGCGTTTGCGGCGTTCCTGCGACCAGCGCGGGCACGATGCTCGTGATGTGTCGCGCCAGCGCAGCCACCTCCGCAAGGCGACGCGCCAGGGTCTGCGGCGAGGATGGCACAAGGGAGTAGTCGCCTGTGGCCGGATGCACCACGACCTCCCGAAACAGGTCGAAGTACGAATAGAGGATGATCCCGGTCGCGCCGGCGGTCAGGGCCAGCATCGGCATGCAAATCTTCTCCTGCCCGGTCGGCTCGTTGGAAGCGATCGGAGGGTTCTGGTACACGGAGCTATCGTGAAGCTGCGGGACGATCCAGTTGGGTCTCACGCCCCGCGCGCTGTCGGCGTTCCCCTTCGCCGACGTTTCCACGCTCTCGAGCGGTTGGCCCGGGATCGGATAATTGTCGACGGCCAGAAAGTCGGCGGCGCGGTAGTGAAAGTCGCCGACCCCTTTGGCGCCGTTGACCACCACCAGCCACGTGGGATGGTCGGAGTCGTAATCGGCGATGAGCTGCTGCATGGCCAGCAGCTTTGGCATCCGGTCGATGCGGCCGCCGAGGTTTGGCTCGTCGGCGATGTAATAGGTGAGGAGTCCCGGGTGCGACTTGAGGGTGCGCATGTACTCGACGGCGACCTCGAGACCGTTCCGCTGGTCGGGGCTCGGCACGCGGTCCTGATAGTGGCCGGCGAAGTTGTAGAGGACGCCGATGCCGTTGCGATAAGCGCGATCGAGGAACTCGCGTGCGTAGTCGACCGCCTGCTGCTCATTCCCGTTGGAGTAGTTGAGCCAGCCGAAACCGTACTCCATGACGCAGTTCGCGCCCCACGAGGCCATGCGCGCGAAATCCTCGTCGGCCCACTGCTCGCCGAGGTAGAAGCCAAGAGGGAACCAGGGAATGGAGTGCCGCCGCAACAGGCCGTTCTCGGCGATGCGCACGACGGGCGCGTTCGCATGGACTTCGTACTCGAGGTCGTCCTTTTCGACGAGCGCGTTGGCCGAGTCGTAGACCCCCACACGCAGCGTGTAACGCCCCGGCGCCAGCGACGGAACGGCGAAAACCAGCTCTCTGCGCTGCGCGGCCCCTGCCGGTAGCGGCGTCGATCCCGTGGCGAGCACGGCGCCGTAACGGTCGTACACGTCGCCCCGAAACGTGAAGCTCTGCGTCTGTTGTTCAGCGGTGCGCGTGAACAGCACTTCCATGCGCCACTGTTCCGGCGACGGCGTGACGATCTCGCGATAAGGAGGGGAGAGCGGCAGGACCTGTAAGGCACCGTGCGTGAAGTTCGGGTCGGCCGGCGGCTCGGCGACGCGGAACGTCGCCACCGACGCCGCGCTCGTTCCTTCCGCGTTGACCGCATGGACCCACCAGCGGTACGCGTGGCCGGCGCGGACGATGATGAGAAACGCCGGATTGACGATGCCGTTCCTGCACGCGAAGAGCGGGTCGCCCGGACAGTTGTTTCCCTCGCCGCGCAGCGTGGGCACGGTCAGGTCCTCGACGCGAATGTTGTACGACGTCGCGCCGGGAGACGGCTGCCACGTCAGCGTCAATGGCCGCTTCGGCGTGGCAGAGGGGATCCACTGCGTCTGGTTGAACTTGAGAGCGGTCGGCGGATTCGGAATAGCCATACACAGGAGAGACGCCAGATTCCATTTCCCTACCTCGGCGTCGCGAAGCCAAGAAAGTCGGCTGGTGTGGACGGTCGGCGGCATCGTCGGCCGATGGTGAATCTGAGCTTCCCACACCTACATCTCGTCGGTCTGAGGCGAAGCCTCGTTAGGCTATGGCTCCATCAGCGGCGCGCATCGAGTGTCGTTGCAAGCGATTCGTACACTCTCACTTGCCACGATTTCTAATCAGAAATGAGAGGCCCATCTGTTTTCCTCCGGATGTAACGAAATCTTCCAGCAAGTCACTCTATAGGGAGGGGACTTTCGCCCCATAGGAGGAATTCATGTCTCAGAGAGGTACGGTCGACCAGCATCCCCGGCCCGTGGTGGGCCCTGTTTCCGAAGGATCGGCGAGCGACAGAAGCACCGTCGATCAGCATCCGCGTCCCGTGAGCGGCGAAGCCGTGGCGGCAGATGCCGAGGCGCGTGTCGCAGGCGTTCCAGGCTGTACGGTGCCGCATCAGTGCACGCCCACGAAGATCAAGAGCACCGGCAACAACGGCGACGAGAAGGACTTTCCCACGTTCATCGGCAACTTTCACAAAGGTCTGCCCCACGATCAGTTCGGCGAAGTGAACAAGGCCGCGTACCAGACCCTGCTCGATGCAGTGAATCAGAAAGCGCCGTTCGCATCGATCACGCCCGGACTCGGGCGAAAGTTCACCAACCCCCAGGCCGGGCTGGCCACCGACGTCGAGGGTCCCGATCCGTCGAAGCTCGACATCCTCTCGGCGCCGAAGGTCAACTCGGCGGAAGCCGCTGCCGAGGCGGTAGAGGATTACTGGATGGCGCTGCTGCGCGATGTGCCGTTCATCGACTGGGACACGAACAGCGATATCGCGGCCGCGGCCGCGGAACTGTCCGGTCTTTCCGAGTTCACGGGCCCGAAGATCGGCGGACAGGTGACGCCACTGTCGATCTTCCGCGGCTGCGCGGACGGCGACATGGAGGGGCCATTTCTGTCCCAATTCCTGCTGCATCCGGTCCCGTACGGCTCGCTGACCGTCAGCCAGCAGCAGAAGACGGTCCTGGCCGGCGTCGACTACCTGACGGACTTCAACACCTGGTTGTCGATTCAGAACGGTTTCCCGGGACCGTTCACCGACGCCTTCGATCCGACCCCGCGCTCCATCCGCAGCATGCGCGACCTCGGCCAATACGTGCACGTCGACGCACTCTACGAGGCCTACCTCAACGCCTGTCTGATCCTGCTCGGCCACAATGCGCCGTTCGATTCGGGCAACCCGTACGAGCCGGGACATCCCGATCAGGTCAACCAGATCGGCTTCGGTACGTTCGGCGGGCCGCACATTCTCAGCCTCCTCACCGAGGTGGCGACGCGCGCTCTCAAGGCGGTCTGGTATCAGAAGTGGATGGTGCATCGCCGCCTGCGGCCGGAGGCGTACGGCGGTCTGGTTCATCTCACGAAGAGCGGGACGAAGAATTACCCGCTCCACACGCAGGTGCTCAATAGCGTGGCGGTGGCCCGCACGAATGCGAAGTTCGGAACGTATCTCATGCCGATGGCGTTCCCCGAGGGCAGCCCGACGCATCCGGCATACGGCGCGGGTCACGCCACCGTTGCCGGAGCATGCGTGACGATCCTCAAGGCGTGGTTCGACGACACCGCGGCGCTGCCTGGGACGATTACGCCGAGCGTCGCCAGTGCCGACGGCACCGCGCTCGTTCCAGTCAATGCGCAACTGACCATCGGCGGTGAGCTCAACAAGGTGGCGGCGAACATCGCGATCGGCCGAAACATGGCCGGCGTGCACTGGCGTAGCGACTACCACGAGTCGGCCCGTCTCGGCGAAGAGGTCGCGCTCTGCATCCTGCAGAAGCAGCGCAAGGACTATCACGAGAAGGACTGGTCGTTCAGTCTCTGCCGTTTCGACGGAACGCGCGTGACGGTCTCGCGCGACGGAATCACGGACGGGAACGGGAAGAAGGTCGATTTGAAGTGCTGATGCAACGCAGGACGGTCGTCCCGTGCGACCGTCCTGCGTCCATCCTTCATTTCCTGCAACATCCGATGGTCGTTGCGGCGCTCCTTCTCGTCTCTCCGGCTGCACCAGCGATAGCAGTCCCACCGCGCCGGCCGGTGCGGACCTATGTGGCCTTACATGGACGAAGAATAACGATGCAAACGCGGTGAGCGCACCGCACGCCAGAACCGTCTAAGAAGAGTGCGAATTGACAGTTTGCACCGGGGGAACGTCGAAGGGTCGTTGTCCAGAAAAGACAAACGCCGCTGTTGAGCGGCGTGCGTGTGACTTCCGATCGTCGGAATCTGGCGGGGCCGACGGGACTCGAACCCGCGACCTCCGGCGTGACAGGCCGGAGGTTTAAAGTTCCTCCTGGCCCGTCACGTTGGCCGCTCCGAATCGCCGCAGTCTGATGCGCAGGGCGTCGCGGCCGGGCGAGAGGTTCTACGGTGGCGACAGCACCCGCAGCGACAGGTAGTAGCACGTCGGGTCGGGACTCGCCGTGGGCTGACTCCACTCCATCCCCCGTTCGTACCTGCCGTGCGCAAAGCCCTGTGCTACGCGACCGGCCACCGCGTGCAGGGCCTGCCGCTCACGTGAGCGGCAGCAGCGTTTCACTGCACGCGTCCGTATTTCGCGACGATTTCGCGGCAGGTCGGCAATTCCGACTGCGTCTTCCTGCACGCTTCCGCGGCCAGACCGCGTACGTCGATGGTTCCGCCGCGGCTTACCTCGCGCTTCGCTTCCGAGACCGGTTGCACCGAGATCGCCGTCACCGAGACCGACAGCGGAGCGTAGACGTACCAGCGCGCGGTAGGCAGAACGACCGCCCGCTGTTCGTTGGCATCGTCGATCTCGGCCAGCCGCGGATCGGCCATCGTGTACTCCCAACGATCGGCACCGACGGCTTGCACGCGCAAGTCGGCTATCGCGCTATTCGTCTTCGGCGGTGCCTGGACGATTGTCGCGCCGACCGGCGTGACGCTGCTGGCTGTGATCTCGACTTCGACCGCGAGCTGCGCCGTCGAAGCCGCCGTCATGTCCTTGCTCGCGTCCGCGTTTGCGCGGGCGGCTTTCTGTTCGTCCTCGGACGGAGAGCTCGTCGCGCAATACGGGAGTAGCAGCACTGCGAGAATTGCGATCAGCTTCTTGTCGAACATGGCGTCCTCCTTCTCATGGACATTCCGGCGAGGGGAAACAGTCCCCGCCGAGGCACTTGCCGTATCGCCACTGCATGCGGCGCTTGCACGCCTCGCGGAATTCCGAGGTCGAGGAGTGCTGTCCCGGGCCCATCATGCACCCCGGCCCGCTGGTCGGATCGATCCGCCAGAAATTGAGCGTGGTCGTGCCGGCGAGCTGCGTGCAGTTCGACGCCGGCAGACCGACATTTGGAGCGTCGGACTGGCAGGAGGCGAGCGAGTCGTAGAGGTTCTTCTGGCACGGCTGCGAGGCATAGCTGGAATCGCAGCAGTACTCATCCATCAGTCCGAACAGCGCGTGGCCGGTCTCGTGGATCAGCGTCTTGTCGTAGTCGATCTCGGACGACATGCGGATGCCGGAGCGGCAGTCGCGCAGATTCGTCGTGTGCAGGATGGCCACTGAATCTGCAACCGCCAGCAGATTGGCCATGTTCGGGGGATTCGTGAAATTGCACAACTCCTCGTAGTTCCCCTGCCGGCTCGAGTAGTAGAAGTTGTGAACACCCCGAAACAGGCGAATCTGTTCGTAGCGGAAGTACATCTCGATCACCTCATCGAGTTGGTCACGGAAGCTGGCGACCGTGATGTCGGTGTCGGGGATGAGCACCGCGTCGAGCGAGCGAACCGCCTCGCCCTTTAACCGGATCGGGATCGGATCGTCCGGCCAAGGGTAATCGCCGGCGGCGAATGAGTAGGTCTCTGCCGTCGAAACCCCCTCCGAGTCCCATGCGCGCGCGGTGTACGCGATGAGCGAAGCCGCCGGAAACGGAAACGCCGACGGCATTGTGTGCGTGCAGGTGATGCTCGCCGATGAGCCGGCCGGATTGCAGGTCTTCACCTCCGTCTCGGCGACCGCCAGCGTCTGCACGTGCGTTCCGCCGGTGCCGGTGGTGAGCGAGTACCGCTCGTACGACAGAGTCACGCGGTCCGCGTTGACCGCGCTGGCCTCGAACGTCACCGCCTGCGCGTTGCCCGGATGCATCGGCCGATGGCGGGCGATGAGCGTCGCGTGGCTGCATGCGACGGAGAGTACTGAGACGACGAGCAGAATCCCGAGTCGATCCACACGCATGCGGCACCTCCATCATGATAGTGATCGAAACGGTCGAAACGTTTCATCGCCTAGGCGGTGACTGAGTACTCCTCGGTCGCGGCGGGGCGAACATGGAACAATTCGGGTATTGCTCTGTGATTTGGCGCTTCGCACGGCCTCGAAACTCCGACCTTGTAACCTCCAATGTTTTTAGTCGCGCCTCAGAAAACACGAAAGCTGCCCAAGTTGCGCCCCACTCAAATGCTTAATTGGCGGGGCCGGCGGGGCTCCAACACGCGACCTCCCCGCGTGATAGGCCGGGGCTAACCGACTGAACCTCGCGGGAACGGGCACGATTCGGAACGCGCCCCTTCGAGTCACGTCTACTTCTCGGAGTTCCGGATGGCCGTGGGTGCAGGCATTGGAAGGTTGATCCTGATCCGCTTCGACATTCTCGCGTTCCCGCCGCGCTTCATTACGGGCCGTCGTCGTTCGCAAACGTGTCGCGTGCGGTATCCTCCCCACCTCTCCGCTACCCCTGCGCGGCCGCCGCGCGCCCGCGAAGCCGTCCCCGCAATGACCGCAGTCCTACGGGCCCGACGAAAGACTTGGCGGCACGAGGGTGGAGACGAAGATGCCGCTTTGGGCCGTCCAAGCGACCCAAGGACGCCCGCGCGGATCGGAACGAACGACATAAGCGAGGTAGTTTCCGTCGGCCAAGTCCGTGTCGCCGTTGATCGTGCCGAGACCGAGAGGCTTCCACCCAAAAACGCGCGACCATGTGCGCGCGACGAGCGTTCGGCGGCCGATGACGGCTATGGCGTTAATGTGGATTCCGCACACGACCAAGGGCTCATTCCCGCGCACCGTGAGCGACGAGTCGCCGAAGACCCTGTGCCGTATCGTCGGCACGCACGGTTGGCCGATGCTCTGCCAGACGACTCCGTTCCAGCGGCTGACTCTTGAGAACGGGCTAGAGGCCACCACCGGCGCGCCGCTGTTCTCGCCGCCGAGATTGACCGCCGTGGCTGGCGGAGCGACGCCGCTTCCGAGCGCGGTCCAGCCGGCCCCGTCCCAGACACTGGCTACGATGCCGAACGAATTCCCGACCCCCGCTGAATATGCGACGACGAGCTTGCCGTCTCCGGTCACCGCTAGCGCGGGCGATCGCCGATCCACGAAAGTGACTGGGCTGGCGTTGACGTTACCTCCGAGCTGACCCCAGCCGACGCCGCTCCAGCGTCGGACCGTAACGAACCCGCTGCCCTGCCACGAAGCGACGACCGGGCCCCGCGCATCCATCGCCACGGCATAGCCCCCTGTCGCCCGGACGTTGAAGGCAGGGCCCAGGGGCCTCAGCTGGGCACCCCTAAGTTGATAGACCTCGATGGAGTGATCGCCGTTGAGTGCGCTCATCAAGAGTCCCACGACGATGTCGCCCGCCCAGTTGGAAGCCATCTGGACCCGCAATGGTCTCTGCCCCGAGAAGGTCAGGCCGGATAGGTTCGTCCACGCACTTCCGTCCCATTTCTTCAGATTGAGTGTCGGATTCACGCCATCAATGAAAGCGAGTACCGGGAATTGATCGCCACCGAAGGCCAAGTCGAAGTTTCGCCCGCTGGCGATCGGAGGCGAGCTCGCTGGAGCCTTGGCCCAGCGATCCAGCGCGGAGAGCTGAGCATCAACTTGGCCATGGAACAGGGCCAGGAGAAATCCCGCTCCGAGCACGTATTGCTTCCCCACAGCATCAGCATAGGTCGCTCGGCGATGGACGTCAATCCGTCAAAAATAACTACACGCTGATATGGAGTGACCTGTCTACCTGGATAAAAGTGACCTACAACATCCGATGGCAGCCAAGCGGCAGATCGAGACGGCGGTGGCGACGATGATCATTCTGATATGCGCGGGTTGGATACCGCTGACGATGATGCGTTGGGAGCCGCGCGCGCAAGTGAGCAACGCGCACTGCCGCTCGCGGGCGGCACGCGCGCGCCCTTCGCGTCGCTGCCGCATTCGAAAGTGCTGATGCGTGTGCAGGGCAGGCTCTAATCGCCGCCACGCTCTCAGCTGGACCGAGCATCGCGCGGTGCCGCTCGCGCGCTCTCGGGTTCGCGCACCGTTCGCAGCAGCGCCGTCCGCACCTTCCGAGCCGTGAAACAATCGCCGTGTTCGCGTGGAACATTCGCGATTTGCGCTGTTATTCAGTGTGTTTCACGACCCCTGAAAACTCGCACCTTGTGCGGAACCTTGTGCGGGTCATTTTCGCGTTTCGCATCGCCACAAGAGCAAAACGCCGCGAAGTCGCGGCGCATGAGTGCTTAAATTTGGCGGGGCCGACGGGACTCGAACCCGCGACCTCCGGCGTGACAGGCCGGCGTTCTAACCAACTGAACTACGACCCCGCGTCGTAGGAATCCTTGCTAACCTCAAGGGGGAGAAGCGCATTCCCCGGAAGGAGGCGCATCGTAGCTGCCGCCTTCCACGGTGTCAAGACTCGAAGACGTCGGCCTCGCGCAGCGGCTTCGCGGCCTCGTCTTTCGCCGAGACCTCCGGGCTTTCCACGCCCCAGTCGATGCCCAGCTCGGGGTCGTTCCAGAGGAGGCTGCGGTCGCTGGGCTGGTGCCAGAGGGTGGTGCATTTGTAGACGACTTCCGCTCCCTCTTCGCTGAGCACGGCGAAGCCGTGGGCGAAGCGGGGAGGGACCCAGAGCATGCGCCGGTTCTCGGCGGTCAGGTCGGCGTGGGTCCAGCGGCCGAAGTGGGGCGAGCTGCGGCGGATGTCGACGGCCACGTCGCGGATGGCTCCCCGCGTACAGCGGACGAGCTTTCCCTGCGGCTGCTCGAGCTGGTAGTGCAGTCCGCGCAGGATTCCCTGCCGCGACTGCGACTGGTTGTCCTGCACGAAGGTCTCAGGCAGGCCGTGCTCCCGGAAGAAGCCGGCGTTGAACGTCTCCATGAACCAGCCCCGCGCATCGCGGAAGACGTCAGGTTCGAGGATCATCACTCCCGGAAGGGTCGTTTCGGAGATCTTCAAGCGGCGGGGATGATACCTCCAGGTCGACGTGCTTGGGCCAGATGATCGAGGCCACGACGGAGCCCACCAGGAAGGCGGCGATGACGCCGAGGGAAATGGCGATGGGCAGTTTGTAGAAGTCCATGATCACCATCTTGATGCCCACGAAGAGGAGCACCAGGGCCAGGCCGATGTTGAGGAAATGGAATTTGTCGATGACGCCGACCAGGAGGAAGTACATCGAGCGCAAGCCCAGGATGGCGAAGATGTTCGAGGTGTAGACGATGAAGGGGTCGGTGGTGATGGCGAAGACGGCCGGGATGGAGTCGACGGCGAAGACGACGTCGGTGGCCTCGATGGCCACCAGCACGAGCAGGAGCGGCGTGGCGTAGCGCTTTCCGTCCTTGATGATGGTGAAGGCCTGGCCGTGGTACTCCGGCACGGCCGGGATGAGGCGCCGGGCGAACTTGTAGATGGGGTTGCGCTCGGGATGGGGGTCGTGGTCGTCGCCCTGTCTCATCAGCTTGAAGCCGGTGAAGATGAGGATGGCGCCGAAGACGTACATGATCCAGTGGAAGCGCGAGACCAGCGCCGCGCCCAGGCCGATGAAGATGGCCCGCATGATGATGGCACCCAGCACGCCCCAGAAAAGGACCCGGTGCTGGTACATCTTGGGCACGGCGAACGAGGCCAGCAGGATCACGAAGACGAAGATGTTGTCGACCGAGAGCGCTTCTTCCAGCAGGTAGCCGGTGGTGAACTCCAGCGCCTTCTGCGAGCCGTACTCGAAGTAGATCCAGGCGTTGAAGACCATGGCCAGGGAGACCCAGACCAGGGTCCAGAGCATGGCCTCCCGGAAGCGGATGACGTGGGCCTTGCGGTTGAACACGCCCAGATCGAGGGCCAGCATGCCCAGGACGAAGATGGTGAAGACGACCCACAAGTGAGGGGAGACGATGGCGTGCTGGGCGGCGTGCGGCATCAGGCGTTCCCCCCGCCGATCGTCTGCTCTTCGATGAATGGGCCCATCAGGTTTCTCATGTGACCCGCATTAACGCACGCAGGGGCCGGGGCGATTCATAGATTGAATGGATTGTTTCGATGGGAAGCAGTGATTTAATCTTGGTGCGGTTGGCGGTTGGCGGTTGGCGGTTGGCGGTTGGCGG
>JBDTOZ010000449.1:0-4116 GCA_039932995.1 Acidobacteriota bacterium | reverse complement strand
CAGCAACAGAAGCTACACGAGCTCGAGGATGTGTCCGAGCTTGGTCTTCTTCGCCTCGAGATACTTTCTGGTCGTGTTCGAGGGGGCGATCTCCAGGGGCACGCGCTCCACGATCTGCAGGCCGAAGCCTTCGATGGCCACGTACTTGGCGGGGTTGTTGGTCATCAGTCGGATTTTGCGGACGCCGAGGTCGCGGAGGATCTGGGAGCCGGTGCCGTACTCGCGGATGTCGGGGGCGAAGCCGAGCTTGGCGTTAGCCTCGATGGTGTCGTGGCCCTGGTCCTGGAGCTCGTAGGCGCGCAGCTTGTTGATCAGGCCGATGCCTCTCCCCTCCTGCAGCAGGTAGAGCACGATGCCCTTGCCTTCCTGCTCGATGAGCTGCAAGGCGCGCTCGAGCTGCTCGCCGCAATCGCAACGCATGGAGTGAAAGACGTCGCCGGTGAGGCAGGAGGAGTGCACGCGCACGAGCACGTCGTCTTCTTCCTTGATCTCGCCCTTGACCAGGGCCACGTGCTCCTCGCCGGTGATGTCGCTCTGGTAGGCGTGGACGCGGAACTCGCCGTAGTCGGTGGGCAGGACCGGCGCGGCCATGCAGTGCACGTGCTTCTCGTTCTGCATCCGGTACTGGATGATGTCGGCGACGGAGATGATCTTCAGTCCGTGCTGGACGGCGAACTGGCGCAGATCGCCGAGGCGGGCCATGGTGCCGTCCTCGTTCATGATCTCGCAGATGACCGCGGCGGAGGTCATGCCGGCGATGGTGGCCAGATCGACCGAGGCCTCGGTCTGCCCGGCGCGCTTGAGCACGCCCCCTTTCCTCGCGCGCAGAGGAAACACGTGACCCGGCCGGGCCAGATCATGGGGCCGCGTCTTCGGATCGATGGCCACCCGCACCGTCTCGGAGCGATCGAACGCGGAGATGCCGGTGGTCACTCGGCCCCGCGCCTCGATGGAGACGGTGAAGGCCGTGCCGAAGTTCGTGGTGTTGTGCTCGACCATCAGCGGCAGGTCGAGCTCCTTGCAACGCTCCTCGGTGAGCGCCAGACAGATCAGCCCCCGCCCGTACCGCGCCATGAAGTTGATGCTCTGCGGTGTGACGCGCTCGGCGGCAATGCAGAGATCTCCCTCGTTCTCGCGGTCCTCGTCATCGACGATGATGACGAACTCCCCGCGGCGATAGAGCTCGGCGGCTTCTGCGATGGTTGCAAAGGGCATAGGAGCACAAGGTGCCGGGTGCCGAGTGCGCAGCACCCGGCACTCGGCACTTTCCTCTCGGTTCTACTCGATGACGGTGAACTTCTCGGTGAGGGTGTAGGACGTCTTCTTGACCGTGTCGATCGCCTTCACGGTGAAGGTGTACTCACCCGGCTTGAACGAGGTCAGGGGAATGGCGCTGCCGATGCCGTAGTGTCCCGGGACGCCCTTCATGGGGATGGCCGAGACTTCGGTCGGCGGGGCCGACTTCTTGACGACTTTGCCGGTGTTGTCTTTCCCGTTCAGGTCGATCTTCACCTGGAACTTCGGTTCCTGCGGCACCTGGTCGGCATTCACCGGCACGGTGCCCTCGGCCAGCACCGGCTCGGCCACGCCCGGGTTGCGAAGCTCGATGAAGTACCACAGCTCGTCGGACGTCCGGAAGACACGGTCCCCCTTCGGCACCACGCGCACACCGCCAAAGGAGAACGGGTCGTCGGCCTTCTGTGACGTGGTCAGCGGATAGACGTTGTTCGAGAGAATCAGCTGCGAGACGCCGACGGAATCCTTGTCGATCGCTCCGGCCAGCTCCATGTCGGCCGCAGTCAGCGCCACGACCTGCCCATTCTGCGCCAGGCCGAAGTATCCGTGCAGCTTGCCGGCGGGAAGCTTCAGCGACTTGTCGATGAAGAAGTCGTCCTTGCTCGCGGCCAGCGTGCCCGGCTCCTCGAACGCGAGCACGGCCGCGCCGGTGGCATCTTCGACCAGGCCGAAGAACGTCACGTCGCCGTTCAGTGCGGAAGCCTTCGGCACGTACAGTCCCACCGGGATGAAGGTCTCGCCGTACGACGTCACGTATTCACCCCAGGTCACGGCCGCCTTGCCGGCGTACGGGACCTTGCCCGCCTTGGCGTCCGCGACGGCGGCCTTGAAGGCTTCGGTGGTCAGCGCCGTGACCACGGGTGCGGGAGCCGCGGGTGCCGCGGGTGCGGCCGGTGCATTGGGCGCGGCGGCCTGGAAGGACGGCGGCGCGGTGAGGTTGGGCTGGGTGATGGTGTGCTCGATGGCGCGCTGCTGGGCCTTGTTCAGGTCGAACCGCGCGCGGTCATACTTGAACTGGCCATTGCCCATGCGATCGAGGAACGGCACTTCGGCGGGAGTGAACCCGAAGTTGGTCTTGGCCAGTTCACCCTCGTAGTACCAGATGATCGAGGCCTCGTCCCGCGAGGAGGTCACGTCCGACATCGTGGTCGGGTCGACGGCCTCTGCGTCCTTGGCGCCGCTGCGTGCGGCGCGCTTGGGCTGGCCATACACGAGCAGGGTCTTGCCGCGGTCGGTGAGCGCGCCGCGCACTCTCTCGCCGATGAAGTTCGCGTCGGAGTAGGCCACGCGCGCCTCCATCTCCAGGCGATACTCGTTGACCGGAGTGGCGGGCGTGGGATCGCGGCGGGCCCAGAACAGGTTGATGAAGTCCTTGGCCGCGGCGTCGCCGCGGATGGCCTTCCAGGCGGCGGCTTCCTGTTTGGTGAGAAGGAACTGATAGGGGCCCTTGCCCCATTCGACGGTCTCAGGCGAAAGCTGTGCGACGGCGGTGGCCGCCAGGCAGATCAGGAGGGCTGCCGTGAAGGTGAGGCGCAATTTCATTGAAATCTCCGTGTCTCTTCGCGCGGTCGAAACAGGCCTACTGCTGCTCGAAATTCTCCATCTGGTCGTACAGACGGTCCATTTCGGCGTCGATCTCTTCCTGATTCAGGACCCCTTTGCGGACCAGCAACGCGGCCAGGCTGTGCAGCAGGATGCCGTTCTCGATGATCATCTGCTCGATCTGCTCGTCATCCTCGTCAAACTCGGCGTCGTTGCTGCGATCGATCTCGTCCATGTGAATCCTCCTCGTCACTGGTTGGCGGTTGGCAGTTTGCGGTTGGCAGGGAACCGGTTCTTCGTCTCACCCGCCAGCCGCCAACCGTGAACCGCCAACTCCTTCCGTGTACCACTGGCCATGGCCGGCTGGCAACCCGTAAAATCCGCGCCCATGAAACGAGCGCTGCTCATCCTCTCTCTTTTTGTCCTCGGATCGTGTCAGCCGCGCGAGGCCTCCGCGCCCGCCACGCCGGTTGCACCGGCAACGAAACCGTTCCGTGTCGGATTGCTCACGCCCGGCTCGATCAACGACGGAGGCTGGAACGCGATTGCCTACGAAGGACTGCAGCGCACCAGGACGGAGCTCGGCGCCGAGATCTCGCATCAGGAGACCAAGTCTCCGGCCGAGAATCTGGAAGGCTTCCGCGCGTACGGCGCCAAAGGCTTCGACCTCGCCTTCGGCCACGGCTTCGAATACCAGGACCCGGCCAAGGCCGCGGGAGCGGAGTTCCCGAAGACGATCTTCATCACCACCTCCGGCACGACCATCGCCCCCAACGTGGCGCCGATGCGGTTCGAGCTGGAAGAGGCCACCTACCTGCTCGGCGTCATCGCCGCCCGCGAGTCCAAGACCGGCGTGGCCGGCCTGGTGGGCGGAGTGAATTTCCCTTCCATCGCCTCCACGTTCCTGGCCTTCAAGGCCGGCGCGCAGTCGGTGAAACCGAAGTTCGACGTGCGCGAGGTCTACACCGGCAACTTCGACGACCTCGGCGCGGCGAAACTGGCCACGCTCTCGCTGATCAACGCCGGCGCCGACTTCATCCTGCACCAGGCCAACGAGGCCGGACGAGGCGTGTTCCAGGCCTGCAGCGAGAGGAAGGTGCGCTGCTTCGGCTCGAACAAGAATCAGAACGACCTCGCGCCGGACGTCATCGTGGCCTCGGCCGTGCTGGACGTGCCCGGTGCCGTTCTGAAAATGGCCAGGACCGTGAAAGAGGGACGCTTCACGCCCGCCATCCAGTACTTCGGCATGAAGGAAGGAGTGGTCACGCTGGAGTGGAA
>JBDTOZ010000448.1:0-2069 GCA_039932995.1 Acidobacteriota bacterium | reverse complement strand
CCTGGTGTCGCGGATTTCCCTTCCGCCGGACTCCGCAAGCAACCAGTAACCAGAAACCAGCAACCCGTATCAAGCGCATAGAATGGCGCCCAAGGAGACTCAATGGTGCTGATCCCGATGGTCGTGGAACAAACGTCGAGAGGCGAGCGCGCCTACGACATCTACTCTCGTCTGCTCAAAGACAACGTCATCTTCCTGGGTCAGCCGATCGATGACAACATCGCCAACCTGGTCATCGCCCAGCTGCTCTTCCTCGAAGCCGAGAATCCTGAGAAGGACATCTCCATCTACATCAATTCGCCGGGCGGCTCGATCACCGCGGGCTTCGCCATCTACGACACGATGAAGTACGTGAAGCCCGACATCGCCACGATTTGCATCGGGCAGTGTGCCTCCTTCGCGGCGGTGCTCCTGGCGGCCGGGACCAAGGGCAAGCGCTACGTGCTGCCCAACTCACGAGTGCTCATCCATCAGCCCTGGCTGCAGGGTCTGGGCGGACAGGCTTCGGACATCGACATCCATGCCAAGGACATCCTGCGCATGCGTCACCGTCTGAACGAGATTCTGGCGGATCACACCGGCCAGCCCATCGAGCGCATCGAGCGGGACACCGACCGCGACTACATCCTGAACGCCGTGGATGCCCAGGCCTACGGACTGGTGGACCAGGTCATCACCAAGCGCGATTAGCCTGCACGGGTTGCTGGTTGTTGGTTTTTCCGCCCAACCGCGCACCCGTTGCTCGTTCAGGTCTCGTGAACCGAGCAGCGGGTGTGCGGCTACTGTGAGTGGCGGTCGGCCAAATACCCGGTCTCACGTCATTCCATGCGGTGCCTGAGTGAGCAACGGGTGCGGGAGCGGGTGGAAAACCAGCAACCAGCAACGGAACGAGGGGGCGCGGGCATCCTGCCCGTCGCGGCCTCGCGCAGGCGGGAGGGTGCTTTGGAATGCGCACTACCCCATGTCAGTTGACTTGGACGGCGCTCAGGAGCAATCTTGAGCGAGCTCACGAAAAGGACCCAATCGGACATGTCGAAGAAGGGGAACAGCGGCGACGTCCTCCGTTGCAGCTTCTGCAACAAGTCACAGCGTGACGTGAAGAAATTGATCGCCGGTCCCACGGTCTATATCTGCGACGAGTGTGTGGACATCTGTCTGGACATCATCGCCGAGGATCGGAAGGACGAGCCGGGGGCTCTGGAAGGCGCAGGGCACCTCCCGAAGCCGAAAGAGATCAAAGAGTTCCTCGACCTCTACGTCATCGGACAGGAGCGGGCCAAGAAGAAGCTGGCCGTGGCGGTCTATAACCACTACAAGCGGATCGATTACCAATCGCGCAACGCGCGGCAGGACGTCGAGCTGCAGAAGTCGAACATCCTCCTGATCGGCCCCACCGGCACCGGCAAGACGCTGCTCGCGCAGACGCTGGCCCGGATGCTGTCGGTGCCGTTCACGATCGTCGACGCCACCACGCTCACCGAAGCCGGCTACGTCGGTGAAGACGTCGAGAACATCATCCTCAAGCTCTACCAGGCCGCCGGGAACGACAAGGAAAAGACGCAGCGCGGCATCGTCTACATCGACGAAGTCGACAAGATCTGCCGCAAGGGCGACAACCCCTCCATCACCCGCGACGTCAGCGGTGAGGGCGTCCAGCAGGCGCTGCTCAAGATCCTCGAGGGTACCGTGGCCAACGTTCCCCCCCAGGGCGGACGGAAGCACCCTCATCAGGAGTTCATCCAGATCGACACCACGAACATCCTCTTCATCTGCGGAGGAGCCTTCGTCGGTCTCGATGGTGTGATCGAGCGCCGGCTTTCGCAGACGTCGATGGGCTTCGGCGCGAAGATCGCCTCCAAGAAGGAAAAGAAGACCGGCGAGCTGCTGGCACAGTCGCATCCGGAAGATCTGATCCGCTTCGGGCTCATCCCGGAGTTCGTCGGACGTCTGCCGGTGGTGGCGACGCTGAGCGAGCTGGACAAGGCCGCGCTCATCGAGATCCTCCGCGAGCCGAAGAACTCGCTGGTCCGCCAGTACCAGACCATCATGGGCTTCGAGAACGTCGAGCT
>JBDTOZ010000447.1:0-5105 GCA_039932995.1 Acidobacteriota bacterium | reverse complement strand
GGCTCACGGCTCACTCCTCGCGAGTGCCCAGTGGACTAAAGTCCACCGCTCCACCGGCACTCCCAGCGCTGGCGGCCGTGCCGCCCTGTTCATTACCGGACACGGCGTTCGATCCCGCACACGCGAAACATCGTAATTCATTGAAAACAAAGCAAAAGTGATTGGTATGGCGTTCGCCTTAGGTGGTCGCCGTGATGGATCGCGACATTGCCCCGGAAGTGAGAAAGCGCCGCATCGTCCGGCGGGTCGTGACGGGCGTGGCCGCTCTCGCGGCGGCGGCGTTTCTGCTCGCCGCGACGGTGGAGTGGCTGCGTCCTTCGCTGCGTCGGAAGGACATTCGGACGGCGCGGGTGGAGCGGGGCGCGATCGAGGCCACGCTGGAGGCGAACGGCACGGTGGTGCCGCTCGTCGAGCAGGTGGTCTCCAGTCCCGTGGAAGCGCGCGTGTTGCGCGTGGGTCGTCGCGCCGGCGAGCAGGTGCAGGCCGGCGACGTGCTGCTCACGCTCGATACCTCGGCATCGAAGCTGGAGACGGAGCGTCTCAGCGATCTGCTGCTCCAGAAACAGAGCGCGGCCTCGGAGCTCCGGCTGCGGCTGGACGAGAACATCGCCAACATCGAAGCGCAGATCGAGCAGAAGAAGCTGGACACGGAGATCGTCCGCTACACCGCGGAGCAGAAGGCGAAGTTGCGTGCCGAGGGGCTGATCGCGGAGCAGGACTCGCTCGTGGCTGCGGCGGCGAAGAAGAAGACCGAGATCGAGATGCGCCAGTTGACCGAGGCGCTGCAGCGGGCCAGGGCGTCACGCAGCGCTCAGTTGTCGTCAGCGGGGGCAGACCTGTCGATGGCGGTGCGGGAGCGCGAGGAGTCGCGGAGACAGTTGGAGCTGGCCATGCTGCGCGCGGACCGCAACGGAGTGCTCACTTCGATCGTGAACGAAGTGGGGGCGACGGTCCGGCGCGGCGACATCCTGGCGCGCATCGCCGACCTCTCCGCCTATCGCGTCGAAGCGACGATCTCCGACGTCCACGTGGCGCGCCTCTCCGCGGGGATGCGCGCCCGGGTCATTCTGGACGGCGTCGTGCTGGCCGGCACGATCGAGAGCGTCGATCCCCGCATCGTGAACGGCGTGGCCCGCTTCAACGTGCGCCTCGACCAGCCCGCCCATCCGCGTCTGCGGAACAACCTGCGCGTCGACGTGGCCGTGATCACGGGCAGCCGCAACGGCGCCCTGGTCATCCAGCGGGGAGCGCTGGCCCGCACCAACGGCACGCAGGCCTTCGTGGTCCGCGACGACGAAGCCGTGCGCACCGCCGTCCGTTTCGGACTGGCCGCCAATGACCGCATCGAGATCCTGGAAGGACTGCACGAAGGCGACGAAGTGGTCATCTCGGACATCAGTGAGCTCGAGGATGTGGGAGTGGTGCGGTTGAAGTGAGCTTGCGGTTGGCGGTTGACGGTTGGCGGTTGGCGGGGGAACGCCGCAAGCGATCACGACTGGGATTCAAGATGACAGCAACGAACGGAACAAAACGAACGGAACAGAAACGAAAACGACAGTAACGAAACGCAGTTGGCAACAGCCACAACGACAGGCGAGCGCGCCGCGGTATCACCGCCAACCGCCAACCGCCAACCGCCAACCGGACCGCAACCGCAGACCGAAGGAGAACCCATGATTCGCCTCGAGAACGTCAACAAAATCTACCGCACCGAGCGCGTGGAAACCCTGGCCCTACAGAACATCAACCTCGACGTGGCTCCGGGGGAGTTCGTCTCCATCATGGGACCGTCGGGGTGTGGGAAGAGCACACTGCTCAATCTGATCGGACTGCTGGACGGCGCCAGTAGCGGAGATCTCGAGCTCGACGGAGCGCGGGTGGCGAAGTGGGGGGACCGGCAGCTCGCGCAGTTCCGCAACGAGAAGCTGGGCTTCGTGTTCCAGAGCTTCCACCTCGTTCCCGACCTGAAGGTCATCGACAACGTGGAGATCCCGCTGCTCTATCGGGCCAAGAATGGCACACCGCGTCGGACGCTGGCCCATGCCGCGCTCGACCGCGTCGGCCTGGCCTCGCGCATCCATCACTTTCCCACCCAGCTCTCTGGAGGACAGCAGCAGCGCGTGGCCATCGCCCGGGCCATCGTCGGCAAGCCGCGCATCCTCCTGGCCGACGAGCCCACCGGCAACCTCGACTCGGCCATGGGCGACGAGATCATGGACATCCTCCACGACCTGAACAAGAAGGACGGCACCACCATCGTCATGGTCACCCACGACGAGCGCTTCGCCCGCAACACGGATCGGATCGTACGGCTGTTCGACGGGAGACAGGTGGCGTGATCGATTGGCGGTTGGCCGTCGGCGGTGGGCGGGAGATCGCCGCCCGCCCACGATGACGCCGCCTCTCGTGACCGCACCTCCGCCAACCGCCAACCGCCAACCGGAGAACCCATGCTCACCAACTACATCAAGCTCGCCCTCAAAGTCCTCGGACGGAGGAAATTCTTCACCTTCATCTCGCTCTTCGGCATCAGCCTGACCCTGGTCGTGCTGATGGTCTGGACGGCCATCCTGGACAACCTCTTCGCCGCGCGGAAGCCGGAGTCGCGCTTCGACCGGGTGCTGACCGTCTCCACCGTCGGGATCTACGGGCCGCACGGGGGGATGACCAGCAATCCCGGCTACCGCTTCGTGGACAAATACGTGCGCGGTCTGAAGGACGCCGAGGCCGTGTCGGTCTTCTCCCAGCAGTCGCCGATGGTCATGTACCACGAGGGTCGCAAGATCGAGACGCACTTGCGGCGCACGGACGGCGCGTACTGGCAGATCCTCGACTTCAAGTTCCTCGAAGGCGGTCCGTATACCGAAGCCGACAACCGCGACGCGAACTTCGTGGCCGTCATCACCGACGACATGCGCACGAAGCTCTACGGCGGCGCGCCGGCGGCGGGGAAAACCTTCGAGATCGACGGGCGGCGCTTCCGGGTCGTGGGGGTCGTGCCGTCGGTGACGATTCTGCGCGAGACCGCGTTCTCGGAAATCTGGGCGCCCACGCGCACCATGAAGTCGGACGAGTACGTGCGGCAGTGGATCGGCGACTTCGAGGCCATCGTCCTGGCCCGAAGCCGCGCCGATTTCCCGAAGCTGCGGGCTGAGTTCGACGAGCGTTTGACGCATTTCGTGTTCGACAACCCGCGCGAGTACAACCGCGTCGTGGCCGGATTGGATACGAGCTTCGAGGCCTTTGCCCGCAAGATCGTCGGCAACAACGTCGATCGGGACCGGGCCATGATCCTGCGGGGGATCCTGATGCTGGCCGCGCTCCTGTTCCTCACGCTGCCCACCATGAATCTGGTCAGCATCAATCTCAGCCGGATCATGGAGCGGGCCTCGGAGATCGGCGTGCGCAAGGCCTTCGGGGCCTCGTCGCGCGCTCTCATCGCGCAGTTCGTCGTGGAGAACGTCGTGCTCACCGTGATCGGCGGCGCCATCGGGTTCGTGCTCTCCGTGGTGACCCTCATCGCTCTCACGAAAGCGGATCTCATCCCTTACGCCGTCTTCGACATCAACCTGCGGATCTTCCTCTACGGCATGCTCCTGGCGGGGCTGTTCGGCGTCCTGTCCGGCGTCTATCCGGCCTGGCGCATGTCGCGGATGCATCCGGTGAACGCCCTGCGCGGAGGTGCAATGTGATCAAACACCTGCTCAAACTGGTCTGGAATCGTAAGCGGGCCAACGCCCTCATCGTGGGGGAGATCTTCATCTCCTTCCTGGTCCTCTTCGCCGTGCTCACCGGGGCCATCACCCTCTACTCCAATTGGCGCGAGCCCATCGGCTTCCAGTGGAAAGACGTCTGGGACGTGCGCATGGAGTTCGACATCGACGCACGCCAGAAGGCCGACGACGAGCTGAACGCCACGGTGATGCGCATGCTCGACGAGACGCGGGCACTGCCGCAGGTCGCGGGCGCCGCGATCTCGAACACGCCTCCGTACTCGTTCTCGACGTCCAACGGCAGTCGCGACATCAACGGAAAGACAAACATCAGTCTCACCTTCGACGACGTCACCGATGACTACGCCCAGGTGATGGGGATGAAGGTCGTGCGCGGACGGTGGTTCAATGCCACCGACGACGCGGCCCAGAACCAGCCCATCGTGGTGGACGCCAACACCGCGCGCACCATCTGGGGCGACGCCGATCCGATCGGACAGAAGCTCGAGGAAGAAGAGGGTGTCTTCACGCGGGTGGTCGGGGTCGTCGAGCCGTACCGGAAAGACGGGGAAGTCTCGATGCCGATGAACATGATGTTCTTCCGCATCTCCCCGACCGGAAAGTACGGACGGCTGGGCAGCCACATCCTCCTGCGTGTGCATCCCGGCACGGACCCCCAGTTCGAAGAGCAACTGGTGGCCCGTCTCCAGCAGGTGGCCCCGAAGATCTCCTTCCGCGTGCGACACATGGATCAGATGCGCACGAACACGTTGCGCGCACGGCTCTCACCGCTGGTGGCCGGAGGAATCGTGGGACTGTTCCTGATCTCGATGGTCGCGTTGGGGCTCACCGGCGTGCTGTGGCAGAACGTGACCCGCCGCACGCGCGAGATCGGCCTGCGCCGCGCCATGGGTGCGTCCGGAAGGCGAGTGAACCGGCAGATCCTGATCGAGGTGGTGCTGCTGACCACCATCGCCCTCTTGGCCGGCAGCGTCATCGTCCTGCAGTTGCCCGTGCTGGGCGTCTTCGCCCTGGTCACGCCCTTCGCGTTCACGGCCGGCTTCCTGACCGCCCTTGCGACGATTTACGCCCTCACGGTACTTTGCGGGCTCTACCCGAGTTGGCTCTCTTCGCGACTGACGCCCGCGGAGGCATTGCGGTACGAGTGATGGGTTGGTTGGCGGTTGGCGGTTGGCGGTTGACGGTTGGCGGGGGCACGCCGCGCTGTCCGCGCCTACGCGAGTCGGAGGGCAATGATGATGATGAAGTGTGAATGTCGTTCCACTGGTCGTGAAGCACACTCATAAAAAAGCATCTCTCCAGAAGCTCACCGGCTGTACAACCGCCAACCGCCAACCGCCAACCGCCAACCGCCAACCGCCAACCGCCAAC